>NZ_JAHBDE010000006.1:0-138907 GCF_019956175.1 Pseudomonas sp. BF-R-30 | reverse complement strand
GTTTCAATCGGTGTTGGGGGCGGTGATAGCGGCGTCCCTGATCGGGTTGCTGATAACCCCGGTGTTCTCGCGTATCACCAAGTTCTTCCCGCCACTGGTGACCGGCATCGTGATTACCACCATCGGCCTGACGCTGATGCCGGTAGCCGCGCGCTGGGCAATGGGCGGCAACAGCCATGCGCCGGACTTCGGCAGCACGGCGAACATCGGTCTGGCGGCGGTAACGCTGGTGCTGGTACTGCTGCTGAGCAAAATCGGCAGTGCGACCATCTCTCGCCTGTCGATTCTGTTGGCCATGGTCATTGGTACGGTGATCGCGGTGTTCCTTGGCATGGCGGATTTTTCGTCCGTAACCCAGGGCCCGATGTTCGGCTTCCCGACGCCGTTCCACTTCGGCATGCCGACCTTCCACTTCGCTGCGATCCTGTCGATGTGCATCGTGGTGATGGTGACGCTGGTGGAGACCTCGGCGGACATTCTGGCCGTCGGTGAGATCATCGGCACCAAGGTTGACTCCAAGCGCCTGGGCAACGGTCTGCGCGCCGACATGCTGTCGAGCATGTTCGCGCCGATCTTCGGTTCCTTCACCCAGAGCGCCTTCGCCCAGAACGTCGGTCTGGTGGCGGTCACCGGCATCAAGAGCCGCTACGTGGTGGCAACCGGCGGTCTGTTCCTGGTGATCCTCGGTCTGCTGCCCTTCATGGGCCGGGTCATCGCCGCCGTACCGACCTCCGTACTGGGTGGCGCTGGCATCGTGCTGTTCGGTACTGTCGCGGCCAGCGGCATTCGGACCTTGTCCAAGGTCGACTACCGCAACAACGTCAACCTGATCATCGTCGCGACCTCGATTGGCTTCGGCATGATCCCGATCGCTGCACCTAGCTTCTACGATCACTTCCCGAGCTGGTTCGCGACCATTTTCCATTCGGGCATCAGTTCTTCGGCAATCATGGCCATCGTGCTGAACCTGACCTTCAACCACCTCACCGCCGGCAACTCCGACCAGCAATCGGTGTTTGCGGCCGGTACCGAGCGGGTGCTGCGTTATCAGGATCTGGCGGCGTTGCGTGAAGGGGACTACTTCAGCGACGGTAAACTGCATGATTGCGATGGCAAGGAGATTCCGGTGCTGGAATCGGAACATGGCGTGGCAGAACCACGGGCGGTCCACACGAAAAGCAGTGAGCATGTCTGACGTTCACGGCAACTGAAAAAAGCCGATCTGTCGAATAGACAGATCGGCTTTTTGCTTTTCAGGCGTTGGCTTTTCAATCGACCACAAAAAAGCCCCTGGATCTTTCGATTCAGGGGCTTTTCGATGTTGCTGTCTGGCTCCACGACCTGGACTCGAACCAGGGACCCAGTGATTAACAGTCACTTGCTCTACCAACTGAGCTATCGCGGAATGGCGCGTATCTTACTGATTCAAAAAGAGAAGTCAAGCACCGAATAACAATTGGAGCGAATCAGCGGGGCGGGCGGTGGTTTAGCGGCGATTGGCGGTTACCAGGATCGCCCCAGAGGTCTACCATGGCTGCCCGGAAGTGGTGACACGCGCTGCCGGCCATTCGCCGAAAAGGTACGCGCCATGAATCATTTGACCCTCACACCTCGACACCACGGGGTGCACCCATGAGCATCTCTCAGATCAGCCTGCCCAAAGGTGTCGGCCCCCACGCCGAAAAGTTGTTCGACGCCATCACTCAGGCCGGCACCGCTGAAGCATTGAACCGTGCTGGCGGCAAGGCCGAAGGTTTTGTCCTGGGCCTGGAAAGCACTAAAGCGATCAAGAGCCAGGTCGCTGAATCGCTATACGTCGCCTACGACGACGCTGCCAGCCAGCGTGCGACCGAACTGGCTTAACCGCCGAAGGTAATCGTGCCAAGCATCAGTTTGGCGTAGAGCGCCGTGGCACCCAATTGTACCAGCCACAGGGCCAGGCCGCCGAGAAACACACCGGCGGCCACTTGCATCACCAGGTTGTTGCCGCGTTTTGCCGGGGCGCGGGGGGTGAAGTGATCCAGGTCATCCAGGTCATCGCGGTCGGCGCGCAGGTCATCGTTTTTCATATGGGTTCTCGGGAATGCTTAGTACATAAATCCTGTGGGAGCGGGCTTGCTCGCGAAAGCGGTGGGTCAGGTTGTACAAGTATTGAATGTACTGCCGTCTTCGCGAGCAAGCCCGCTCCCACATTTTGACTTGTGTGGAGTTTAGAGGGCTGGGTCGTTGCGTTGAGAATTATCTGTGACAAATAAAAAACGGGAAGCACCATGGCTTCCCGTTTTTCATTTCAAAGTGTCATCAGATGACTTGGACGATAGCGTCCGTCACAACCTTGATGTTGCTCTGGTTCAACGCGGCCACGCAGATGCGGCCGGTGTCCAGGGCGTAGATGCCGAACTCGTTGCGCAGGCGGTGAACTTGCTCAACCGTCAGGCCGGAGTAGGAGAACATGCCGCATTGACGACCGACGAAGCTGAAATCGCGCTGAGGCGCTTTTTGTGCCAGCAGGTCGACCATCTGGGTACGCATGCCACGAATGCGCAGGCGCATTTCGGCCAGTTCGGCTTCCCACTGGGCGCGCAGTTCCGGGCTGTTCAGCACTGCAGCGACAACGCTGGCACCGTGGGTCGGCGGGTTGGAGTAGTTGGTGCGGATCACGCGTTTGACTTGCGACAACACGCGCGCGCTTTCTTCTTTCGATTCGCTGACGATCGACAGGGCACCCACGCGCTCGCCGTACAGCGAGAACGACTTGGAGAAGGAGCTGGAGGCGAAGAAAGTCAGGCCCGACTCGGCAAACAGGCGTACGGCAGCGGCGTCTTCGTCGATGCCATCGCCGAAGCCCTGGTAGGCCATGTCGAGGAACGGCACGTGGCCTTTGGCTTTAACAACTTCCAGGACGTTTTTCCAGTCCGCCGGGCTCAGGTCCACGCCGGTCGGGTTGTGGCAGCAGGCGTGTAGCACGATGATCGAGCCGTTTGGCAGCGCGTTCAGGTCTTCCAGCATGCCGGTACGGTTCACGTCGTGGGTCGCGGCGTCGTAGTAACGGTAGTTCTGCACCGGGAAACCGGCGGTTTCGAACAGCGCGCGGTGGTTTTCCCAGCTCGGGTCGCTGATCGCCACAACGGCGTTCGGCAGCAGTTGCTTGAGGAAGTCGGCACCGATTTTCAGTGCGCCAGTACCGCCAACGGCCTGGGTGGTGATTACACGGCCGGCAGCGATCAGTGGCGAATCATTGCCGAACAGCAGCTTTTGCACAGCCTGGTCGTAGGCGGCGATACCGTCGATTGGCAGGTAGCCACGGGAAACGTGTTGAGCGGCGCGAATGGTTTCGGCTTCGACAACGGCGCGCAGGAGTGGAATTCGCCCCTCCTCGTTGCAGTAAACACCGACCCCCAGGTTGACTTTGTTGGTCCGGGTATCGGCGTTGAATGCTTCGTTGAGGCCCAGGATTGGATCGCGTGGTGCCATTTCGACAGCGGAGAACAGGCTCATTATTGCGGCGGCTCTGAATGGAGTGTGGAGGGACGTGTCGCGCTCCAGCCGAATGCACTAGAGCGGTGCACAAACGGGGAGCTAGTATAGAGGCCATCCGCGATCAATGGCGACAGGCTATTCGGCTTTTAAGGTAAGTTTTTCCGATTATTTTGCGACCGTTAGTCGAATGGTGTCGGCAAAGGTTTTGCGCGATGTAGGACGTTTGCCTTGAAAGCGATGGCAATCGGCTCCACATTGAGCACAATCCAGTTTTTTCTTCGGGCGACATCGGTCGTTTGCGGTCTTTCTCGTTCGTGCCGGTTTTGCCGGCAAGCGTGATTCCAGAGGTATTTCATGTCTGAATTCCAGCTAGTCACCCGTTTCGAGCCCGCCGGCGATCAGCCGGAAGCCATCCGCCTGATGGTCGAGGGCATCGAAGCCGGGCTGGCGCACCAGACGCTGCTCGGTGTGACCGGCTCGGGCAAGACCTTCAGCATCGCCAACGTGATCGCCCAGGTGCAGCGCCCGACCCTGGTGCTGGCGCCGAACAAGACCCTGGCGGCGCAGTTGTACGGAGAGTTCAAGGCGTTCTTCCCGAACAACGCGGTGGAATATTTCGTTTCCTACTACGACTACTACCAGCCGGAAGCCTATGTGCCGTCCTCGGACACCTTCATCGAGAAAGACGCCTCGATCAACGATCACATCGAACAGATGCGCCTTTCCGCGACCAAGGCGTTGCTGGAGCGCAAGGACGCGATCATCGTCACCACGGTGTCGTGCATTTATGGTCTGGGCAGCCCGGAAACCTATTTGAAGATGGTGTTGCACGTGGATCGCGGCGACCGGCTCGACCAGCGCGAATTGCTGCGACGCCTGGCTGACCTGCAATACACCCGCAACGACATGGATTTTGCCCGTGCGACCTTCCGCGTGCGTGGCGATGTGATCGATATCCACCCGGCGGAATCCGACTTCGAGGCGATCCGCATCGAGCTGTTCGACGATGAAGTGGAAAGCCTGTCGGCGTTCGATCCGCTCACCGGTGAAGTCATTCGCAAACTGCCGCGCTTCACCTTCTACCCGAAGAGCCACTACGTGACGCCACGGGAAACCCTGATGGGCGCGGTCGAGGGCATCAAGGTCGAGTTGCAGGAGCGTCTGGAGTACCTGCGCTCCAACAACAAACTGGTGGAAGCCCAGCGCCTGGAGCAGCGCACCCGTTTCGACCTGGAGATGATCCTCGAGCTGGGTTACTGCAACGGCATCGAAAACTACTCGCGCTACCTGTCCGGCCGCGAAGCCGGCGCGGCACCACCGACCCTTTACGATTACCTGCCTGCCGATGCCTTGCTGGTGATCGACGAATCCCATGTCAGCGTTCCGCAGGTCGGTGCGATGTACAAAGGCGACCGTTCGCGTAAAGAGACGCTGGTGGAATACGGTTTCCGCCTGCCTTCGGCGCTGGATAACCGGCCGATGCGTTTCGATGAGTGGGAAAGCATCAGCCCACAGACGATTTTCGTCTCGGCGACCCCGGGCAACTACGAAGCCGAACACGCTGGCCGCGTCATTGACATGGTGGTGCGCCCGACCGGGCTGGTGGACCCACAAATCGAGATTCGCCCGGCACTGACCCAGGTCGACGACTTGCTGTCGGAAATCACCAAGCGCGTCGCTCTGGAAGAGCGAGTGCTGGTCACGACGCTGACCAAGCGCATGGCCGAAGACTTGACTGACTATTTGGCCGATCACGGCGTGCGCGTGCGCTATTTGCACTCTGACATCGACACCGTGGAGCGGGTCGAGATCATCCGTGATCTGCGCCTGGGTACTTTCGATGTGCTGGTGGGGATCAACCTGCTGCGCGAAGGCCTGGATATGCCGGAAGTGTCGCTGGTGGCGATCCTCGATGCCGACAAGGAAGGTTTCCTGCGTTCCGAGCGCTCACTGATCCAGACCATCGGGCGTGCGGCACGTAACCTTAATGGCCGGGCGATTCTGTATGCCGACCGGATTACCGGTTCCATGGAGCGCGCGATCGGCGAAACCGAGCGCCGTCGCGACAAGCAGATCGCCTTCAACCTGGCCAACGGCATCACCCCCAAAGGTGTGTTCAAGGACGTCGCCGACATCATGGAAGGCGCCACCGTGCCGGGTTCGCGTAGCAAGAAGCGCAAGGGCATGGCCAAGGCTGCGGAAGAGAACGCCAAATACGAAGCGGAATTGCGTTCGCCGGGCGAGATCGCCAAGCGTATCAAGGCCCTGGAAGAGAAGATGTATGCGTTGGCGCGCGATCTGGAGTTTGAAGCGGCGGCACAGATGCGTGATGAGATTGGCAAGTTGCGCGAGCGGTTGATTACTGTCTGAGATTTGCGGTGAATGTACGGGCCTCTTCGCGAGCAAGCTCGCTCCCACAAGGTTCGGTGTGATCCCTGTGGGAGCGAGCTTGTTCGCGATGAGGCCGGTCAGGGCGCTGCAAGTATCAATTAGTGTGCTTCCCCAGCCTTCAACCCCTCCGGCAACTTCTTGGTCAGCAACACCGCCACCATGCTGATCCCCAACGCAATCCCGACAAAATGAAACGCATCGTTGTAGGCCATGATCGACGCCTGCTGGTGGGCGATCTCGCTGAGTTTGCCCAAGGCTGCCGTTTCATTGCCCAGCCGGTCAGCCAGTGAGGCGATCCGTTCAGCCACCTGCGGATTGCTCGGCACGATGGATTCACGCAGGTAATCAAAGTAAACCTTGGTCCGCGCATCCAGCAGCGTGGCGAGCAGGGCGATGCCGATGGCGCCGCCGAGGTTGCGCAGGATGTTGAACAGGCTCGAGGCCGATCCCGCATCCTGGGGCAGGATGTAGGCGGTGGCGATCAGCGAGATGGTGACCATGATCAGCGGTTGGCCCAGGGCGCGGATGATCTGGATCTGGTTGAACTGCGGTCCGGCAAAGTCCGGGTTCAACACGCCCGAAGAGAAACTCGCCAACCCGAATAGCCCGAAGCCCAGTGTGCACAGCCATTTGGGCGAGACGTATTTCATCAATTTGGGCACCAGGGGAATCAGAAACAGCTGCGGCACGCCCATCCACATGATCACTTCGCCGATCTGCAAGGCGTTGTAGTTCTGGATCTGCGCCAGGTACAGCGGCAACAGGTAGATCGAGCCGTACAGCCCGACCCCCATCCCGACACTGGAAATGCTTGATAAGCCAAAGTTGCGATTGCGCAGGATGCCGAGGTTGATCAGCGGGTTGGGTTTGGAGGTCTGCACGATCACAAAGCTGATCAGGCTGACCAGTGCGATGCTGCCCAGGGTTACGATCAGGCTCGATTCCAGCCAGTCCTTGCGATGGCCTTCCTCCAGAAACACCTGCAAGCAACCGAGCCCGACGCCGAGGGTGAGAATGCCGGCGTAGTCGGTGCTTTTCAGCAATTCCCAGTGGGCTTCTTTCTTCTCCAGGCCGTACATCAGGCCTGCGATCATGATCAGGCCGGGCGGGATGTTGATGTAGAAAATGTATTCCCAGCCCCAGTTTTCCGTCAGCCAGCCGCCGAGGGTCGGGCCGATGGAGGGCGCGAAGGTGGCGGTCATGGCGAACATGGCCATGCCTTTGGCGCGGTGGTGTTCCGGGAGCTTGATCAGGGTCAGGGTGAACGCCAGCGGAATCAGCGCGCCACCGGTAAAGCCTTGCAGGGCGCGGAACACAATCATGCTTTCCAGGCTCCACGCCATGGAGCAGAGCAGGGACGCGACCAGGAATCCGAGGGACACCCACACCGCCAGGCGCCGGGCTGACAGCAGCTGCACGAGCCAGGCGGTGAGCGGGATCATGATGATTTCCGCCACCAGGTACGAAGTGGAAATCCACGAACCTTCTTCCAGGGTCGCCGACAGTGCACCCTGGATGTCCTTGAGCGAGGAGTTGGTGATCTGGATGTCCAGCACCGCCATGAACGCACCGAGCATCACGCTCATCACCGCAATCCAGTCCCGCCGGGTCGGTTCGCCGACCGGGCGGATCAGTTGATCACCGGCCATCGTCAGGGGCGTCTTTGTGGCTCACTTTGGGGGTGATTTCTTCAGGGGCGTCCTTGATGTTCACCTTGGCGGTGACCGACATGCCCGGGCGGATCTTGCCGCGTAGCGGATTGTCCGCGGCGAAGGTCAGTTTGACCGGAATCCGTTGTACGACTTTGGTGAAGTTGCCCGTGGCATTGTCCGGCGGCAACAGGCTGAACTGCGCGCCCGAGGCGGCGAACAGGCTGTCGACCCGGGCTTTGATCGGGGTGTCGCTGTAGGCGTCGAAGGTCAGTTCGGCTTCCTGGCCGGGTTGCATGTGGCCAATCTGGGTTTCCTTGAAATTGGCCTGAATCCAGATGTCTTCGTCCGGCACGATCGACAACAGGTAAGCGCCGGCCTGCACATATTGGCCTTCGCGGGCTGCACGCTGGCCGATCAGGCCGCTGATGGGGGCATGGATTTCGCTGCGGGTCAGGTTCAGTTCGGCCTGGGCCAGGTCGGTTTTGGCGTTGGCGATCTGCGCGTCGAGGCGTTTGATCTCTGCATTCAGCGCATTGACCTGCTGGCGCTGGCTTTGCGCGTCGGCCTGGGCCTTGGCCACTTGCGAGCGTGCGATGTGGTTGTCGGCGGAGAGGGTGGTCACCCGTTCTTCCGAGATATAGCCGGGTTTGCGCAAGGTCTCGGCACGGGTCAGGTCGATCTGCGAGCGACCCAGGCTGGCCTGGCTGGACGCGACCTGCGCTTCGCTGGCGGCAATCAGGCTGGCCTGCTGGGTCAGTTTACTCTGGGCTTGCAGGCGTTCGGCCTGGCGGGTGGCCAGGGCGGCATTGGCGCGGTCGACAGCGAGGCGGAAGTCGTCGCCTTCGAGTTTGACCAGCAACTGGCCTTTCTCGACATGCTGGTTGTCCTGCACCAGCACCTGATCGATACGCGCGCCCAATTGGCTCGACACGCGGGTGATCTCGCCCTGGACATAAGCGTTGTCGGTGCTTTCATAAAAGCGCCCCTTCAAGAGCCAATGGGCAAACAGGCCCCCGGCAACCAACAGGACAATCAGCAGGAACGAGAAGAGGCGACGCTTGAGTTGGGCAGGCATGGGGCAAACTGTAGTCGAGAAATTGTAAGAGAAGTTATCAGCGGGCAAATCTGGCATACAGCCGATAAGCGGTAAATGCTGTCGGCTGATTTTCGGCCATTCACCTCCCTGTACGGGCGTTACAGACGCAACCTTGGCTTAAATGCCCTGTTCACTGGAGCCGGGCGGGTGTCGCCTGTTACCATTCGCGCCTTGTTTGAACTTCGCTTTTATTCTTTTCGAGACATGCCATGACCACCGTCCGCACTCGCATCGCGCCATCGCCTACCGGGGATCCCCACGTAGGTACCGCCTATATCGCCTTGTTCAACTACTGCTTTGCCAAGCAGCACGGCGGTGAGTTCATCCTGCGGATCGAAGACACTGACCAGCTGCGTTCGACCCGCGAGTCCGAACAGCAGATTTTCGACGCCTTGCGCTGGCTCGGGATCGACTGGAGCGAAGGCCCGGATGTCGGCGGCCCGCACGGTCCGTACCGTCAAAGCGAGCGCGGCGACATTTACCAGAAGTATTGCCAGCAACTGGTCGAAATGGGCCATGCCTTCCCGTGCTTCTGCACCGCCGAAGAGCTGGACCAGATGCGCGCCGAGCAAATGGCTCGCGGCGAAACCCCGCGTTACGACGGCCGCGCGCTGCTGCTGTCCAAGGAAGAGGTCGCCCGTCGCCTGGCCGCTGGCGAGCCCCACGTTATCCGCATGAAAGTACCGAGCGAAGGCGTTTGCGTGGTGCCGGACATGCTCCGTGGCGACGTTGAAATCCCGTGGGACCGCATGGACATGCAAGTCCTGATGAAGACCGACGGCCTGCCGACCTACTTCCTGGCCAACGTGGTCGACGACCACCTGATGGGCATCACCCACGTATTGCGTGGCGAAGAGTGGCTGCCATCGGCACCGAAGCTGATCCTGCTTTACGAATACTTCGGCTGGGAACAGCCGGAGCTGTGCTACATGCCGCTGCTGCGTAACCCGGACAAGAGCAAGCTGTCCAAGCGCAAGAACCCGACCTCGGTGACCTTCTACGAGCGCATGGGCTTCATGCCGGAAGCGATGCTCAACTACCTGGGTCGCATGGGCTGGTCGATGCCGGACGAGCGCGAGAAGTTCTCGCTGCAGGAAATGGTCGACAACTTCGACCTCAAGCGCGTGTCCCTCGGCGGGCCGATCTTCGACATCGAGAAGCTGTCGTGGCTCAACGGCCAGTGGCTGCGCGATCTGCCGGTGGAAGAGTTCGCCGCGCGCGTGCAGAAGTGGGCGTTCAATTCCGAATACATGATGAAGATCGCACCGCACGTACAGGGCCGGGTCGAAACCTTCAGCCAGGTGGCACCGCTGGCCGGGTTCTTCTTTGCCGGTGGCGTGAGCCCGGATGCGAAGTTGTTCGAATCGAAGAAGCTGTCGGGTGATCAGGTTCGTCAGTTGATGCAGTTGATCCTGTGGAAGCTCGAAAGCCTGCGTCAGTGGGAAAAGGACAGCATCACCGCGACCATTCAGGCGGTGGTCGAATCCCTGGAGCTGAAGCTGCGTGATGCCATGCCGCTGATGTTCGCTGCGATCACTGGCCAGGCCAGCTCGGTGTCGGTGCTCGATGCGATGGAAATCCTCGGGCCGGACCTGACCCGTTTCCGTCTGCGCCAGGCCATTGACCTGCTGGGCGGCGTGTCGAAGAAAGAAAACAAGGAGTGGGAAAAGCTGTTGGGCGCGATTGCCTGACACGCTTGATGAAGGGCTGATGGCCATTGTGTGTGCCCGTCGTTGGGCGCGCAGTGGTCCTCAGACCCCGATTTTTCGGGGGGGAGGGCGGTAAGTGATTGTTATGTCGGCAAAAAATTTTAATTTTTTTGAAAAATAAGTTTGACAGGCTTTCGATACGCCCTTAAGATTCGCCCCGTCCTCAGCGATGACATCAACGATGAGGGGCTATAGCTCAGCTGGGAGAGCGCTTGCATGGCATGCAAGAGGTCGACGGTTCGATCCCGTCTAGCTCCACCAATTTACACTTCAAGGTCTGGCCACACCGGCCTTGAAGCGATCAGATCTCAGCACTGATCAGTTGTATAGAAGGGTTTGCGTCCCCTTCGTCTAGTGGCCTAGGACACCGCCCTTTCACGGCGGTAACAGGGGTTCGAGTCCCCTAGGGGACGCCAGTTTTACAGAAGCGATGTTGCAAGATGTCGCTCCGCCGCGAGGCGAAAAATCCGGGGCTATAGCTCAGCTGGGAGAGCGCCTGCATGGCATGCAGGAGGTCAGCGGTTCGATCCCGCTTAGCTCCACCAATTTTACAGTTCAAGGTCTGGCCACACCGGCCTTGAATCGATCAGCACTCAGCACTGATCAGTTGTATAGAAGGGTTTGTGTCCCCTTCGTCTAGTGGCCTAGGACACCGCCCTTTCACGGCGGTAACAGGGGTTCGAGTCCCCTAGGGGACGCCACGATTACCCGCTCTGCGGGATTTATAAGGGTCATTCAATTATTGAATGGCCCTTTTGTTTGTCTGGCGTTTGGCCAAATTCCTCCATTTCCAAAATTTCCAAAAAAACTGTTCTTCAGACCAGCGGTCATGCCCATGACTTGCTAAAATTTATTATGAGAATAATATTTCAATCGTAATATTCGGAGGCAACGATGAACGATAAAAAAGCCCAAACCCGCGAACGCATCCTCAAGGCTGCCAGCGCAGCGCTGATTCAGCGCGGCCCGGCCGAGCCAAGCGTGGGCGAAGTGATGGGCGCGGCGGGCTTGACGGTCGGCGGCTTCTACGCCCACTTCGAAAGCAAGGACGCGATGATGCTGGAGGCGTTCAGGCAATTGCTCGGTCACCGCCGTGACCTGATTGCCGACATGGACGCGGAGTTGACCGGCGAAGAGCGCCGAGCGCTGGTGGCGGCGTTCTATCTGTCGCGCAAGCACCGTGATTCCTCCGAATCGGCCTGTCCGATCCCGGCATCGGTCGGCGAACTGGGGCGGCTGCCGGAAGCGTTTCGTGTCGCGCTCAATGAGCATGTGGAATTGATGGTCGCGCAGTTGGCGGCCAGCCCTGAAGAAACCGAAAAAGCCCTGGCCGACATGGCCTTGATGGTGGGGGGGCTGGCTCTGGCGCGGGCGCTGGGGCCAGGAGAGTTGTCCGATCGATTACTGCGCGCCGCCAAATCGGCGGTGCGTTGACCTGAAGGCTGCGGCCTGAGGAGAATGCGATGAGCACGTTAAAGTGGGTTCGTGGCGTTAATGGCACCTTGGGCTGGTTTGCCCCGAAACTGGTCGCAAGCAAAATGCGACAGGCGTTCATGACGCCACGGGATCTGCCGCTGCGTGACTGGGAGCTGCCACTGTTGGCCAAGTCCGAGCGGGTCACCTTGCGTTTCGGTCTCTCGGCCTTGCGTTGGGGGCAGGGCCCGGCAGTATTGCTGATGCATGGCTGGGAAGGGCGGCCGACGCAGTTTGCCAGCCTCATCACCGCGCTGGTCGATGCCGGTTACTCGGTCGTGGCCCTGGATGGTCCGGCCCACGGTCGCTCACCGGGCAGTGAAGCGAATGTGGTGCTGTTCGCCCGCGCCATGCTGGAAGCGGCCGCCGAACTTCCACCCCTGCAAGCGGTCATCGGCCACTCCATGGGCGGCGCCAGTGCGATGCTCGCGGTCCAGTTGGGCCTGCGCACCGAAACCCTGGTCAGCATTGCTGCCCCGGCGCGGATTCTCGGTGTGTTGCGTGGTTTTGCCCGCTATGTCGGGCTGCCACCGAAGGCCCGCTCGGCGTTCATTCGCCAGGTCGAGCAAGATGTCGGCATGCGAGCCGCGACGCTGGATGTCGCGCACTATCAACTCGACATGCCCGGCCTGATTGTCCATGCCGAAGACGACAACTTTGTCTCTGTGAAGGAATCCCAGCTGATCCATGAAGCCTGGTTCGACAGCCGCTTGTTGCGTTTGAAAGACGGTGGTCATCAGCGAGTGTTGGCCGACCCTCGGGTGATTGATGGCGTGTTATCACTGCTGGCCGGGCGCAGTCTGCAATCACGCCAATCCGCCTGAGCTTCCGTTACACTGCCCCGGTCGAAATTATCTGACCAGGGAGTCGGGCATGGGCTGGGATCGGGAAACGCCATTCATCATTGATCTGCAAGTGAGCGCCGAGGACATTGACGGGTTGGGGCACGCGAACAACGCGGTCTACGTGACCTGGCTCGAACGCTGTGCCTGGCGCCACTCCCAGCGTCTTGGCCTGGACCTGGTCGAGTATCGGCGGCTGGACCGGGCGATGGCGGTGGTGCGGCACGAGATCGATTACCTGGCGGCAGCCTATGAGGACGATGAGTTGCAATTGGCGACCTGGATCGTCGATTGGGATCAGCGCCTTAAAATGACCCGGCACTTCCAGTTGGTCCGCCCCAGCGATAATTCGACGTTGCTGCGGGCGCAGACCACCTTCGTCTGCATCGAGCTGTCCACGGGCAAGCCCAAGCGCATGCCGGCGGAGTTCATCGAGGGTTATGGCCCGGCGTTGCAAACCCCGGCCTGACACTGGTTCCTGTGGCGAGGGGGCTTGCCCCCGTTCGGCTGCGAAGCAGTCGCAAAACCTGTCGATGCATTTTATCTGACGAAATGCCGGGGCCGCTTCGCGACCCAACGGGGGCAAGCCCCCTCGCCACAAGGGTATGCGCAAGTCTTTCGATCGATTATCCAGTAAACTGCCGCACGTTTTTCCTCGAGTGTGTTTTTCATGCAAATTGCTTTGGCGCCCATGGAGGGGTTGGTCGACGACATCCTGCGCGACGTGCTGACCCGTGTGGGTGGTATTGACTGGTGCGTGACCGAGTTCATCCGGGTCAACGACCAGTTGCTTACACCTGCCTATTTCCACAAGTTCGGTCCGGAGTTGCTCAACGGTGCCCGGACGGCCTCCGGTGTGCCGCTGCGTGTGCAACTGCTCGGTTCCGATCCTGTGTGCCTGGCGGAAAATGCCGCGCTGGCTTGTGAGCTGGGTTCCGAAGTGATCGACCTGAACTTCGGCTGTCCGGCCAAGACCGTCAACAAATCCCGTGGTGGTGCGGTATTGCTCAAGGAACCCGAGCTGCTCAACCAGATCGTCGAGCACGTCCGTCGTGCCGTCCCCGCGCACATTCCAGTCACCGCCAAGATGCGCCTGGGCTTCGACAGCCCGGACGGCTCGCTGGTGTGTGCCACGGCCCTGGCCGAAGGCGGTGCCGAACATATCGTGGTGCATGCGCGGACCAAGGTCGACGGCTACAAGCCGCCGGCACACTGGGAGTGGATTCCGCGGGTGCAGGACGTGGTCAAGGTGCCGGTGTTCGCCAATGGCGACATCTGGAGCGTCGAAGACTGGCGTCGTTGCCGCGAGATCAGCGGCGTGGAAGACATCATGCTCGGTCGCGGCCTGGTTTCGCGCCCGGATCTCGCCCGGCAGATCGCCGCGGCGCGGGCCGGTGAAGAGGTGGTCGAGATGACCTGGACCGAGTTGTTGCCGCTGATCCAGGACTTCTGGCTGCAAGCCAAGGCACAAATGACGCCACGCCAGTCGCCGGGCCGTCTGAAGCAATGGCTGGCGATGCTGACCCGCAATTATCCCGAGGCGGTAGAGCTCTTTACCGTGCTGCGTCGTGAGACCGAGCTGGATAACGTCTCGCGTTTGCTGGGGCTGCCGGTGGCGGAAGCGGCCTGAAATTTTTTGTAAAAAAAGCAGAAAACAATCTCTTGAAATGCAATCAGCGGTCCCTATTTAAGGATTACGCGATGCCGAATTCGGGTCGCGGAGACAAAAAACCTTGCTGATTGTTTTCAGGAGATTTGCATCATGGCTACTACATTATCCTTGGCCCCACTGTTCCGTTCCTCGGTAGGTTTCGACCGTTTCAACGACCTGTTCGAGACCGCCCTGCGCAACGAGCCAGGCAGCAGCTATCCACCCTATAACGTGGAGAAACACGGCGACGATCAATACCGCATCGTGATTGCCGCGGCCGGTTTCCAGGAAGAAGATCTGGAGCTCGAAGTCGAGAAAGGTGTGCTGACCATCAGTGGCGGTAAACGCGACGCGAACGAAGACGTCACTTATCTGTATCAGGGCATTGCGCAGCGTGCGTTCAAGCTGTCCTTCCGTCTGGCGGACCACATCGAGATCAAGGCTGCCGGCCTGAGCAACGGTCTGTTGAGCATCGACCTGCTACGGGTGATTCCGGAAGAGGCGAAAGCCAAGCGCATCCCGATCAACGGGACGCAAAAGCCGGCTCTGCAACACTGAGTCGGAGCAAGAAGAAGGGCGCCATTGGCGCCCTTTTTTGTGCCTGTCACTTCAGCAGTTTTTGAAACTCCTCCACCGGCAACGGCTGGCTGTGCAAATACCCTTGGTAGAAGTGACACTCCAGTCCCTGCAGGAACTCAAGCTGCTCCGCCGTTTCCACCCCTTCGGCGATCACCTTCAAATCCAGGCTGTGGGCCATGGCGACGATGGCGCGGATGATCTCGGCGTCGTTCGGGTCGCTGGTGGCGTCGCGGATGAATGACTTGTCGATTTTCAGGGTGTCGACCGGCAAGCGCTTGAGGTAGGTCAGCGAGGAGTAGCCAGTGCCGAAGTCGTCCATGGCGAAGCTCACACCGAGTTTTTTCAGGCGGCGCATTTTGCTGATGGTGTCTTCCAGGTTCTGGATCACGATGCCTTCGGTGATTTCCAGTTTCAACAGGGAGCAGGGCAGGCCATAGGTGTTCAGGCTGTTTTCGACACGTTCGACGAAATCGTTCTGGCGGAACTGGCGCGGGCTGATGTTCACGCACAGGCTGAATTTATACGGATTCACCAGACCGTCGTCGATCAACCGTTTGAAGGCCTGGCAGGCTTCGTCGAGGATCCAGGTGCCGACCTCCAGAATCAGTCCGCTGTCTTCCAGCACCTTGATGAACTCGGCGGGTGACTGCGGGCCGAGTTCCGGATGATTCCAGCGCACCAGGGCCTCGGCACCGACGATGCGGTCGCCCCGGGCGTCGACCTGGGGTTGGTAATGCACGCGAAACTCGCCCCGGGAAAGGGCCAGGCGCAGGTCGGTTTCCATGCGCAGGCGTTCGCTCGCGGCCTTCTGCATGGTGTTGTGGTACATCTGCGTGGTATTGCGACCCGAGTCCTTGGCGCGATAGAGCGCGATGTCGGCGCGCTTGAGCAGGTCGGTCGGGGTCGAGCCGTGATCGGGGATCAGCGCAATGCCGATGCTGGGTGTCACTTGCAGGCGCTGGCCGTCGAGGAACATCGGTTCGGACAGCAGCTCGCGGATGGTGTCGGCCACTTCGCGAACCTGTTCACTGACCTCGCTGCGCGAGCCTTCGAGGCCGCTGAGCAGTACCACGAATTCGTCACCGCCCAGGCGCGCAACGGTGTCCTCCATGCGCACGCTGGCCTCCAGGCGAGCGGTGATGATTTTCAGCACGGTATCGCCCACCGGGTGCCCGAGGGAGTCGTTGATGTGCTTGAAATGGTCGAGGTCGAGGAACATCAGCGCGCCCCGCAGGTTATGCCGTTTGAGCAGGGCGATCTGCTGGCTCAGGCGGTCCATCAGCAAGGCACGGTTGGGCAGGTTGGTCAGTGGGTCGTGATAGGCCAGGTGGCGGATCTGCGCTTCGGCATTTTTCAGCAGGCTGACGTCGCGCGCGGTCAGCAGCAGGCAGGCGGTTTCATTGAGGGTGATCGGTTCCACCGAGACTTCGACGGTGAGCAGTTCGCCGCGCTTGTTGCGCCCGAGCATTTCCTGGTGATGAACCCGTCCCTTGATCTGCAATTCGGCCAGCAGCGCCGAGCGTTGTTTTTCTTCGGCCCAGATCCCGACCTGGTACACCGTGCGGCCCACCACCTCCTCGGCGCGGTAGCCGGTCAGGCGGCAGAAGCCGTCGTTGACCTCCAGATAGCGTCCGGTGTCGCGCTCGGTGATGGTGATGGCGTCGGGGCTGGAGTGGAAGGCCTTGGCGAATTTCTCTTCACTGGCCTTGAGCGCCGCTTCCGAGCGCTGTTGCTGGGTGATATCGCGCAGGGTGGTGACGATGCAGGGCTGGTCGCCGACGCTGATCTGGCGGCTGGAAATCACACAAGTCAGGGTCTGTCCTTCCTTGTGCTGGACCAGAATGGCCACGTTGTTCAGGCCTTGTTCGCGGATCACTTGTTCGATTCGTCGCAGGCTTTTCGCCGAAGCGTCCCACAGGCCGATTTCGTCGGCGCTGCGGCCGATCACATCGGCGGTGCTCCAGCCGAAAGTCTGGGTGAAGCTGGAGTTGATTTCAATGAACTGGCCGGAGTCCTGGCGGGTGACGCAGATCGGATCGGGGCTGACCTGGAACAGCGTGGCGAATTTCTCTTCGGAGGCCACCAGCCGTTGTTCGCGTTCCACCTGATCAGTGATATCGAGCAAGGTGCCGGCCATGCGCACCGGCACACCGTTGTCATCGCGGTAGAGGCGGGCACGGCTTTCCAGATAGCGCGAGGTGCCGTCGGGCAATTGCACGCGGTAGGTCAATTGATAGTTGCCGGCCGGGCCTTCACGCAGACTGCGGTAAGCGTCGCGCATGGTGTCGCGTTCTTCGCCGGGCACGCCTTCGAAGAACTCGTCGAAGGACTCGTGGAAGGGCTTGGCGTCCAGACCGTGCAGTTGGGCGGCCCGTGCCGATCCGTAGAGCATGCCGCTGGGAATGTGCCAGTCCCAGGTGCCGAGTTGCGCCGAGTCCAGTGCCAGGTCGAGGCGTTCCTGGCTGTCCTTTAGGGCTTGTTCGGCGACTTTGCGCTCGGTGGTGTCAAGGAACGTGCTCAGTAGATAGGGCTGGCCTTCGAGCTCGACCTTTTGCGCACTGAGGATGCCGTCGTGGACCTGGCCATTGCTGGCGCGAAACTGCACTTCCATGCTGACCAGGTCGCCTTTGGCTTTGGTGGCCTTGACCAGTTCGGCCCGTTGTTCGGGATGCACCCACAGGCCCAGTTCCAGGGTGGTGCGGCCGATCGCGTTTTGCACCGGCCAGCCGAACAGGCTTTCGAAATACTGGTTGGCTTCGGTGATCAGGCCGTCTTCCTGGCGGGTCAGCAGGACCATGTTGGGGCACAGGTGGAACAGGGTGGCGAAGCGTTTTTCCGAGCTGCTCAACGCCTGTTCGCGCTGGCGCTGGTGGGTAATCTCGCGGATCACACCGATCATCCGTGGCCGGCCGTGCTTGTCCGGTAACAGGCTGCCGCTGATTTCCAGCCAGTGCAGGCTGCCATCGGGCCAGCGGATGCGGTGATGCATCGCTTGCTCCAGCGGTGCGCCAGCGATGACTGCGTGGAACGCGCGAACGGTTTTCGCACGATCCTCCGGAGGCAGCAAGTCGAGGTATTCCAGATCCGATGGCAACGGTTTGCGGGGATCGAAGCCGAACAGCGCCTGCGTGCCCCGGGACCAACTGATCTTCCCGCGCTCGATGTCCCAATACCACGCACCCAGGCGCGCGCCGTTGAGCGCGGCCAACAATTGCGGGGCACTTTCCCAGCTCTGTTCGGAGCTTTTCGGGTCAAGTGCCTGTATACGCGGCATTGGCGGAATACGGTCAACAGATTTGGGCATTGGCAAGCCTTGGGCTGAATGGGCGTTTGGGGCAGGAATTCGCGGCTCTACAGGATTAGCACAGCTTAGCCTTGAGTCCCTGGCTGATCGAGTTGAGCGTCCAGCAAGGCCATGAAGGCCCGCGCAGCATTCGACAGCGTCCTTTCTGTGTGCAAGATATAGCCTAGCTGGCGAGTGAGCTGTATGCCCGGCAAAGGTATGCGCGCCACCTGGTCATCGAGCATGGTGCGCGGCAAAACGCTCCAGGCCAGGCCGATCGAGACCATCATCTTGATGGTTTCCAGGTAGTTGGTGCTCATGGCGATGTTTGGCGTCAGGCCCTGGGCTTCAAACAGCCGCTGCACAATGTGGTGGGTAAAGGTATTGCCACCGGGGAAGACCGCCGGGTGTCGGGCGATGTCCGCCAGGCTGACCTTGCCGTTATTGAGCAACGAATGCTCCGGGGCAACCACGAAATCCAGCGGGTCGTCCCATACCGGGGTGGCCTTGACCAGCGCATGGGGTTCCGGCGCCAGGGTAATGACCGCCAGTTCGGCGCGGCCATGGAGAATTTCCTCGTAGGCCACTTCCGAATCGAGGAACTGAATATCCAGCGCCACTTGTGGGTAGAGTCGGGTGAACTCCCTCAGCAAGGGCGGCAAACGGTGCAAGCCGATGTGGTGACTGGTGGCCAGGGTCAGACGGCCGGTCACCTCGCCGGTGAGGTTGGTCAGGGCTCTGCGCGTATCATCGAGGACATTGAGAATCTGATAAGCCCGCGGCAGCAGGGCGCGCCCGGCCTCGGTCAGGCCCACTTCACGACCCAGACGGTCGAACAACCGCACCTTCAATTGCTGCTCCAGCCCGGCGATGCGCTTGCTGATGGCCGGCTGGGTCAGGTGCAGCCGTTCCCCGGCGCCGGAGAAGCTTCCGGTCTCGGCGATGGCAATAAAGGCATTGAGGTTGGCCAGGTCCATAGTTGCATTCCAGTTGGTTATCCAAAGCATAAAAAATATGAATTTGAGTTATTTAATGTAACCCCATAGGATCAGCCTCACAAGCCAAGGGGTTATTGAGTCGCTCAAGACCCAGGGCATAGAAACAAGCTGATGAGGAAACCGTCTGATGGCCGGCAAAACGCTCTACGACAAGCTCTGGGATTCGCATTTGGTCAAGCAGCGCGACGATGGCTCTGCGCTAATCTACATCGATCGTCACATCATCCACGAAGTGACCTCGCCGCAAGCCTTCGAAGGCCTGCGTCTGGCCGGGCGCAAGCCATGGCGCATCGATGCCAACATCGCGACCCCGGACCACAACGTACCGACCACGCCGGAGCGCAAGGGCGGCATCGACGCCATCGTTGACCAGGTTTCGCGCCTGCAAGTCCAGACCCTCGATGACAACTGCGATGAATACGGCATTGTCGAGTTCAAGATGAACGACGTTCGCCAGGGCATCGTCCATGTCATCGGCCCGGAGCAAGGCGCAACCTTGCCCGGCATGACCGTGGTCTGCGGCGACTCCCATACCTCGACCCATGGCGCATTCGGCGCATTGGCTCACGGTATCGGCACTTCCGAGGTCGAGCATGTGCTCGCCACCCAGTGCCTGGTCGCCAAGAAAATGAAAAACATGCTGGTGCGCGTCGAAGGCCAATTGCCGTTCGGCGTGACCGCCAAGGACATCGTGCTCGCGGTGATCGGCAAGATCGGCACCGCCGGCGGTAACGGCCACGCCATCGAGTTCGCCGGCAGCGCGATTCGCGACCTGTCCGTCGAAGGCCGCATGACCATCTGCAACATGTCCATCGAGGCCGGCGCTCGCGTAGGCCTGGTGGCTGCGGACGAAAAAACCGTGGCTTACGTCAAGGGCCGTCCATTTGCCCCGAAAGGCGCGGAATGGGACCTGGCCGTTGAAGCCTGGAAAGACCTGGTGTCTGACGCCGATGCCACGTTTGATACGGTTGTCGAGCTCGATGCGACCCAGATCAAGCCGCAAGTCAGCTGGGGTACTTCGCCTGAGATGGTGCTGGCGGTAGACCAGAACGTGCCGGATCCTGCGAAGGAAATGGACCTGGTCAAGCGCGACTCCATCGTCCGTGCCTTGAAGTACATGGGTTTGACCGCCAATCAGGCGATCACCGACATTCAGCTCGACCGTGTGTTCATCGGTTCCTGCACCAACTCGCGGATCGAAGACCTGCGTGCGGCGGCCGTGATCGCCAAGGGCCGTAAAGTGGCCTCGACCATCAAGCAGGCCATCGTGGTGCCGGGCTCGGGCCTGGTTAAAGCCCAGGCTGAATCGGAAGGCCTGGACAAGATTTTCCTCGAAGCCGGTTTCGAATGGCGTGAGCCGGGTTGCTCGATGTGCCTGGCGATGAACCCGGACCGCCTGGAGTCCGGTGAGCATTGCGCCTCGACCTCCAACCGTAACTTCGAAGGCCGTCAGGGTGCCGGTGGTCGTACTCACCTCGTCAGCCCGGCCATGGCCGCGGCCGCTGCTATAAACGGTCGTTTCGTCGACGTCCGTGAATTGATCTGAAGGAGCGCAGCATGAAAGCTTTTACCCAGCACACTGGTCTTGTCGCGCCTTTGGATCGTGCCAACGTCGACACCGACCAGATCATCCCGAAGCAGTTCCTGAAGTCGATCAAGCGCACGGGCTTTGGCCCGAACCTGTTCGATGAATGGCGCTACCTGGATGTGGGCCAGCCTTACCAGGACAACTCCAAGCGTCCGCTGAACAAGGACTTCGTCCTCAACGCCGAACGTTACCAGGGCGCCAGCGTGTTGCTGGCCCGCGAGAACTTCGGTTGCGGCTCCAGCCGTGAACACGCGCCGTGGGCGCTGGAAGAGTACGGTTTCCGCAGCATCATCGCGCCGAGCTATGCCGACATCTTCTTCAACAACAGCTTCAAGAACGGCTTGCTGCCGATCATCTTGAGCGACGCCGAAGTCGACGAACTGTTCCAGCAGGTCGAGGCCAATCCGGGCTATCAGTTGCAGGTTGACCTGCAGGCCCAGACCGTGACCCGTCCGGATGGCAAGGTGTTGAGCTTTGAAATTGATGCGTTTCGCAAGCATTGCCTGTTGAACGGCCTGGACGATATCGGCCTGACCTTGCAGGACGGCGATGCGATTGCAGCATTTGAGGCCAAACATCGTGCGAGCCAGCCTTGGTTGTTTCGCGACGCTTGAATGATTCGAGATTGATGTAGTCAGGGCCGGCCTCTTCGCGAGCAAGCCCGCTCCCACATTCTGAAATGCATTCCAATGTGGGAGCGGGCTTGCTCGCGAAGACGGCAGCCCAGATACCACAAGGCTAAAACCTGAAAAAGGAAGTCCCTCATGACCAGCACCGCCCAGCACAGCCAGGTAGTCCAGAAGCAATTCGGTGAACAGGCCTCGGCCTACCTGAGCAGCGCCGTACACGCTCAAGGCACCGAATTCGCGCTGCTACAGGCCGAACTGGCGGGGCAGGCCGAGGCCCGGGTCCTGGATCTGGGGTGCGGCGCAGGTCACGTGAGTTTTCACGTAGCCTCATTGGTGAAAGAGGTGGTGGCCTACGACCTGTCGCAGCAAATGCTCGACGTGGTCGCTGCCGCTGCTGTCGACCGTGGCTTGAGCAACGTAACCACGGTCAACGGTGCCGCCGAGCGCCTGCCGTTCGCCGATGGCGAATTCGATTTCGTCTTCAGCCGCTATTCGGCGCACCATTGGAGCGACCTGGGCGCGGCCCTGCGGGAGGTGCGTCGAGTCCTGAAGCCGGGCGGTGTGGCCGCGTTCGTCGACGTGTTGTCACCGGGTAGCCCGCTGTTCGACACTTACCTGCAAAGCGTCGAAGTGCTGCGCGACACCAGCCATGTGCGCGATTATTCCGCCGGCGAGTGGTTGCGCCAGGTCAGCGAGGCGGGGCTGCACACCCGCAGTACCACCCGTCAGCGCTTGCGCCTGGAATACAACAGCTGGGTCGAGCGCATGCGCACACCGCAGGTGATGCGCGCGGCGATCCGCGAGTTGCAGCAGTCGATGGGCAATGAAGTACGCGAATATTTTGAGATTGAGGCCGATGGTTCGTTCAGTACGGATGTGCTGGTACTGATGGCCGAGCGATAGAATTTTTCCGGGTGCGCCCAAGGCGCACCGACTGATGACATGAGGAAAGCATGAGCAAGCAGATTCTGATTCTCCCAGGTGACGGTATTGGCCCGGAAATCATGGCCGAAGCGGTCAAGGTGCTGGAATTGGCCAGCGACAAGTTCGCCCTGGGTTTCGAGCTGAGCTTTGATGTGATCGGTGGCGCTGCCATCGACAAGCACGGCGTGCCGTTGGCCGACGAAACCCTGGAGCGTGCCCGCGCGGCCGACGCCGTGTTGCTGGGCGCCGTTGGCGGCCCGAAATGGGATGCCATCGAACGCGACATCCGCCCTGAACGCGGTCTGCTGAAAATCCGTGCGCAACTGGGCCTGTTCGGCAACCTGCGTCCGGCGATCCTGTACCCGCAACTGGCCGAGGCTTCCAGCCTGAAGCCGGAAATCGTGGCCGGCCTGGACATCCTGATCGTTCGCGAGCTGACCGGCGGCATCTACTTTGGCGCGCCTCGTGGTACCCGTACCCTGGAAAACGGCGAGCGTCAGTCCTATGACACCCTGCCGTACAGCGAAAGCGAAATCCGCCGCATCGCCCGTGTCGGTTTCGACATGGCCATGGTCCGTGGCAAGAAGCTGTGCTCGGTGGACAAGGCCAACGTACTGGCTTCCAGCCAACTGTGGCGTGAAGTGGTCGAACAAGTGGCCAAGGATTATCCTGAAGTCGAACTGAGCCACATGTACGTCGACAACGCCGCGATGCAGCTGGTGCGCGCACCGAAGCAGTTCGACGTGATCGTTACCGACAACATGTTCGGCGACATCCTGTCCGACCAGGCCTCGATGCTCACCGGTTCCATCGGCATGCTGCCGTCGGCGTCCCTGGACACCAACAACAAGGGCATGTACGAGCCGTGCCACGGTTCGGCCCCGGACATCGCGGGCAAGGGCATCGCCAACCCGCTGGCGACCATTTTGTCGGTGTCGATGATGTTGCGTTACAGCTTCAACCAGCAGGCCGCGGCCGATGCCATCGAGAAAGCCGTCAGCCTGGTGCTGGATCAGGGCTTGCGCACCGGTGACATCTGGTCGGCCGGTTGCACTAAAGTCGGTACGCAGGAAATGGGTGACGCAGTAGTCGCCGCGCTGCGGAATCTGTAATCTCTCGGGCCCGCTGCCAAATTCAAGACAAGGCAGCGGCCCACATTTCAAGAAGGTGTAGTTGCGATGAAACGTGTAGGTCTGATCGGTTGGCGCGGCATGGTCGGTTCCGTGCTCATGCAGCGGATGCTGGAAGAGCAGGATTTCGATCTTATCGAGCCGGTGTTTTTCACCACTTCCAATGTCGGTGGCCAAGGCCCGTCCGTGGGCAAGGACATTGCTCCGCTCAAGGACGCTTACAGCATTGAAGAGCTGAAAACCCTCGACGTGATTCTGACCTGCCAGGGTGGCGACTACACCAGCGAAGTCTTCCCCAAGCTGCGTGAAGCCGGCTGGCAGGGTTACTGGATCGACGCCGCTTCCAGCCTGCGTATGCAGGATGACGCGGTGATCGTTCTGGATCCGGTCAACCGCAAGGTCATCGACCAGCAACTGGACGCGGG
Organism: Pseudomonas sp. BF-R-30; assembly: GCF_019956175.1. NCBI lineage: Bacteria > Pseudomonadati > Pseudomonadota > Gammaproteobacteria > Pseudomonadales > Pseudomonadaceae > Pseudomonas > Pseudomonas sp. BF-R-30. The sequence goes on along the minus strand of NZ_JAHBDE010000006.1, from coordinate 115,057 downwards.
CACCAAGAACTACATCGGCGGCAACTGCACCGTCAGCCTGATGCTGATGGGCCTCGGTGGCCTGTTCGAAGCTGGCCTGGTGGAGTGGATGAGCGCCATGACCTATCAGGCGGCCTCCGGTGCCGGCGCGCAGAACATGCGTGAACTGATCAAGCAAATGGGCGCGACCCACGCCGCTGTTGCCGATCAACTGGCCGATCCGGCCAGCGCGATCCTCGACATCGACCGCCGTGTGGCTGAAGCCATGCGCAGCGACGCTTACCCGACTGAAAACTTCGGCGTACCGTTGGCCGGCAGCCTGATCCCGTGGATCGACAAGGAACTGCCGAACGGTCAGAGCCGCGAAGAGTGGAAGGCCCAGGCCGAGACCAACAAGATCCTCGGTCGCTTCAAGAGCCCGATCCCGGTCGATGGCATCTGCGTGCGCATCGGCGCCATGCGCTGCCACAGCCAGGCGCTGACCATCAAGCTGAACAAAGACGTACCGATCGCCGATATCGAAGGTTTGATCAGCCAGCACAACCCTTGGGTCAAGCTGGTGCCGAACAACCGCGAAACCAGCATTCAGGAGCTGAGCCCGAACAAGGTTACCGGCACCCTGAACATCCCGGTTGGTCGTCTGCGCAAGCTGAACATGGGCTCGCAATTTGTCGGCGCGTTCACCGTCGGCGACCAGTTGCTGTGGGGCGCGGCCGAACCGTTGCGTCGCATGCTGCGGATCCTGCTCGAGCGTTAATCGACTAAAGCAATGAAAGAACCCGCGCCTTGAAAGAGGCGCGGGTTTTTTTATTCCTGACAGTCTGAAAGTTGTTGATTGCCCATACCGGCCTCTTCGCGGGCAAGCCCGCTCCCACAGTGTTCGGTGTCGAGCACAAGGTTTGTATGCACAACTGAAACCTGTGGGAGCGGGCTTGCCCGCGAAGGGGCCGGTACAGCCGCAGCAAATTTCCGGCAGAATTGCCTGCATGCCCCCCACCCGGTAAAGTGCCGCTCCCCCCGTTTCGCCAGAGGTAAAACCCATGAGCCAGACCATTGATATTGCCGTGATCGGCGCCACCGGTACTGTCGGCGAAACACTCGTGCAGATTCTCGAAGAGCGCGATTTCCCGATCGGCAACCTGCACCTGTTGGCCAGCAGCGAGTCGGCCGGCAGTTCGGTGCCGTTTCGCGGCAAGAACGTGCGGGTGCGGGAAGTCGATCAGTTCGACTTCAGCAAGGTGCAGTTGGCATTCTTTGCCGCCGGCCCGGCGGTTTCGTTGAGTTTTGCTTCCCGTGCGAGCGATGCCGGTTGCTCGGTTATCGATCTCTCCGGTGCCCTGCCGGCCGAAAAGGCGCCACAGGTTGTGCCTGAAGCCAATGCCCAGGTGTTGGCCGGCTTGAACAAACCCTTTCAGGTCAGCAGTCCAAGCCCGTCGGCCACCACGCTGGCGGTGGTGCTGGCGCCACTGATGGATTTGCTTGATTTGCAGCGCATCAGCGTGACCGCCAGCCTGGCGGTATCGGCCCAGGGCCGCGAAGCCGTGAGCGAGCTCGCCCGGCAAACCGCTGAACTGCTGAATGTGCGGCCGCTGGAGCCGAAATTCTTTGATCGGCAGATGGCCTTCAACCTGTTGGCCCAGGTCGGTAAACCGGATGGACAAGGTCATACGCTGCTGGAAAAACGCCTGGTGCGTGAGCTGCGCCAGGTCATGGCGCGGCCTTCATTGAAGATTTCCGTCACTTGCATTCAAGCCCCGGTGTTTTTTGGCGATAGCTATAGCGTGACCCTGCAGTCCGCGAGTGAAATCGACCTGGGGAAGATCAATGCGGCCCTGGAAGACGCACCTGGCATCGAACTGGTGGAAGCCGGTGATTACCCGACGCCGGTGGGCGATGCGGTAGGCCAGGATGTGGTCTACGTTGGTCGGGTTCGCCATGGTATTGACGACACGTCGGAACTTAATCTGTGGCTGACGTCAGATAACGTACGCAAAGGCGCGGCGCTCAACGCTGTGCAGCTGGCCGAGTTGTTGATAAAAGACCTGCTGTAAAAGATACTTTGCAACAATTTGTCGAATGATTCCGCACGAGCCTATGCTTGCCGGAGTGCTGCAGGCAGAGCCACTCTGCGGGGCTTTGCCGGGCATCAATGAAATGACCGCGCGCGACGACCCTCGCCGTTGCGTGCAATGCCTTACGGCAGCGACTATCAATACCTTCTCGCTGGCCGAGGAATGTTCAAACTAAGGATGAGCTAATGGTTCAAGTTCGCAAACTGGTGTTAGCAATAGCGGCCGCCTCGGCGCTGTCCTCCGGTATGGCGCATGCCCTCGGGCTCGGGGAGTTGACCCTGAAATCGACGCTCAACCAGCCGCTGGTAGCGGAAATCGAGCTGCTAGATGTCAAGGATCTCACCGCCGCCGAAGTGGTACCGAGCCTGGCCTCACCAGACGATTTCGCCAAGGCCGGTGTCGACCGCCAGGCGTTTCTCAACGACTTGACCTTCACCCCGGTGCTCAACGCCAGCGGCAAAAGCATCCTGCGCGTGACCTCCAGCAAGCCACTTTCCGAACCCATGGTGAAGTTCCTGGTTCAGGTCATGTGGCCGAACGGCCGCTTGCTGCGCGACTACAGTGTGCTGCTCGATCCGTCCAAATTCTCGCCGCAAACCGCTGAAGCGGCTGCGCAGCCGACCTCGACGGTTGCCGCGCCCGTCACCGGTGCGACCAAACCGTCCCAATACACCACCACGCCGCGCGATACCCTGTGGGAAATCGCCGCAAAGGCGCGTAATGGCGGTTCGATCCAGCAAACCATGCTGGCCATCCAGGCGTTGAACCCGGATGCCTTTATCGACGGCAACATCAATCGCCTGAAAACCGGCCAGGTGCTGCGCATGCCTGACCAGGCGCAGAGCACTGGCCTGCCGCAAGCCAAGGCCATTGCCGAAGTGGCCGCACAGAACAAGGCCTGGCGCCAGGGTCGCCGCTATGTGGCAAAACCCGGGGCAGGGCAGCAACAGCTCGACGCCACCAATCGCGCTCGTACCGAGGGTGCTCCGGCGCAAGCGGCCACCGACAAGTTGAGCCTGGTGTCTGCCGAGTCCGGCAAGAACCCTGGCAAAGGGGCTGCCGGAGATGCCAAGGCCCTCAGCAACAAGCTGGCGGTGACCCAGGAAAGCCTCGACACCAGTCGTCGTGATAACGCCGAACTGAAAAGCCGCATGGCCGATCTGCAAAGCCAGGTAGACAAGCTGCAGCGCCTGATCGAGTTGAAGAACAACCAACTGGCCAAGTTGCAAACCGAGGGCGCTGCGGCTGCTCCAGCGGCTGCGACCGCGCCGGCAATGTCGGCCGAGCTGGCTGCCAACCCGGAGGCAGCGCCTGCACCGGTTGCCGCTGCGCCTGCCCCTGAGGCAACGCCCGCGCCAGCCGAGAAGCCCGTCGAGGCGACACCGGCGGCATCTGACGATCAGAAGTTCAATGAATTGCTGACCAATCCGCTGCTGCTGGGCCTGGTCGGTGGCGGTGCGGTGATTCTCCTGCTCCTGCTGCTGTTGCTGGCGCGTCGACGCAAAGCCCAGCAAGCAGCCGAGAAACATCTGCGCATGGCCCGTGCCTTGGCCGAAGATCAGCCGTTCTCGGCCGATTTCGACTTGCCGGAAAGCAGCTTCGAAGGCCTGGAAGTTCCGCCGCCGAGCGTGAAGCTGGCGACTGCCCCGACGCCTGCTCCCGCGCCAGCGCCGGTGGTTGCTCCGGTGGTGATGACCACGCCGATCGCCGCGCCATTGGTGGCGCCGGCTGCCGAGCGTTCCGACGACGTGCTGGGTCAGGCTCAGTCGCACATCAATGCCGGTCGCCTGAACCAGGCCGCCGCGTTGCTGGAGGACGGCGTCAAGCAAGAGCCCAAGCGCAGCGATCTGCGCTTGAAACTGATGGAAGTCTACGGCCAGCAAGGCGACCGCGATGCGTTCGTCGGCCAGGAGCGTCAGTTGGTGGCTAATGGCGACAACTTCGCCCAGGTTGAAAAACTCAAAAGTCGCTTCCCGGCCATGGCGCTGGTGGCTGCCGGTGGCATCGCCGCGGCCGCCGTTGCTGCCGAGCTGGACGCGCAATACGTCAAGGAGCTGTTGCTCGATGAGCCGCAAGCACCGGCGCCAGAACCAGAACCAGCACCAGCACCGTTCGAGGATGACCTCGACAGCGCCTTCGACCTGAGCCTGGATGATCTGGACGCGATTACGCCTTTGGCGCCTGCACCTGCACCTGCAGCGGAGCCTGAAGTGGCGGCGTTGCCAGACCTTGGTGAGTTCCCGCTGGACGACGATCTGAGCTTTGAGTCGGTGTTGCAGCAGCAGACTGAAATCAAGGAAAACCTCGACGATCTGTCGGACTTCGACCTCGACCTGGATCTCGGTGCGCAACCGTCGCCGGCGATGCTGGCTGAAGACGATTTCCTGCTGGATCTGGATGAGGGCGTGAAGGATTTCCCGGTTGCCGAAACCCCGGCTGTTCCTGAGGTCGCGCTGGATGATCTGGAGTTGCCGGCCGATTTCGATCTGTCGCTGGCCGAGGAACTGGACGCGCCGGATGCGTTCGCGGCAGAGCTGGATGATGTCAACGCCGAACTGGAGAGCTTGTCCAACAGCATCGGCGAGCCGACCTTTACCGAAGCTGATGCCGCGCTGGATGGCGATGATGACTTCGACTTCCTCTCGGGCACTGACGAAGCCGCTACCAAGCTCGATCTGGCTCAGGCCTATATCGACATGGGCGACAGCGACGGTGCTCGCGACATCCTCAATGAGGTGGTAAGCGAAGGCAGTGCCGAGCAGAAGAGTGAAGCCGAGGAGATGCTTTCGCGCCTGGCTTGATTGATCGGCAGATTGAAAAAAAGCGGCAGCCCATTGAGGCTGCCGTTTTTGTTTGGCTCATTAATGGATGTTGTTTGCTCGGGCCTCATCGCGGGACAGTCAATGGAGAACTCTCTGGCATCCCCGCCCGGCGGCCTTATAATGCCCGCCTTTGGTACATCATCAGGCTGTCCCTCCTTGGCAAATATAGATAACCCGGCCGCCGAAATGGCAGCCGACGGCTTTTTCCGGATCGCGCTGGGCGTCGAATACAAAGGCTCGCGCTACCGCGGCTGGCAGCGCCAGGCGTCCGGGGTGCTCACCGTGCAGGAAACCCTCGAAAACGCCTTGTCCAAAGTCGCCGACTCGCCCGTTTCGCTGATGTGCGCCGGGCGTACCGACGCCGGGGTGCATGCCTGCGGACAAGTGGTGCATTTCGACACTCAGGTCGAGCGCTCGATGAAGGCCTGGACCATGGGTGCCAACATCAACTTGCCCCATGACGTCAGTGTCAGTTGGGCCAAGGTCATGCCGGCGCATTTCCATGCGCGGTTCAAGGCCATTGCCCGGCGTTATCGCTACGTGATCTACAACGATCAGATCCGCCCGGCGCACTTGAACGAAGAGGTGACCTGGAACCACCGTCCGCTGGACGTCGAGCGCATGGCCGAGGCCGCCCAGTACCTGCTTGGCACCCATGATTTCAGCGCTTTTCGCGCCGGTCAGTGCCAGGCCAAGTCGCCGATCAAGGAATTGCATCACCTGCGCGTTACCCGTCACGGCAAGATGATCGTGCTGGATATTCGCGCCAGCGCCTTCCTGCATCATATGGTGCGCAACATTGCCGGTGTGCTGATGACCATTGGCGCCGGAGAGCGGCCGGTGGAGTGGATGAAAGAGGTGCTGGAGAGCCGGATTCGACGGACCGGTGGCGTGACCGCGCATCCATTCGGCTTGTATCTGGTTCAGGTCGAGTACCGTGACGAGTTCGAGTTGCCCGAGCGCTACATCGGTCCGCACTTCCTGACCGGCTTCTCGGAACTTGGCGGCTGACGCCCTCGAACGCTTTTGTTACCATCCGGGACTTTCCCGGATTTGTCTTGGAGTTGTATCGACATGTCAGCCGTTCGCAGCAAGATCTGTGGGATTACCCGCATAGAGGATGCGTTGGCAGCCGTCGAGGCCGGGGCGGATGCCATCGGATTCGTGTTCTACGCCAAAAGCCCCCGTGCGGTGACGGTCCAGCAGGCGCGCTCGATCATCAAGGCGCTGCCGCCGTTCGTGACCACCGTGGGCTTGTTCGTCAATGCCAGCCGTTGCGAGCTGGGGGAAATCCTCGACGCCGTGCCGCTGGACCTGTTGCAGTTCCATGGCGACGAAACCGCCGCTGAGTGCGAAGGCTGGCACCGGCCGTACATCAAGGCATTGCGGGTCAAGGCCGGTGATGACATCGCAGCGGCCTGCGATGCTTATGCCAGCGCCAGCGGAATCTTGCTCGATACCTATGTCGAAGGCGTTCCCGGAGGAACCGGGGAGGCGTTTGACTGGTCACTGATACCGCAAGGCCTGAGCAAGCCGGTCATTCTGGCGGGCGGTCTGACGCCGGATAACGTCGCCGAGGCGGTTGCGCGCGTTCGGCCTTACGCCGTGGATGTCAGTGGCGGGGTGGAGGCGAGCAAGGGCATCAAGGATCACGCAAAGATTCAGGCATTTATCAAAGCGGTACGTGGTAGCACCCGTTGATGTGACGGCTGGCAGTCTGCCGCCGTCCACTGCACTGTACAAAACGGCTGAGGGTCATGGGGTGGTACGCAGGTCACGTTTCGCTGACCCGGCCATTCACTGATCATCGCCGCACACATGAATTTAGCGCTAGGGCATACACGGGGCCGCGAACCAGAGCGTTCGGGCCGCCGGTACTGGAGAAAGAAAGCATGAGCAACTGGTTAGTAGACAAACTGATCCCTTCGATCATGCGTTCCGAGGTCAAGAAGAGCTCGGTGCCTGAAGGTCTTTGGCACAAATGCCCGTCTTGCGAGGCTGTGCTGTATCGTCCGGAGCTGGAAAAGACCCTGGACGTTTGCCCCAAGTGCAACCATCACATGCGTATCGGCGCCCGCGCCCGTATCGACATCTTCCTCGATGTTGAAGGCCGTGCCGAGCTGGGTGCAGACCTGGAACCGGTTGACCGTCTGAAATTCCGCGACGGCAAGAAGTACAAGGACCGCCTGACCGCTGCACAAAAGCAGACTGGCGAAAAAGACGCACTGGTTTCCATGAGCGGCACTTTGCTGGGCATGCCGGTTGTGGTTTCGGCGTTCGAATTTTCCTTCATGGGCGGTTCGATGGGCGCCATCGTCGGTGAGCGTTTCGTTCGCGCCGCCAACTACGCCCTGGAAAAACGTTGCCCGATGATCTGCTTCGCCGCTTCCGGCGGTGCGCGGATGCAGGAAGCGCTGATTTCCCTGATGCAAATGGCCAAGACCTCCGCGGTGCTGGCCCGTCTGCGTGAAGAAGGCATCCCGTTCATCTCCGTGTTGACCGATCCGGTCTACGGCGGCGTTTCCGCCAGTCTGGCGATGCTGGGCGACGTGATTGTCGGCGAGCCGAAGGCGTTGATCGGTTTTGCCGGTCCGCGTGTGATCGAGCAAACCGTGCGCGAGAAACTGCCGGAAGGCTTCCAGCGCAGCGAATTCCTGCTGGAGCACGGTGCCATCGACATGATCATCGACCGTCAGGAGCTGCGTCCGCGTCTGGGCAACCTGCTGGCGCAAATGATGGGCCTGCCGACGCCGAAGTTCGTTGCTGCCCCTATCGAGCCGATCGTGGTTCCACCGGTACCCGCCAGCCTATGACCCAACGTACCCTTGGCGAATGGCTCGCCTACCTTGAACAGTTGCACCCTTCGGCCATCGACATGGGCCTGGAGCGGTCGCAGCAGGTAGCGTCCCGTATGGGACTGGGCAAGCCGGCGCCTCGGGTGATCACGGTCACCGGGACCAACGGCAAGGGTTCCACCTGTGCGTTCGTGGCGTCCTTGCTACGGGCCCAGGGCTTGAAAGTGGGGGTGTACAACTCCCCACACCTGCTGCGTTACAACGAGCGGGTAACCGTCAATGGCGTCGAAGCCACGGATGCCGAGCTGTGCGAGGCCTTTGCCGCGGTAGAGGCCGGGCGCGGCGACACGTCCCTGACTTACTTCGAAATGGGCACCCTGGCGGCATTCTGGCTGTTCCAGCGCTCCGGGCTCGATGCAGTGGTGCTGGAAGTCGGTCTGGGCGGTCGTCTGGACACGGTCAACGTGGTGGACGCCGACATGGCGCTGGTCACCAGTATCGGCGTCGATCATGCGGATTACCTCGGTGATACCCGGGAGTCCGTGGCCTTCGAGAAGGCCGGTATTTTCCGTCAGGGCGCGCCTGCGCTCTGCGGCGATCTGAATCCTCCACAACCTCTGCTGGACAAGGCGCGCGAGCTCAATTGCCCGTTTTTCCTGCGTGGGCGCGATTTTGACCTTGGTGTGACCGATCACAACTGGCAATGGCGCGGTGTCGATGGGCAAGGGCGCGCGGTGGAGCTGCGCGACCTGCCACTGCTCGATCTACCGATGGAAAACGCCGCGCTGGCGTTGCAGGCTTACCTGGTGCTCGGCTTGCCTTGGGCGGATGCGCAGATTATCGAGGCGCTACGGGCCACCCGGGTGGTCGGTCGCCTGGATCGCCGTGAGTTCGAGTGGCAAGGCAAGCGCTTGAATCTATTGCTGGATGTGGGGCATAACCCCCATGCGGCGGAGTATCTGGCTCGTCGCCTGGCCAGTCGCCCGCCGGTCGGCAAGCGTCTGGCGGTGTTCGGGTTGCTGGCGGACAAAGACCTGGGTGGTGTTGTCGGTGAATTGAATGCTAGTGTCCAGCACTGGGCCGTCGCACCTCTGGATTCGCCTCGGGCACGTTCGGTTGCGGATTTGCACGCCGCGTTGCAGGGTCTTGGTGCGTCGGTCACGTCATACGACAGTGTCGCGGCCGCCCTGGAAGGGCAGTGCGCGCAGGCCACGAGCGACGACGAAATCCTGTTGTTCGGATCATTTTATTGTGTCGCCGAGGCCCTTGAGTGGTTGGCCCGGCGCTCCACGGAGGAAGCGGCAAATGGCATTGCTGGATAAGGCATACAAACAGCGCATGGTTGGCGCCCTGGTGTTGGTCGCGCTGGCGGTGATTTTTCTGCCGATGCTGTTTTCCCGCCAGGACGAACAACGCCAGGTGACGGTCGAAGCGCCCGCGGCTCCGCAGGCGCCGGCGATGCCCCAGGTACAGGTCGAGCCCGTTGCGGTGCCTGAGCCGCAAGCCCTGCCTCAGGAACCCGTGCCGAGCGATGACGAAATCGCCCAGCAGGAATCGGCGGTGCCAGCTGTTCCGGTGGCTCCAGCGCCTGCGGTTCCAGCGCCAGCAGTCAAGCCGGCTGCACCCGCGCCGGTCCCGGCTTTGGCGGCTAAGCCTGCAACGGCGCCTGCCCAGCCGATCACCGCGGCACCGGGCAAGCCGGACACCACGCAAAGCCGTGTCGATGCCAATGGTTTGTCTGTCAGCTGGTCGGTGCAACTGGCCAGCCTGTCGAACCGTGAAAGCGCGGAAAAACTGCAGAAAACCCTGCGCAGCCAGGGTTACAACGCCTACATCCGTACCGCCGACGGCAAAAATCGGGTGTTTGTCGGGCCGCTGATCGAGCGTGCCGAAGCCGACCGGCTGCGTGACTTGCTTAACCGCCAACAGAACCTCAAGGGGTTTGTGGTGCGCTTTCAACCGGAACGTGGCTAAAACTATCGCCCCGATATGAAATGCACTGACAATCGCAGCTTACCGATAAGCATGGGCTCTGCTAAAATGCGCCGCCTTATCCGTCTGTAGGCTGCACTGTGCCATTTACCTGGGTTGACTGGGCGATCGTTGCAATCGTCGCCATCTCCGCATTGATCAGTCTGAGCCGCGGCTTCGTCAAGGAAGCGCTGTCGCTGCTGACCTGGATCATCGCAGGAGTCGTAGCCTGGATGTTCGGTGGCTCACTGTCCGAGTACCTCGGCGGGTACATTCAAACGCCATCGGCACGTATAATAACGGGCTGTGCCATCATGTTTGTCGCCACTTTAATCGTAGGCGCAATGATCAATTATCTTATCGGCGAACTGGTTCGCGTCACCGGGCTCTCCGGGACCGACCGATTCCTCGGCATGGCCTTCGGCGCCGCCCGTGGCGGGTTGCTGGTGGTTATCGCCGTCGGGCTGTTGAGCCTGGGGCCGGTACAGCAGGACGGGTGGTGGAAAGAGTCACAGCTCGTGCCAAAATTTCTATTGGTTGCAGACTGGTCCAAAAACCTGATCCTCGGGTGGAGCAGTCAGTGGCTTGCCAGCGGAATCAGCGTACCCGCTGATATTCCGTTCAAGGAGCAACTCTTGCCGATGGCCAAAACGCCTCAGTGAGTAGTGCTCAGTTCAGATCCATTAAGTAGGGGTTGCGTCGCATGTGTGGCATCGTCGGTATCGTCGGTAAGTCGAACGTCAATCAGGCGCTGTATGACGCGCTAACCGTCCTCCAGCACCGCGGCCAGGACGCTGCCGGTATCGTGACCAGCCATGATGGCCGGTTATTCCTGCGCAAGGACAACGGCCTGGTGCGTGACGTGTTCCAGCAACGTCACATGCAGCGCCTGGTCGGTCACATGGGTATTGGCCATGTGCGTTATCCAACCGCGGGCAGCTCGACGTCGGCTGAAGCTCAACCGTTTTACGTCAACTCGCCTTACGGCATCACCCTGGCGCACAACGGTAACCTGACCAATGTTGAACAACTGGCCAAGGAGATTTACGAATCTGACCTGCGCCACGTCAACACCAGTTCCGATTCGGAAGTACTGCTCAACGTGTTCGCGCACGAACTGGCCCAGCGCGGCAAGTTGCAGCCGACCGAAGAAGACGTTTTCGCCGCCGTCACCGACGTGCACAACCGTTGCGTCGGTGGTTATGCCGTCGTAGCGATGATCACCGGCTACGGCATCGTCGGTTTCCGCGACCCGCACGGCATCCGCCCGATCGTTTTCGGCCAGCGTCACACCGACGAAGGCGTCGAGTACATGATCGCCTCGGAAAGCGTTTCCCTGGACGTGCTCGGCTTCACCCTGATTCGCGACCTGGCACCGGGCGAAGCGGTCTACATCACTGAAGAGGGCAAGCTGTACACCCGTCAGTGCGCGACCAACCCGTCCCTGACCCCGTGCATCTTCGAACACGTCTACCTGGCGCGTCCGGACTCGATCATCGATGGCGTTTCGGTCTACAAGGCCCGTCTGCGCATGGGCGAGAAACTCGCCGAGAAGATCCTGCGCGAGCGTCCGGATCACGACATCGACGTGGTCATCCCGATTCCGGACACCAGCCGCACCGCGGCCCTGGAGCTGGCGAACCACCTGGGCGTGAAGTTCCGCGAAGGCTTCGTGAAGAACCGCTACATCGGCCGGACCTTCATCATGCCGGGCCAGGCCGCGCGGAAAAAATCCGTACGCCAGAAGCTCAACGCCATCGAGCTGGAATTCCGCGGCAAGAACGTGATGCTGGTGGACGATTCCATCGTTCGCGGTACCACTTGCAAGCAGATCATCCAGATGGCTCGCGAAGCCGGCGCCAAGAACGTTTACTTCTGCTCCGCGGCGCCAGCGGTTCGCTACCCGAACGTCTACGGCATCGACATGCCGAGCGCTCACGAGCTGATCGCCCACAACCGTTCGACCCAGGACGTGGCAGACCTGATCGGTGCCGACTGGCTGATCTATCAGGACTTGCCTGACTTGATCGAAGCGGTCGGGGGCGGCAAGATCAAGATCGACAAGTTCGATTGCGCGGTGTTCGACGGCCAGTACGTCACCGGCGACGTCGACGAGGCTTATCTGAACAAGATCGAGCAGGCACGCAACGATGCCTCCAAGGTCAAGACGCAGGCGGTCAGTGCGATCATCGATCTGTACAACAACTGAGTAACTACCGGCCCTTAGGGGCCGGTTTTGTATCTGACAAAAAGACTTTTATCTATCAAGAGCAAGGCAAGGAGTGACAGCATGAGTCAGGATTGGGATGCCGGTCGGCTGGACAGCGACCTCGAAGGCGTAGCGTTCGATACCCTGGCCGTACGTGCCGGTCAGCACCGTACGCCGGAAGGTGAACACGGTGATCCGATGTTCTTCACTTCCAGCTATGTATTCCGTACCGCCGCCGATGCCGCCGCGCGTTTTGCCGGCGAAGTGCCGGGCAACGTCTACTCGCGCTACACCAACCCGACTGTGCGTGCCTTTGAAGAGCGCATTGCCGCGCTGGAAAGCGCCGAGCAGGCCGTGGCCACCGCGACCGGCATGGCCGCGATCATGGCGGTGGTGATGAGCCTTTGCAGCGCCGGCGATCACGTGCTGGTGTCGCGCAGCGTGTTTGGCTCGACCATCAGCCTGTTCGAGAAGTACTTCAAGCGTTTCGGTATCGAAGTCGATTACGTGCCCTTGGCGGACTTGTCCGGCTGGGACGCGGCAATCAAGGCCAACACCAAATTGCTGTTCGTCGAATCGCCGTCCAACCCGCTGGCCGAGCTGGTGGACATTGCTGAACTGGCGAAAATCGCTCACGCCAAAGGCGCGATGCTGGTGGTCGATAACTGCTTCTGCACCCCTGCATTGCAGCAACCGCTGAAAATGGGCGCGGACATCGTCGTGCACTCGGCCACCAAATTCATCGACGGCCAGGGTCGTTGCATGGGCGGCGTCGTGGCCGGTCGCGGCGAGCAGATGAAAGAGGTGGTTGGTTTCTTGCGCACCGCCGGGCCGACCCTGAGCCCGTTCAACGCCTGGATCTTCCTCAAGGGCCTGGAAACGTTGAACCTGCGGATGAAGGCCCATTGCGCCAACGCCCAGCAACTGGCCGAGTGGCTGGAGCAGCAGGACGGTATCGAGAAAGTCCATTACGCCGGCCTCAAGAGCCATCCGCAGCACGAATTGGCGCTGCGCCAGCAGAAGGGGTTCGGTGCGGTCGTCAGTTTTGAGGTCAAGGGCGGCAAAGAGGGCGCCTGGCGCTTTATCGACGCCACGCGCCTGATTTCGATCACCGCCAACCTGGGTGACAGCAAAACCACCATCACCCATCCGAGCACCACCTCCCATGGTCGCCTGGCGCCGCAAGAGCGTGAAGCGGCGGGTATTCGTGACAGCCTGATTCGCGTTGCGGTCGGCCTGGAAGACGTGGCGGACCTGCAAGCCGATCTGGCACGCGGCCTGGCTGCGTTGTGATCGAGTTGTCTGCGCCGGCCACCGGCTCAAATGGCCGCGTAGCGCTGGTGACCGGTGCTGCGCGGGGCATTGGCCTGGGGATTTCGGCCTGGCTGATCAGCGAAGGCTGGCAAGTCGTGCTGACGGATCTGGATCGGGAGCGGGGTTCGAAAGTGGCGAAAGTGCTGGGCGACAGCGCCTGGTTCATCGCCATGGATGTCTCCAACGAGGGGCAAGTCGCGCTGGGCGTAGCCGAGGTGCTCGGTCAGTTCGGGCGCCTGGATGCGCTGGTATGCAATGCAGCGGTTGCCGATCCGCACAACATCACCCTGGAAAGCCTCGACCTGGCTCACTGGAATCGGGTGTTGGCGGTGAACCTCAGTGGGCCGATGTTGCTGGCCAAGCACTGTGCACCGTACCTGCGCGCTCACAGCGGCGCCATCGTCAATCTGGCCTCGACCCGCGCCGGGCAGTCGGAGCCCGACACAGAGGCCTATGCGGCGAGCAAGGGCGGTTTGTTGGCCCTGACGCATGCGTTGGCCATCAGCCTTGGCCCGGAGATCCGGGTCAATGCCGTCAGTCCTGGCTGGATCGATGCGCGCGACCCCTCGGTGCAACGTGCCGAACCCTTGACCGAGGCCGATCATGCCCAGCATCCGGCGGGCAGGGTGGGGAAGGTCGAGGATGTCGCGGCGATGGTGGCCTGGCTGCTGTCGAGGAATGCCGGATTTGTCACCGGCCAGGAATTCGTGGTCGATGGCGGCATGACCAAGAAGATGATTTACAGCGAGTAATCGGACAAGGAAGCTGTCTTCAGCATTGATGTTGAAAGTGCCGCCGTCTTCGCGAGCAAGCCCGCTCCCACATTGGATCGTGTTGTGTCTGAAAGAGCGCGGTCCAATGTGGGAGCGGGCTTGCTCGCGAAAGCGGTCTGACTGCTGTAGGTGCCCTCCCGATTGAAAGAATTTTGTCTTTTTCAGAAAAACTTCAAGCAGGGTATTGACTTAGGTTCGTTACCTGCGTAAATTTCGCGGCCTCGGAGATGCAAACGGGTGATTAGCTCAGCTGGGAGAGCGTCTGCCTTACAAGCAGAATGTCGGCGGTTCGATCCCGTCATCACCCACCACTTCCGAGATACTTGCGAAAGCAAGAGGTAGGCTGAAATGCCTCCACCGACGCGCAGCGGTAGTTCAGTCGGTTAGAATACCGGCCTGTCACGCCGGGGGTCGCGGGTTCGAGTCCCGTCCGCTGCGCCATATTTTCCGAGTCAGGCATGCCTTGATTCGAGATTGAAAGAGAGATTGAAAAGTCTCGGAGCTTTCAGTCAGACAAGTTACTTGAGCATCAGCTCAAAGCGATACGCAGCGGTAGTTCAGTCGGTTAGAATACCGGCCTGTCACGCCGGGGGTCGCGGGTTCGAGTCCCGTCCGCTGCGCCATATCTGCCCCGAGGCCCACTGAACGCCTTGGAGCTACGAAGAAGCCACTGGTTACTTCGAGTCGATAGCAAAGACCCTGGTCGAAAGACCGGGGTTTTTTGTTTCTGCGATTTAAGTTTTTGCGACCCATTCTGCAGGAGCGAGCAAGCACGCTCCTGCTCGGTTGTTGGTTTTCGGCAATCAGCCTTGCAAATACACCGCATGAGTATGGGTGTACTCATACAGCCCATGCTTGCCATCCGCGCCACCAATACCCGATTTACGCACGCCGGCGTGGAAGCCCTGCATCGCTTCGAAGTTCTCGCGATTGACGTAGGTTTCGCCAAAATCCAGCTCACGCATGGCCTGCAGGGTTTTGTTCAGGTCGCGGGTGTAGATAGACGAAGTCAGGCCGTAGTCGCAGTCGTTGGCCAGGGCGATGGCTTCGTCCAGGTCGTCGATTATCTGGATCGGCAGCACTGGGCCGAAAATCTCTTCGCGCATGATCTCCATGTCCGCGCGGCAACCCGCCAGTACCGTTGGCTGGAAATGGAAGCCATTGGGCAGGTCGGCCATCTGCCCGCCGCTGATCAGGCTTGCGCCCTGGCTCAGCGCGGTGCGGACTTTGCGGTTGACGCTTTCCAGCCCCTGGCGGTTGATCAGTGGGCCCATCTCGACGTCGGGCTGGGCAATCGGGTCGCCATAACGGGTCGCGCTCATGGCCGCTGCGATGCGTTCGATAAATTGATCCGCCACCTTGCGTTCGACGTACACCCGCTCGGCACAGTTGCACACCTGCCCGCTGTTTATGATGCGCGAATCGCGGATCGCCCTGACCGCCAGGTCGAGGTCCGCATCCGCCAGCACAATGGCCGGTGCCTTGCCGCCCAGTTCCAGGTTGAGCTTGGTGATGTTCGGTGCGGCGGCAGCCATGATCCGCGAGCCGGTGTCGACGCTGCCGGTGAAGCTGATCATGTCCACGCCCTTGTGCGAGCTCAAGGCGGCGCCGACCTGGCCGTCACCGCAGACCACGTTGAACACGCCGGGCGGCAGGTCGGTTTCGGCCACCAGCCGGGCGAATTCGAAGCAGTTGTTCGGGGTTTCTTCACTGGGCTTGATGACGATGGTGTTGCCGGTCAGCAGGGCCGGGGCCATCTTGCGAGCGATCAGAAAGAACGGGAAATTCCACGGCAGGATCCCGGCCACCACGCCCAGTGGTTTGCGGAACAGGAAGATGTTTTCGTTCTGGCGGTCGCTGGTGATGATTTCACCTTCTATGCGCCGGGCCCATTCGGCCATGTAGTCGAGGTAGTCGGCGGTGAAATTGACTTCGACTTCCGCCAGTCCGCTGATCTTGCCTTGTTCCAAAGTGATGGTGCGCGCCAGGTGCGCGACGTTTTCCCGCAGTTTGGCAGCGATCCGGCGCAAGTAACCGGCGCGATCATTGGCCGGTTTGCGCGCCCAGCCTTTCTGGGCGGCACGGGCGGCGGCGAGGGCGCGCTCGACGTCTTCGGCGGTCGAGGCCGGGACTTTCGACAGCACGGCGCCGGTGGCCGGGTTGATCACATCGAGATGGGCAGCGCTGGCCACGAACTGGCCGTCGATGAAGTTTTCGTAAACAGGCACGGATGACATGGTGCGACTCCTTGGCGGATCAGTAAGTGCGCGACGGCGCTTGAGTGGTGGCGGGTTCACGGTAGTGGGCGAGGGTGGCCATGGCGCCTTGGCGCAGCAGGCTGATGTCGATGGCCACTGCAATGAACTGGCAGCCCCAGCGCTGGTAGCGGCGGGCGTCTTCTTCGTTGGGGGCAAGAATCCCGCAGGCCTTGCCGGCCGCCAGTGTGGCGTTCACCGCGTGTTGAATCCGCTCCTGGACTTCCGGGTGACCGGGGTTGCCGGCATGACCCAGGCCGATCGACAAATCCGCCGGGCCGATAAACACCGCATCCACGCCCTCGACGGCGGCAATCGCTGCGACGTTTTCCACACCGGTGCGCGATTCCACCTGCACGATCAGGCACAGTTGTTCATGGGCGGTATTCAGGTAGTCCGGCACACCGTCCCAGCGGGTGGCGCGGGTCAGGCCGCCGCCGACACCGCGAATGCCGTGGGGCGGGTAGCGCATGGCGCGCACCAGTGCCTGTGCCTGCTCGGCGGTTTCGACCATCGGGATCATCAGCGTCTGTGCGCCGATGTCCAGCAGTTGCTTGATCAGGTTGGCATCGCCATTCACTGCGCGCACCACTGGCGCGGTCGAGTAAGGCGCCACGGCCTGCAACTGAGCGAGTACCCCGGGCACGGTGTTGGGCGCGTGCTCGCCATCGATCAGCATCCAGTCGTAACCGGTGGTGGCGACGATCTCGGCGGCGTAGCCGGTGGCGAACCCGGCCCAGATGCCATATTGGGTCGCTGAGCTGTTCAGCGCGGCCTTGAACGCGTTGTGCGGCATGTTCATGTCGAACTCCTTTCTCAGCGGTTATACGGCCGATGCAGTTGGCATTCGGGGTTGAGGGTCACGCCGAAACCTGGCTGGTCGAGCGCGGACAGGCGCATGCGGCCATTGACCGGCACCGGTTCGCCGAGCAATTGCGGGTGGAACATCGGCACCACTTCGTCGGCCTTCGGCGCCATCATCAGGAACTCGGCGAACGGGCTGTTATGCCGGGTGGCGACGAAGTGGTAGCTGTACACCGAAGAGCCGTGGGGGATGACCAGCGCGTTGTGGGCGTCGGCCAAGGCCGAGATCTTCACCAGTTCAGTGAGGCCGCCGCACCAGCCGACATCCGGCTGGATGATGTCGCAGCAGCCCATCTCCAACAGCATGCGGAAACCCCAGCGCGTGGCTTCGTGTTCGCCGGTGGTCACCAGCATGCCTTTAGGCACGTTGTTGCGCAGGGCCGCGTAGCCCCAGTAGTCGTCCGGCGGCAGGGCTTCTTCGATCCATTTCAAGCCGTATTCGTGGGCGCCGACCGCCAGTTTGGTGGCGTAGTTGAGGTCCAGGCTCATCCAGCAGTCGAGCATCAGCCAGAAGTCAGGGCCGACGCGTTCGCGCATGGTGGCCACTTCTTCGAGGTTCTTGCGCAGGCCTTCCTCGCCCTCGGCCGGGCCGTGGTGCAGCGGCATCTTGCCGCCGATGAAGCCCATTTTCTGCGCCAGGTCCGGACGGGCGCCGGTGGCGTAGAACTGCAACTCGTCGCGCACCGCACCGCCGAGCAACTGATGCACGGGCTCCTGGCGGATCTTGCCGAGCAAGTCCCACAGCGCCAGGTCGACGCCGGAGATCGTGTTGATGACGATGCCCTTGCGCCCGTAATACAGGGTCGACTGGTACATCTGATCCCAGATTTTTTCGATGTCGGTGACCCGGGCGCCTTCAAGGAAGCGCGCCAGGTGTTTCTCGACGATGTACGCGGCAGGCTCGCCGCCAGTGGTCACGGCAAAACCGACGGTGCCGTCGCTGGCTTCGATTTCCACTACCAGGGTGCCGAGTACGTTGATGCCGAAGGTGCGGCGGCTCTGACGGTACTCGGGGTATTTGCTCATCGGCGTGGCGATGTGATCGTCGATCCAGTGACCGTCGGCCTGGTCGTGATAATCCGCGCCGCCGCCTCGCAGAGTGAAAGCGCGGACGTGTTTGATGGTTGGAATGCCCATGGTGTGACTCCTCAGGTTTAAACGGTGGCCGGTTTGTTCGAGGCTTTATGGCCGGGCGCGCGTATGCCCAGCACCAGCAACGCGGCGATGACGGTGGTAGCGGCCAGCACGTACAAGCCTGCTGCCGGTGAGTGGAAGGCGCCTTCGGCCCAGTTCTTCAGCACCGGGGCGATGAAGCCACCGAGAGCGCCGAACGAGTTGATCAGGGCGATCCCGGCCGCAGCGGCGCTACCGGCGAGATAGCTGGAGGGGAAGGTCCAGAACACCGGTTGCACGGCGATGAAGCCGGAGGCGGCAAAGCACAGGGCGATGATCCCCAGCAGCGGGTTGCTGAAGGTCACCGAGCAGGCGATCCCGGCGGCGGCCATGAGCAAGGTCAGGCAGGCAGTGCGGCGGCGTTCGCCGGTGCGGTCGCTGTAGCCGGGAATCAGGTAGGCGGCGATCAATGCGCAGATCCAGGGGATCGCCGTGACCAGGCCGACCATCAGCCCGACCTTGGTCCCCAGCAGTCCGCCAACCTGGCTCGGTAGGTAAAACACCACGCCGTAGACGCTGGCCTGGATCAACAGGTAGATCAGGCACAGGTACAGCACCGAGGGTTGGCAGATCACGTTGAGCAGGCTGCGGCCGTGGTTCTGTTTATGGCTGTCTTCCTGATCGAGCAGGCTTTGCACTTGCTGGCGTTCTTCGACAGTCAGCCACTTGGCATCGGCCGGGCGATTGTCCAGATACCAGTAGGCCCAGATGCCCACAGCCGTCGCCATCAGGCCTTCAACGGCAAACAGCCATTGCCAGCCGTGGAAGCCGGCGAAGCCGTCCAGTTCCAGCAGCAGGCCGGACAGCGGGCTGCCGAAGATGAAGGCCAGCGGGGCACCGAAATAGAAGAAACCCATGGCCTTGCCGCGCACGGCGCTGGGGAACCAGTAGGTGAGGTAGAGGATCACGCCGGGGAAGAAGCCGGCTTCGGCCACGCCCAGCAGAAAGCGCAGGATGTAGAAGCTGGTTTCTGTGTGGGCGAAGACCATGGCGGCGGAGACCAGCCCCCAGGTGACCATGATCCGGCACATCCACAGGCGGGCGCCGACGCGGTGCAGGATCAGGTTGCTCGGCACTTCAAGCAACGCGTAACCCACGAAAAACACCCCGGCGCCGAAGGCGAAGGCGGCATCGCTGATATTGGTGTCGGCTTGAAAGGCTTGTTTGGCGAACCCGACGTTGGCGCGGTCGAGGAAGGCCATGATGTACATCAGCAGGAGAAACGGGAGTAGCCGCCAGGAAATTTTGGCGAGCAGAGGCGCGGGTAGAGTCTTCATCGCAGTTTTCCTTTGGTAGGGCATTTGTTCTTATGGGGAAGACTGTACGGCCGCTGATCGATGCGTTACAAATCGAATCTAGCTCACAACTGATACCTTCAGGGTATCGATAAAAAAGGCCCGTCATGACCACGCCGATCATCTCCCGCAGCCTGCTCAATCGCCTGCGTTACAAGCATCTGCACATGTTGGTGACGCTCAGCAGCAGCCAGAACCTGCACCGCGCTTCGCAAAGCCTGAACATGTCGCAACCGGCGGCGACCCGCATGCTCCATGAAATTGAAGACATGTTCGGCTGCGATCTGTTCGAACGCCTGCCGCGGGGGATGCGCCCGACAGCGTTGGGCCAGGAGCTGATTCGCTTTGCCGAATCGGCCCTCAGTGGCCTCGACCGTTGTGCCGAGGACCTGATGGCGCGGCAGCTGGGCGGCTACGGCTATCTGTCGATCGGTACCATCATGGGCGCGGCGCCGGGCCTGGTCATGGATTCGATTGCTGAAATCAAGTCGCTCAATCCGCAGCTGCGGATCCGCATCATGGGCGACACCAGCGACCAGGTGATCCAGT
The DNA here is from genome assembly GCF_019956175.1 of Pseudomonas sp. BF-R-30. Lineage (NCBI taxonomy): Bacteria > Pseudomonadati > Pseudomonadota > Gammaproteobacteria > Pseudomonadales > Pseudomonadaceae > Pseudomonas > Pseudomonas sp. BF-R-30. The sequence goes on along the minus strand of NZ_JAHBDE010000006.1, from coordinate 94,986 downwards.
TGCTGGAGCAGGGGCGCATCGACCTGGCCATCGCCCGGCGCAATGCCGCCACCGACAGTGAGCATTACGTCTTCGAGCAACTGGGTAACGAACGCTTGCTGGTGGTGGTGCACGCCGGCCACCCGCTGGCCCGGCGCAAAAAACTGGAGATGGCGGAGCTGGTCGGCGGTTGGCCGTGGATCCTGCAACCGGAGACCAGTCCGGCGCGCATCGGTCTGGATCAGGCGTTGCAGCGCCTGGCGTTGCCGTTGCCGGCAGACATCATCGAATGCAGTTCGGTGTACTCCATGCAGCAACTGATTCAACTGACCGACGCGATCATGGTGCTGTCGGAAACCGCATTGCGCGACTATCTTAAAATGGGCCTGGTGGTGGCGTTGCCGGTGGAACTGGATGTGCAGATGGCGCCATTCGGGCTGTTGTTGCGCAAGGGCGAGCACATCAGCCGGGAGTTGGGGTTGTTCATCGATCTGCTGCGACGAAAAGCCGCGGTTTTTTGATTTCTTGGTCAGTTTTTAGTTTTCCGCGAAGGCATAAGCCTATAAACTTAACCTTTCGGTCAGCTTTGCACTGTCAACAACAGCCCTTTGCATCGTCGAAAAGGGCTTCTGCAAGACTCGAGATTTCCAGAACATAACCAGAAGGGCGGACCCCATAACCGCCCAGAGGATGATCCATGTCCAACCGTGATATATCCCGGCGCTCGTTCCTTCAGGGCGGGCTGGTAGCGGGTGTGAGCGTGACGCTCACGCCATTGAGCAGCCAGGCGCTGGCCGCCTTGATGGAAAACAGCGTGACCGTGCCGTCCGAGCAGTGGCTTGGCAACAATGGCAAGGCGCGCGCCCGTAACGATGCCTTGTCCAAGGTCTGCGGCAGCAAGGTCTTTGCCCGCGACATCCGCGCCAAGGACATGCCGGGCTGGCCGCAGCAGCAAGGCCACGCCATGCTGCTCAAAACCATCAAGGCCGACCACATCTTTGCAGGCATCGACCTGTCGTGGCTCGGTGCCGAGTTGCAACCTGACCGCATCGTCACCGCCGAAGACCTGGTCAAGGACGGTATCGTGTTCCCCGAGGAGCACGCCCCGGATCCGCTGTTGCCGGCCGGCAAGGTGCCGATGTTCATCGGGCACCCGGTGGCGATCCTGATCTGGAACGACTTCGAGCGCTTCCGTCAGGCCAAGAACCAACTCAAATTCAATGATAAGGCGATTCGTTACGGTGCCCAGGTGCCGTTCTACGAAGGCGATCCGTACGGCAGCTTCCGCTACGTGCGCGTCGGCGGCGCGACCTCGGCGGACGAAGACGAATTCGCCAGCCTCAAGGATTCGATTCTGTTCCCGATGCTGAAAAACCGTCGTCCGGTGTGGAACTCCCAGCCGAACCTGCACGGCAACCTGACCGAGCGCGGGCTGTTCTACGCCGAGCGCATGAAGCAGCAAATCGATACGCCGCCGGACAACTGGCTGGTGTTCGACGAACGCTACAAGACCCCGTCGATCGAACCGGCCGCCCTGGAGCCTGACAACGGCAACGGCTGGTACGACCCGGCCACCAAGACCCTGCATTTCGTCGTCGCCACCCAGTGTCCGCTGGAAGCCGCGACCGAAACCGCGAAGATGATCGCGCCGTCGCGTTTCGGCCTGGCCAACCTGAACATGCACCCAGGTTACACCGTCGGTTACGGCTCCAAGGACCACAACATTTTCGTCTACTACGCAGCCCTCGCAGCGTTGTACGGCGCCGGTGTACCGGTACGCCTGGCCAACGACCGCTACGAGCAGTTCCAGAGTGGCATCAAGCGTCACCCGTTCGACATTCGCTACCAATTGGCGGTGGACAAGAACGACCACAGCTTCAAGATTTTCCGCTCCGAGATGAGCGTCGACGGTGGCGGACGAATCAACTACAGCCCGTCGGTGGCTGCGGTGGGCGCCACGGCCGCACAGTCGATCTACTACATGCCGCAGAACGATCTGCAGGTCACGGCTTATCACTCCCGCGCCGTTGAAGCCGGGTCGATGCGTGGCTACGGCACCCTGCAAAGCATGGCGGCGACCGAGATGATGGTCGACGAAATCGCCGATCGCCTCGGTGTCGATGCCATTGAGTTGCGTCGCAAGAACGCACTGCGCTCGGGCATGAAAAACACCCAGGGCGCGATCCCGGCCGGTGCCTTGCGCCTGCACGAGATTCTCGACAAGGCGGCGGTCCACGACACCTGGAAAAACCGCGACGCGATCAAGAAACAACGCGAAGCCGCCGATCCGGACAACTGGTACGGGGTGGGTTTCGCCATCTGCCAGAAAGACTTCGGCACCGGTTCCGAAGCGCCGATGGCCAGCATTGAATTCACCGCCGAAGGTCGCATCAGCCTGCGCCACATCGGTATCGAAATCGGCACCGGCATGTCCACCTCCCAGGCCATGGTCGTGGCCGATTTCCTCGGTGTTCCGGCGCACGAAGTGAAGACCGGCGAAACCGAATGGAAAGAGTTGCAGCTGGTCAGTGGCGGCAACCCGTACATCATGAGCCAGGCCGAGCAGGACAACTTCCTGCGCAATCCGCGCTGGGTCGGCAAGGTCGCTTCGGCTTCGTCGGCCACCAACTCGGCGTACTACTTCAGCCACGCGACCCGTGAAGCGGCGCGCGTGCTGTTCAACCACGGCCTGTGGCCGGCGGCGCTGGAAATCTGGCGACAAGGCCCTTACGGCGGTCAGGCCAACCCTTACGTGGTGCGTCGCGAAGACGCCCATTGGGTCGACGGCAAGCTAACGGCCAACGGCATGGAGCCACTGCCTTTCGCCATGCTGGCCAAGCGTGTTCACGAACGTGGCCTGGTGAGCGGCGCCACTGTACACGGTTTCAACCGCTGGAGCTGGGCCGAGGCCGAGTTCAGCATCGACGGCGTGCGTGAGCGCTTGCCGCTCGACGGTCTGGCCGTGAAGTACGGCGACGGTGCACCGAAGGCGAAGAAGGCGCAGATGAACAGCGCCGGTTTCCATCTGCTGGATCGGCAGGGTATCGCTTACCCGGCGACCCAGCTGAACAACGCGGCGGTGACTTACTACAGCCCGGTCGCGACGCTGGTGGAAGTGAAGGTCAACAAGGGTTCGAACGAAGTGTCGGTACTCAACCATCACTCGTGGGTCGAGTGCGGTCGGGTGCTAGTGGAAGAACTCGTCAGAGGTCAGCTCGAAGGCGGGATCGCCATGGGCATCGGCCATGCGCTGATGGAAGAGATGCCGTTGTACGAAGGCGGGCCGGGGGAGGGTGACTGGAACTTCAACCGTTACCGCTTGCCGATGGCGCGTCACGTCGCGGTGTGGAAACAGACCGCGGAAATCCTGCCGCCATTGTCGCCGAGCGACCCGTCCAAGGGCATCGCCGAGGTGGTGATGATCCCGGTGGTCGGTGCCATCGGTAACGCCGTGGCCCATGCCATCGGTAAACGTGTCCGCGACCTGCCTATCACTTCTGCACGCATCAAGGAGGCCCTCAATGGCTAACCGTCCGCTTCAACTGACCCTCAACGGTCAATCCGTCGGCCCGGTGGACATCCCTGATGACCTGCCGATGATCGACTACCTGCACGAATACAAGAACCTCACCGGTTCGCGCCTGGGCTGCGGCCAGGGCATCTGCCACGCCTGCGTGGTGATCGTCGACAACCCGGACGGTACCAGTGAAGAAGTGCGCACCTGCATCACCGGCGCGCACTATTTCGAAGGCAAGAAGGTTCGGACCATCGAAGGCCATGCGACCTGCGACGAGCAGGGCAAGGTCACCGAGCTGAACCCGATCCAGCAGCGTTTCGTCGACGAGTTCGCCTTCCAGTGCAGCTACTGCGCGCCGGGCTTCGTGAATGCCGCGACCGTGCTGGTGGAAAAGCTGCAGCGTCAGCCCATCGTCAAAAGCCAGCTGGAAAAAGTCATCGAGGACAGCCTCGGTCATCACATCTGCCGTTGCACCGGGTACGTGCGCTACTACAGCGCCACCCGCAACGTGCTGACCGATCTCGGCCTGGTCAAGGAGGGTTAAGCATGAAGCTTCTACTTAGCCGCCTGGCGTTGGCGGTTGGTCTGGCTGCGCCTGTGGTGGCAGCTCACGCCGATGATGCGCAGGTCAAGCAAGGCGAATACCTCGCCCGCGCCGCCGACTGCATGGCGTGCCACACCGCACCGGGTGGGGCGCCGTACGCGGGCGGCCTGCCGATCGTGTCGCCGTTCGGCACGATCTACGGCACCAACATCACCCCGAGCAAAGAGCACGGTATCGGTCTGTACAACGATGACGAGTTCTTCGCCGCGCTGACCGAAGGCAAGCGCCGTGATGGCGCGAACCTGTATCCGGCGATGCCCTACACCTCGTATCACCTGATCCCGCGTGCAGATTCCGACGCGATTCATGCCTACCTGAAAACCGTCGCGCCGATCGAGCGCGCAGCACCGGTCACCAGCCTGAGCTTCCCGTTCAACGTGCGCCTGGGCCTGATGGGCTGGAACATGATGTACGGCAAGGACGTGAAGCTGGAACCGGCTGAAGGCAAAAGCGAAGCCTGGAAGCGCGGCCAGTACATGGTCGACGTGCTGGGGCACTGTGGCGAGTGCCACACCCCACGTGGCTTGCCTGGCGCGATGCAGCAGGACAAGCGCATGACCGGCGGCATTCTCAATGGTTATCTGGCGCCGAGCCTGCTGGCCACTGACCTGGCGGCCCGTGGCTGGAATCATCAGGACCTGAGCTCGTTCCTCAAGCACGGCATGAGCGCCCAGGGCACGATGTTCAACGAGATGTTCCCGGTGTTCCACAACAGCACCCAGGGCCTCAGCGATCCGGATCTGGCGGCGATGGCGACTTTCCTGCTCGGCGATCAGCCGCCTGCGGCGAAAGTGCTCGTCGAAGTGCCGTTGGACAAACTGAGCCCGAGTGCCCAGCGTGGCCGTCAGGAATATTTGAATGTCTGCGCCGGTTGCCATGCACCGGGCGGTGAGGGCAAACCGCACATCGCCGTGGCCATGCGCGGCAACACCACGCTGCGCCTGGAAGATCCACGCAACCTGGTGCGGGTGATCGACGACGGTATCGGCGAGCAGAAGTTCTCCGGTTTCGAACATATGCAGCCGATGCCAGGGTTTGTCGACAAGCTGAATGACGAACAACTCACGGACCTGCTGAACTACCTGCGTCAGGGCTGGGGTGGTCAGCCGAATGATCTGGCTGTAAACGACGTGCAGAAGTTGCGGGCCGATGCGCCGCCGCTCGAGCACAAGGCCCACTGATATGCAGCATCTGGATTTGCAAGTGGTGCGCCGGGCGCTGGAGTGGTCTACGGCCGGTCAGCGCATCTGGCTGTGTACGGTGCTGGCCACTTACGGCTCGGCACCGCGCGCACCGGGTTCGCTGCTGGCGGTGAACACGCAGGGGCACTGGATTGGCTCGCTGTCCGGTGGCTGTGTCGAGGAAGACTTTCTCGAGCGAGTCGCCGAGGGCGCGTTTCTGGAGCCAGTTTGTGTTGTTCGTTACGGCGAAGGCGACGATCCACGCTCACGCGTCAGCCTGCCCTGTGGCGGGGTGCTGGACGTGCTGGTCGAGAAGCTTGATGCCGATTGCGAGGTGCAAGCGCATCTGCGGGAACTGGAGTCGGCGCTGTTGGGCCGACGTCGGTTGATCCGCGAAGTGGATCTGCAAAGCGGTGCGCGCAGCCTGTTCGATGATCGTGAACAGGGTGTGCGTATCGAGCGTGAAATCGACCGGGTGCGTGTACGCGTCGGCGCGGCCCAGCGCTTGCTGCTGGCGGGGTATTCCAGTGTCGCCCAGGCCTGTGCGGAGTTTGCCGTGGGGCTTGGGTTCGAGGTGATTCTGTGTGACCCGCGGGACGAAGTGCTCGAAGGCGTCGTGCTGGAAAACGTGGAGATTCGCCGCCAACTGCCGTCGGTGTTCATCGCTGACGGCGGTTGCCACAGCGACACGGCGGTGGTGGCGTTGACCCATGATCCACGTATCGATGACCTGGCAATGATGGAGGCTGTTCGCACCGAGGCGTTCTACATCGGTGTGATGGGCTCCATGCAGACCTCGCAAAAGCGCTTCGAGCGGTTGCGGCGTATTGGTGGCTTGGGCGATGCCGAACTGGCGCGGATTCATGCGCCGATCGGCTTGAACCTGGGCAGCAAGACGCCAGCCGAGATTGCCCTGGCGGTACTGGCGGACATCCTGCGGATTCGCAGCGGTATCCCACGAGATCGTCTCTAACCCCCAAAACCTGTGGGAGCGAGCTTGCTCGCGATGAGGTCGTACCATCCAACACATCCGTTGGCTGCCAGACCGATATCGCGAGCAGGCTCGCTCCTACAATGTATTGCGTGTCGCTTAGTACCCGAACTTGTCCCGCAATCCGTAATACCACGCACCCAATGCCGCAAACGGTGTGCGCAGCAACTGGCCGCCGGGGAACGGGTAGTGGGGCAGGTCGGCAAAGGCGTCAAAACGCTCGGCCTGGCCGCGCAGGGCTTCGGCCAGCACCTTGCCCGCCAGGTGCGTGTAGGTCACGCCATGGCCGCTGCAGCCCTGGGAATAGTAGATGTTGTCGCCCAGGCGTCCGACCTGGGGCAGGCGCGACAGGGTCAGCAGGAAGTTGCCCGTCCACGCGTAATCGATCTTCACGTCCTTGAGCTGCGGGAAGGCCTTGAGCATCTTCGGCCGGATGATCGCTTCGATGTTCGCCGGATCCCGCGCGCCATACACCACGCCACCACCGAAAATCAGACGCTTGTCGCCGCTCAGGCGGTAGTAGTCGAGCAGGTAATTGCAGTCTTCGACACAGTAATCCTGGGGCAGCAGGGTCTTGGCCAGTTCTTCGCCCAATGGCTCGGTGGTAATCACCTGCGTTCCGCAAGGCATCGACTTGGCGGCCAGTTCCGGCACCAGATTGCCCAGATAAGCGTTGCCGGCGACGATGATGAATTTGGCCCGGACCTTACCCTGCGGCGTATGCACTACCGGGCTGGCGCCGCGCTCGATGCGTATGGCCGGCGACTGCTCATAGATCGTCCCGCCCAGGGACTCGACCGCCGCCGCTTCACCCAGCGCCAGGTTAAGCGGATGGATGTGGCCGCCACTCATGTCGAGCATCCCGCCGACGTATTGATCGCAAGCCACCACTTCGCGGATGCGGCGTTGATCCATCAACTCAAGCTGGGTGTGCCCGAAACGCTCCCACAGGCGCTTCTGGGATTCGAGATGGCCCATCTGCTTGGCGGTCATCGCGGCGAACACGCCACCGTCCTTCAAGTCGCACTGGATGTTGTACCTGGTGACCCGATCACGAATGATTCGTCCACCCTCGAACGCCATCTGCCCCAGCAACTGGGCCTGCTTGGGACCGACCGTGCGCTCGATGACATCGATATCGCGGCTATAGCTGTTAACGATCTGGCCGCCATTACGCCCGGACGCCCCGAAACCCACTCTGGCAGCCTCGAGCACGGTGACCTTGAAACCGTTCTCCAGCAGAAACAGGGCAGCGGACAGCCCCGTATAACCGGCGCCAATCACACAGACATCGGTCTCCACGTCATCCTGCAACGCCGGGCGCGGCGGAACCGCATTGGCCGATGCGGCGTAATAGGATTCTGGGTAGGGAGTGTTAGCCATCCGGCAGCCTCTGTTTAATATATTTTACGAGTGCGTTGATCCTACCCGAGTTGAAAATCGCCCGCCAGCACCCGAAAAATCTTCTTTGTCCCGGCAAAATTAAATATTTTGCATATTCATAGGGTTAGCGCGAAAAAAGGTGTTGACACCCCTCCGGAATTCCGTAGAATGCCGCCTCACAGCAGGCACGTAGCTCAGTTGGTTAGAGCACCACCTTGACATGGTGGGGGTCGTTGGTTCGAGTCCAATCGCGCCTACCAAACAAAATCCGCTCTGCTGGGCGGTCTAGAAGGGCTCACCGAAAGGTGGGCCCTTTTTTGTTGTCTGGTGTTTGAGCAAACTTTGGGAATACTTTGGGCAAACGACCACCGCGCTATACCTTCAGGTCGGCTTTCACCTTCATGTAAACCACCGCTTCATCACCGTGCCCCGCCTGGTAGTGCTCGGTCATCTTCACGTCGGCGTGCCCCATCAAACCTTGGATGTATTCCTGCTCGAAGCCCTGTTGCTCATAAATCCAGGCGCCGAGAGCGCGGATCTCGTGGAAAGTGGGGCGCTCGCCGGCTGGCATGTCCTCATAGGCCTTCGAATCGTCCCGAGCCTGGGCAAATGATTTGGTCAGGTAGTCCGCCGTCACCGCGTTCCAGTGTAGCTTGGCGTCCAACTGGGTGCGTTTGCGCGCCTTCGGCGAGTAGTGGATGAGGTACGGGCAGACGACCGGCGACTTCATACACTCCAACACCACGTCCCGCAGTGCCTGGCCCATGACAATCTCCAGGTGCACGGGCTTTCCGTAGTTCTGCGTTTTCCCGGGTGACACCTTGATGGTGTTTTGCTCGAGGTCCACAACCACGTACTTTCCCCGGGTGATTACCTGTGCTGAGCCGCCGCTAGTGTTCTGCCGGCCCGACACCGGCGGCATCGCCGGGCTGGCGTCCATGCAGGTGATCGGCTCGGCCGGAAACTGGACCGGGTTTTATGTGCGGGCCTATGACGACAACACCAACCAACCGAACGGGCGCTACTTCGCCGCCACGTTCGGCACGCAACCGGTGTCACAGTTCGGTTTTCGCCTATGGGATGGGACGAGCAAGCTGTTGTTTGATTCGGGCACGCCGACGGCGCTGTTTACCCGGTCGTTCCAGAACTGGAACTATTTGCGCTATGAAATTACGGCAACGGGCAGCTCGCGTAATTTTTACAGTGTGCCGTTTAACTTTCCAGAAAACGAATACCTGCTGATTAATCCTTTCGGCATGAACATGCTGACGGGTTCGGGTTCCGGGCGCAGTGTTAAAACACTGTGGGACTTTAATGCCGGCGTGCTGTACGCCTTGACCGACGGCTTTAGTAACCCGTTCGCATTTTTCATGCCTGCGGTATTCGCCAGGATCAGTGTTTAAACCAACGTTTGCATCCCGCCCCAGTGCGGGCTTTCACTTAAAATTGAGGACGATCAAATGGCTAAGCAGACGATACTGCTCGGTACTTCACCGAGCGGAGTCGGCGGGGATACGCCGCGGAGTGCATTTGCTAAAACCGAGAGCAATTTTGTTGAGTTGTACGCGCGCCAGGCATTACTTGGCACTGCATCCAACGTAAATCTCGGCACTGCCGCCGGCAATGCAATGCCAGTTGGCGGATTCGGTGTGGGGACCCAATTCAATCCTGGGCTACCACTCTTGAGTGATGCTTCGGGCGTAGAAATTTATTCTACTGGTTTCTATCGATACGCAAGCACAACGCAGGGGCGCCCGACGTTTGGTACAGGGTTTGGGGCGCTTATCGAGTTATCGGCATTGTTTAGCGGTGGCGCTAACTACGGCGGCCAAATCGCTGTTGATTACGCTACTTCGGAAATGGGATTTCGTTGTCTGTCTGGTGCAGCTGGTTTTTCTGCTTGGCGCAAGAACTACCACGACGGCAACACCACGCGCGCCGCTGACGGCACATTGAAGGCGATCTGATTATGACAAGAGCTGCGATCAACATTCTGGGCCCTACTGGCGCCACTTACGACTTTGTTACTCAGGGCGACACTCCAGTGTCTTCTTCGCGAATCTCGAAGGGCGTTTACAAAGTTATCGGGTGCCTGGGCATGGTGCCTTTCCCCCCCGTCGACGAGGGCTGGGGCTTAACGGTCAATCAGGTCGATAACCGTGCTGATGTCGAGACCGTTTTTACCGATGGGGAACTAATGGTGACTGTAACAAAGGACGGTCTGCCATACGACCTGAAGCACATGATCACCTTGCACATCCTGGTACCGCCCCCTGACTCCGTGAGCGTTTCTGAGATTCCCGTCGAGGCGTCTCCATCTGGTGAAGAGCCTACCGTCGAAGCCTGAATCAATAGATCCAAACGCACCCGCCATCGAGCGGGATTTTTTTGCCTGAAAAAAAGGAATGTCCTTCACATCGCAGCAACCGCTGCAGATCCCCCCGAACGCCGGCGCTATTCGCGTCGAAGGCGGATCTTCTCCCAGCTGCGATCGACATAAAACGATCCTGTATCGCCTCGGACGGAATAAATCGTCGCTCTATAGGCTGCTGTCCAGCGCGAGCAGCCTAAGGCAAGTAGTTTTTTGTAGGCCCACTTCCATCCGTTCTTAGGTGCGATGCTCATATTTTTCCTTAGGTCCGTACCAGCCATTCCCTGATGGTAGCTAGGAGCTCCAGGATATCCAGCGATTGATTTCAGGCGTCAAAAATTCGCCCAAGAACGATTACATTCGTTTTCCTCTGAAAGCGAATGCCAAGCACACGGCAGCAGTAGCTGCTATTGACCCGCCATAAGCCCGCCCTGAGCGGGTTTTTTACGTCTGGAGAAAAGCATGACCGTCACAGAAAAAGACCGCGATATCCTCGCCCGCACGTTGTGGGGCGAGGCCCGCGGCGAATCCTTGGCCGGCCAGATCGCCGTGGCTTGGACTATCCGCAACCGCGTGAAAGACGGCAAGGACAAATCGTGGTGGGGGGAGGGCTATGTCGGCGTGTGCCAGAAGCCTTACCAGTTCAGCTGCTGGAACAGGAACGACCCGAACTTCGCCTCCCTGAGTGGCGCGAAGCCGATTCCGTTCCGCGAGTTGGCGCAGGCACGGATCGCCGCTGACCAGGTGATCGATGGAAAGGTGCCGGATCCCACCGGTGGTGCCACCCATAACTACGCGACCACCATGCCCAAGCCGCCGGCCTGGGTGAAAGGTGCCAAGCAGACGCTGGCGCTCGGTCACCATGTGTTCTTCAAGGATGTGCCATGGGTCGCCTATCGAAAGTTCTGAGAGACAGCAATGACAATGGTCTGACGTTCTGGTGTCCTGGCTGCGATGGCGCACATGCCATTCAGCATGGCGCCGGGACCGGTCCACGCTGGGGCTGGAATGGTAGTGCGGAAAGTCCGACGTTCACGCCTTCGATCTTAGTCAGGTATCCGGCTAACCCTGACGCCATTGAAGAATTCAAGGAGTGGCGTACGGAGCGTGTATGTCATTCGTTCGTCACCGATGGCCGTATCCAGTTCCTGGGCGATTGCACCCACGCGCTAGCCGGACAAACGGTCGATCTGCCGGAGTAGGAGGACTGAGCATGACGACCTACCTGAAAGCAGGCGCTGTTCGGCGCCTATCACCACGGCGTGACGGTCACGGATGAAAAGTGGCAGTCAGAATGGAATGACCGCGACACCCGGGACGCCGAGGCGAGGGCACTCAATGAGGCCACCGAGCGCACCAAAGAGCAGGCCTACCAACAATCAATCAACAAGGCGGCTCAAGATGGGCAACGAAACATCGATCAAGCAATGGCTGATGCTGCTGCCGCTCGCGCTGCTGCTGACGGCGTGCAGCTCGTCGCCGACAACCTTGCCCGTCGACTCGCAGCCAGTGAAGCCAGCGGCAATTCCTGTACTGCCGCCGCAAGCCAGACAGCTACCCACGCCGCAATGGTGCTTGCCAACGTGTTCAAGCGCGCTGACCAGAGAACGGGCGACCTGGCTGCAATTGCCGACCAAGCCCGAACCCGGGGATTGACTTGCGAACAAGTGCATGAAGGTTTTTCGAGGTAGGAATTGTATGCGGTCGGCAGAACGCCGGAGGCAGGAAAAAATCCCCGATCTGCTGGAGAGCAGTTCGGGGCAAGTCATGAGACATCATTGAGGGAAGGGAATCTCTCCATGAACTACCGTCCCGATAACCCTCTCCTCCGGGGGAGTTAAACATCGGCGAGAAGTGGGTGGGAAGTTAAATAATTGTCACAAAAATATTTATAGATTGGTCCACGTTCTATTAAAGACCAGGTGAAATTTACTTCAGTGGAAGGCGCTGATAGGGGGGAGGTGTAATGGTCGTTTGTGGCGCTGCCGGCGCAGATTGAGCTGCCGCTGGAGGGCAGGATGAAGAATAAGGGATTTCCCTGCATGGCGTTTCGTCAGTGCAGAAAGGCGCACCAATGAGTGCCCAGTTTGAAATACGACCAAAAGGGAGAGAGCCACGTCCACTCCCTTTTGAAACAAAGCTTCCAATTGCTCAATCTCGGAATCCGAGATCAGTCGTCATGTTTGTGTTTATGTTTGTTCTTGTACTTCTTTTTATGCTTGTGGTCGTAGTGGTCGTTATCGTGATCGTTATCGTTGGCCAGATTGTTGCCGATAGCACCACCTGCTGCGCCGCCCAGTCCAGCGCCGATCAGGCCACCAGTGGAACCACCAACACTGTTGCCGATTACCTGACCACCCGCTGCACCGAGCCCGCCGCCGATGGCTGATTCGGTCTTGTTGCCACTCTTCGCGGTCATTGCGCCCCCAGCTGCGCCACCTACGCCGGCTCCGATCGCAGCGCCGGTGCTACCCCCCACAGCCTGACCGACGACGCTTCCAAGGGCTCCACCGACACCGCCACCGATAGCTGTGTTGGTGGCTTCGCCAGCGAGGGAGTACTGCGATACAAGAAGGCTTAATGCAACGACAGTGAATGATTTACGCATCAGACAAACCTATAGAAATACCCAAGGAAAGAAAGTTTGTTGGTACGAATCAGTCAGGTCAACAGGTATTTGACGGTGCATAAATTTGGATCAACCAATCTGTGATTAGCGCAGCCGCTTGTTGATCAATTATGACCTGTGGGCACTCCCCCATAGGCCCTTTGCATGTCGCCGATGGCTCGGCTGGTTCATGCCTGATGGCGGCGGCCACATGATCTAAGAGGCGTGCAGCAGCTACATCGACCGTGTCTTTGGTTATCTTTATACCGAGAATATTGGCGAGGTCTTTTTGAGCCTGTGACGAGCGAGAACGGGTCATACTTACTGGACTCCATTAATCTATTGCAGTCACTCCGGCGCCATCATCACCGCGAGCGTCATCTTGATGAACTCCTCATTCTTGTCGATGGCTTCTAGGGAGCAGCGTACGTTATCGGCGACATAGGCCGACCCGCGCTGCTCGACCCAGTTCGAAAGCTCCATGATGACTGTTCCAGGGCGAGTTGGTTTTCAATGATCTTGAAGAGCAGGGAAGGGAGCAGGTCAGAGTTTGGCATCGCGAATTCTCCTTGGAGTTTTCAGCGTAGCAGGGGCGGCCTGTGGGCTTGGGGTGTAGGTCGACAGAACGCCGCAGAAAGGTGGCACTACTGTAGGAATATACAACGCTAAGTTATTGATTCTTATAGGGAGATGTGGCGGTTTTGAGGGGGTTGAAAAAGTCTTATTTTCTCTTATAGATCAAAGCGTTATGACTGTTTACCGGTCACCTTGACATGGTGGGGGGCGTTGGTTCGAGTCCAATCGCGCCTACCAAACAAAATCCGCTCTGCTGGGCGGTCTGGAAGGGCTCACCGAAAGGTGGGCCCTTTTTTGTTGTCTGCAATTTGCACCCCCCCCCACTCAAAACGCCAACTTGGCGCCCAACTCCACATACTCGATCTTCTTTTCGTCGTGCCCCTCCTGATAGTGCTTCGTCACCTTCTCATCTGCATGCCCCGTCAACGCTTGGAAGGACTCCTGTGGGAATTTCTTCCGTTCGTACAGCCATGTCCCCAGGGCTCGGATCTCATGAAAAGTGGGGCGCTCGCCGGCCGGTACGTGGTCGTAGGCGTGCGCGGCGCCCCGGGCTTGTAGTGGATCAGGCGCGGTGACGCCAGTGGCGACCGCAGGCATTCACCGACAACCTCACGTAGCGTGGCCCTCATAGCGATTTATCGCCTGCCGTTCACCGGCAGGCTCAATGTCAATTTTTTTCAGGGTTGTGTTCGGGACACTTGGCGCTGCTCTGGGTAAAGTCATTACCGCTTGCCCGGCCTGGTGTGTTTCAGATGGATTACTGAATGGCCAGCAACTGGTCAGGGTAAACGCCATTCAAGTGATGATTAATGCACATGATCAAGCAGTAACCACGGCTTCTTACTGAACGGAGGAGGTTGTCGCCTTTAGTGAACTTCTTGGATTTCGCTTGCAGTCTACTGTGGCGCATGGACAATCCTTTGTAATTATAAGGCTCCTTATTTAACTTCATAAGGATTTCCTCGTTGCCAATAACACGTTCCCCGCTGCTTGTTAGTAAGTCAAACACTACACATTCCATGCGAGTTAATTTGATAATCGTCAGATTGTTAGAAGGCAGGCGTTGGGGGTTGTTAAATACTCAAGTTTGTAGCATCGGCCTGTTGATGCGATCAGATACACACTTATAGCCGCGCTGGTCGATCCAGGCAGCAACTTCATCGAAGGCAATAAAATCTTCGTCGGAAGGATTGAGCGGGGCGGCGATAAGACATTCTGGCATCGCGCTTCCTCCATGCACAAAAAAAGCGTAGCCCAAGAGGTGCGCACACTGTAGGTAGCAGGCGAACTGTAGGTAGCAGGCGAACAAACCCCGTATGGGCGGGCTTAACGGGAGAGAAAAAAAGGATGGGTGCTGATCCGTCGGCAGTCATTGAGTTTCGTTAGTGAGTTACGGCGCCGCTGTAGTGCAGGACAACTGGATTGCCTTCAGCCTTCTTGTTGCTTTTGTGGGTAACGGGCATGGCGAATGATTCAGGTAGGTGCTACTTCCCATGACCGTTGGCGCCATTAGCGAGGGAGTCTATAGCAACTCTTGATTTTTATTCTCGTCTTTAACGTTTTTCAGGCGCCAAATATTTGAACTTTTAAAGTTGTTAGAAAAGCGATTGGTCTTAGCGCGATTTATTCATACGGCCCATTACAAACTCAGCCATAAGTAAGAAAGCGTCAAACTAGAACAGGCGGCGAGGAGTATTGCAACCCGATAAAAGACAAAATATTGACAACAAAAAACAGTCACATTCTCCCTATTAAGTCGGTGGTATATCATGATCAAGATCATGGCCTACTTTTTAATTGGAGCTGTAACTGCAGGATGCAACGGCATCGTAAAACCCGACTTTTCGGGATCTGCGAGTGATTCATATTTTTCAGTCTACTCGGGCTTTCCTGCACCGTATCTATACATGGCCTCGGCCGTGCAGTGGAACGATGACTACGCCGTAACCACCCGTCACACTCCGTTCATCCCCAACGTGAAGTACAGCTGCAGCACAGGTTGTGATCTCGTCTTCATCCTGCACAAGGCCAACGGCCGCTACCCGTCATGGCGCGCACCGCGTGTGGGCGAGAGCATAACTGCCGTTGGGGCGAGTCCTTACCTCATGACCACTTCCGGGAAGGGCAAGGTATATCAAACGCCTTTCGTCAATACCGCCGAACACAGCGGTGATCTCTATGCCATCCATGATGCCCCACTGATCAAGGGCATGTCGGGTGGGCCGGTCATCACAAGTGACGGCTGTATTGTCGGCATCAATATTGGTTTCTATTCAACCACCCTGAACGATGTGAGCAATCACTCCGGCGTAAAGGGGGCTGAGAGGATCAGCATCTTTATTCCTTACTCGATCATTCAGCGCGAGTGGGGGATATTGCAGGCAAAACTTGACGACCCGCACGGCGCGAAGTATGTCGCGAAATAACTTTTAGCTTTCAACCCATTGGCCATCGCGCGTACCCGACAAAGTCCCCTCTGATGGGCGGCCTGGAAGGGCTCACCGAAAGGTGGGCCCTTTTTGTTGTCCTGGATTTCTTCAGGGTGTTCACAAAGTATCTGGCTCGTTCACGCTGGACAACGTGAACGTTGATGCACGCGCGACGATTGCTGAGCGGATACCGGGCCACCAGTGATTGCCAGGTAATCGTTCAGATCGTCGCCAGCCTCAGTAGGCGTCAGAGGGCAAAGGTCGCTGCAAGGCCGTGGTGGCCTTCCTGTGCTCCCGCGATCAGGTGCATTGGGATGTTCTGTTGTACTTCAATGGACGGTACTTCGAAGTTCCCTACGATCTGGAGGTGGCGCTCGCTCAGTTCGGTCGACTTTCCTGCTTTTTCCTTGGCCATTCTCGCGTGGTTCATTGCGATTTCGTTGAGCGTTGACACGTTACATCTCCCGGTGACTGACCAAGCGTATCGCTGGCGTCCTTAAGCATTGATTGAATGGCTGCGGCGTCAGAATCCTGTCGTTCCGGCGCTGCTACGGGCGATCTTAGCAAGCCTCAAGCCACGGATACGGGCGAATTCCTCGTTGTGTTCCGGTAGGCGACGAATGGCGGGTACCTGTGAATGATGGTCCGGATTTTTTGTTATTCAGGCGTAAACTAGCAAGGCGACCTTATCAAAAGGAGCCGCCTATGAACGCCGATCAAATGAGCAAGCAGGCACCTGTGGACACGGCTGTCTGGGATCGATATTTCTGCGCTGCATTGATTGCCGAAAGCAATCTGACTGCCCCGATAGTGGGCGAGGCTACTCACGAGGACAGGCAGAACCTGTTGATCGAGAGGGCCAGAGTCCTCGCGGATAAAATGATGCAAAACCGAAGATAACCAGAGCCCAGCCGTCGCGCTGGGCTCTTTGCATGCGGGGTCATGCACCGATGCTGGGGGCGTGGCATTGCGGATCAGGCGATCAACTCCACCTTGCCGCTCGCCAGGCGATAGATACCGCCCACGATCTTGAGCGCGCCTTTACTCTGCGCATCAGTCAGCAATGGCGAGGCCTGTTTCAGGCTGTTGACCGAATTTTTGACGTTTTGCGCGGTGGCGTTTTCCATCAAGTTCCCGGGCTGCTTGAGTACTGCCTCGACTGCCGACTTGAGTGCGTCAGTCAGTTTCGGGATATGACCGGGAAAAATAGTCTGATCCTTGACCGCCTTGATACCGGCCTCGATGGCACCGCAACTCTCATGTCCGAGTACGAGAATCAGCGGGGCGCCCAGTACGGCAACCCCGTATTCAAGACTGGCCAAGCCTTCCGGCGTAACGAAGTTGCCCGCGACGCGGATGGAGAAAAGATCGCCGCGCGCGGTGTCGAACGCATATTCCGGGGCGATCCTCGAGTCAGAGCAACTCAGCACGGCCACGAACGGATTTTGGCCGGACACCAAGGCCTCTCGCTCTGCCTTGAAATCGTGCGTCGTGGAAGTGCCGCCTACATATCGTGCATTGCCCTCCATCAGTCTTTTCAACGCCAAGTCGGGACTGATTACGTTTTGAGGTTTGGGTGGGGCTGACGCTTTTTCAGCTGCCTGGATGATCTTGCCGGGCAGTGTGCCGGTCAGCAGCAGGGCGCCTGCGCTCAATCCGGCAAATTGAAGAAAACGACGACGGCCTGTTGTGTTTGAAGCAGAGCTTGAATCACATGATTTACACATGATTTTGTTTACTCAGTTCAATGGGGTGAGAGTGAGTTGCTGTTGGGGCGGGTACTGCCATGGACGCTCAATACCGGCGCAGTGGAGTCTAGTAGGTCTGTCATATTGTGTTCCGGGCATTGTCTGCGGATGGCGTGCACGCAGCCACTTCATGGGCTACTACTGACAGGCTCATACAACTTCGACCTGGCAGGAGTTTCTCGATGCTGACTCAATGGTTTCTGGCGGCGGTTCATCTTCTGGCATTTGCCTTGGGATTCTGGGCGGTATTGGTTCGAGGTACGGCTTTTCGGCGTTTGGCAGATGGCGCCACAGAGGTGCGCAGTGTTTTGATGGCGGACAATATCTGGGGTATTTCAGCTGTCGTTTTATTGATCAGTGGCGGGGTGCGAGCCTTTGGCGGGTACGAGAAGGGCGCGGACTATTACCTGCATCAGCCGCTGTTTCATCTGAAGATGACGCTGTTCGTCCTGATCTTGTTGCTGGAGATTGCGCCGATGGTGACGCTGATCAAATGGCGGATAGCGCTTGCCCGTAAAGTGGCGATCGATACCGGCCGTGCGAAGCTGTTTGCACGGATCAGTCATATCGAGGCGCTGCTGGTGTTGCTGATGGTGGTGGCAGCGACTGGTATGGCGCGAGGCGTGATGCTTGGTTGACTGCGCAGTGAACGCATCCTTCCCTGGGGTAAACCAGAAAAGTCTGACAGCAAAGGAGTGGAGCTTGCCGCTAGTATCGACCCTTGGGGGTTGAGTGGGGGCGAAAGCACGGGGCGATGGAGTGCTGAATCTTTAGCCAGCCGTGATTCCGGACTGAACGGGCTGGCTACTGACTGCAACGGGATTCAGGATTGCGGCTTTTCCGGGGCGGTCAGGCCGGCCTGAATGCGCTGGTAAATTTCTTCACGATGCACTGCAACGTCCTTCGGAGCGTTGATGCCGATCCTGACTTGCTGGCCGCTTACGCCCAGGATGGTGATCGTAATGTCATCACCAATGTTTATGCTTTCACCGACTTTGCGGGTGAGTATCAGCATGGTCTTCTCCTTGATTGCTTTGTGGGGCACCTGATTCGGACAGTGCAGAGGTCGGTGGTATGTATAGATTAGTGCGAAGTCTCGTGGTTTGGGTGCCTCTTTCTGACGCGCAGATGCGGCATTAATTCCCAAGACGTAACTATACAGAGGCCGCAATCATCAATCTCGTTGTTTTGAGCCCATTTTACGGCACTCGTGAAGTATTCATGGGTGTTAAAATCGCCGCTTTATGCATTTGGAGGGAAGCGTCGTGCGCAAAATGGTTTTGATCATCGCGATATTGGCACTGGCGGGATGTGGCGAAGGCAGTCGTGTGGATGCGCCGAAGCCCAAGCCGGCCATGGCTGCCGTACCCGCGCCAGTGTCCGGTCCGCAATGGGATCTTGAAGTGCGAGGTGAAACCCCTCAGGCGGTCAGTGATCTGAGTGGCTGGCTGATCGAGCACAGTTTCATGTCCAGTGTCGTCAAGGAGAATGGCAATACCCGAATCCTGGTGGGGCCATTCAATTCGAAAGCCGAAGCCGAAGCCAAACAGGATGAAGTTCGCGCGGCGCTCACTCGCTCGAAGAAACAGAACATCGAATTGCTGGTGCTTGAGCGTCCAGCCGCTCAATAACGTAGCGCAGACGTTGAAGAAACAAAAAAGGCCTCGGGCGTTTAGCACCGGGGCCTTTTTTTGTTTCAGTGTCCCGTCCTGGATTCAGCCGCAGGCCTTCATGTCTACCGGGCCGACGAACTCGTTGCCGCGCCCCATGACGCACCCCACGCTCTGATTGCGTTGGCGTTCCCAGGCCTGTACCGGATAGGTCTTGTCCCAGGCTTCGTACAGTTGTCGATCCTGTTTCGACAGGCGCAAGCCATACTGCTTGCTCATGTAGAAGTAGGTCCGGGCGATCATGCCGCGAATGGAAGGGCGGGGCATGACTTTCTTGGCCTTGAAGTCGACCTGGGTCAGGCAGGAACCATATTGCCCCGACTGCTCGGGCAGCCAGCCAAAGCTGAAGTTGCTGCGATCGCCATTGACTTCGCCAATGCTGGGCACCAGGTTGTGCAAATCAGCCTCGGCCTTCTGGTAAACCGGGTCGTAGCGGGTGCAGTTCTTGCGACCGCCCTCTTGCCAGCACTGGCGTTGATGGCCGATTTGCCAGGCCGGAACAATATGCTCCCACTCGATGCGGGATGCGCGTTTGGCATTTTTACGTGGCACATAACCGCAGGCTGCAAGGTCCACCCGGTTACCGGTGTACTTGCAGCCACAGTAAAACTCGGTGGACTGGGGCGCGTAGAGTTTCCAGGCGACCTTTTTCGCTTCGGTAAAAGTGCGCGGCGCGTCGGCTTGCGCCCCCATGACAAAAAACAGAAACAGCAAAGCAAACCAGCGAACACTCATCGACTCAATCTTCCTTCGGCACAACCCAGAAAATCTGCACACCGCCATCGTCGCGATAGGCGAGGGTGACGTTGTCGTTTTCGTCTATTTCTTCCAGTAAGCGTTCCCATTCATCCACCGGCTCGTCGGGAAGGCGGAAGATCAACGCTGCCCTGGCTTTTTGTGCGGTGGGGGAGTTGATGATTTTCTGAACGCGCAGGCCCATGCGTACATAGGTGTCGGGAGAGGCTGAGGTGGTGTCCACGGAATTATCCTTATTAAGCTGTACGTGCATACAGTATTTAACTGTAGGCCATTTCGCAACTGCTTAAAAACCAAGAAAATCCTCTGACAGCGATTTGTTCCGTTTGGCGTAAGGCGAAGGGATTTTTTTTGTAAGATCCGCGGCAGCCACTCGCCAAGGCTGGCGAATGGCGCACGGGGTGCCCGACCGGATCCGGTCGGGCGAGGGCGAATCAGTATTCCCAGAACATCCGTTGCAGCTCTTTGCTGTCATTGGTTTTGGTCAACGCGACCATCGCCAGGACCCGGGCTTTTTGCGGATTCAGGTCGTTGGCCACGACCCAGTCGTATTTATCGTCAGGCTGTTCGGCGTTGCGCAGTACAAAACCGCCGGCGTTGACATGGGAGGAACGAATGATCTGCACGCCATCCTTGCGCAGGGCTTGCAGGGCGGGCACCACTCGCGACGATACCGAGCCATTGCCGGTGCCGGCGTGGATGATGGCTTTGGCGCCGGACTGAGCCAGGGCCTTGTAGGCGGTGTCGCTGACGTTGCCATAGGAATAGGCGATCTCGACGTCAGGCAGGCTCTTGATGGTCTTGATGTCGAATTCGGAATCCATGGTGTGACGCTTGGCTGGCAGGCGGTACCAGTAGGATTTGCCTTCTACCACCATGCCCAGCGGACCCCAGGCGCTTTTAAACGCTTCGGTCTTGATGTTGATCATTTTGCTGACGTCGCGACCCGACTGGATTTCATCATTCATGGTCACCAGCACGCCTTTGCCTCGCGCGTCTTTGCTGCTGGCCACGGCCACCGCGTTGTACAGGTTCAGCATGCCATCGGCGGACATCGCGGTGCCTGGGCGCATGGAGCCTACGACGATGATCGGCTTCTCGGTTTTTTCCACCAGGTTGAGGAAGTACGCCGTTTCTTCCAGGGTGTCGGTGCCGTGGGTGATCACGATGCCATCGACGTCTTTGCTGTCGGCCAGCTCGGCTACGCGGCGACCCAGTTGCAGCAGGTTTTCGTTGGTGATGCTTTCGGAGGCGATTTGCATGACCTGTTCGCCGCGAACGTTAGCCAGTTGGCTCAGTTCAGGAACGCCGGCGATCAACTGTTCAATGCCGACTTTCGCTGCTTGATAGGTTGCGCTGTTGGCGGCGCTGGCGCCAGCGCCGGCAATGGTGCCGCCGGTGGCCAGGATCACCACGTTGGCCAGTTTCTGTTGGGTTTCGGCTTCTTTGGCCTGAAGGGCGGTGGGCAGGAGCAGCAGCAGGGCCAAGGCGCCCGGAACAAAGGTCTTGAGTGCAGATGTCATTATTTTTCTCTTCTAGTTGTGAGACGGTGCTATGCAGGTTCATCTAGATACGCCCCGGGCGAATCTGAACGCCGG
The DNA here is from genome assembly GCF_019956175.1 of Pseudomonas sp. BF-R-30. Lineage (NCBI taxonomy): Bacteria > Pseudomonadati > Pseudomonadota > Gammaproteobacteria > Pseudomonadales > Pseudomonadaceae > Pseudomonas > Pseudomonas sp. BF-R-30. The sequence continues at coordinate 73,575 of NZ_JAHBDE010000006.1, read as the reverse complement.
GGGTGCGAGGGGAAGAGCAGGATCTGTACCAGTAATGCGCTGAATTGAAAAACACACCTAAGTTAATGATTTGTAACGGTATTGCTGTTTGTGTCCAGAGCGGTTTCGGGGCTGGGCGTCCGGAATGCCGAACATGTTTAACTTTCGCGTTCGGCTCTCCGAAACGGATTGCGGTCTTGTTTAGGATTTAAACAGGTCAAATCATCCGTCATGACTAAAGAAACGCCCGAGCCGGTCGATGCTCCTTCAAGGGATCTTTTTCTTCGGGAGTTCACATGTCGTTATCTGTTGGCATTCCCAATGCCGCCGGCATCACCATCGCTGGCAAATCGGCCACTACCCCTCGTGCCTTGAGCGACGCAGCCGCTGATTCGGCTGCTCAAGCGCTGGCTGCAAAGGAAAGCGACGGCAACCAGGTCAAGACGGGTCCGGTAGGTCTGGGGGAGAGTGCCGGCGTACAGGCCGAATCGGAAACCAGCGATAACACCAGCATCGCGGTGAAGGTCTTGCTCAAGCGTCTGAAGGAATTGCAGCAGCAATTGCGCGAGCAACAGCAGCAACTGGCACAAGCCCAGGCAGCGTCCTATCCAACCCCGGAAGCCAAGACCACAGCAGTAGCAGCCATACAGGGGCAAGTTGCCGACACCAACGGCGCCATCCTGCAAGTGAGTGCGAGCCTGATAAAGGAAATGACCAAGGGTTCTGGCACGGGATCGGTGGTCAATACCACGGCATAGCTGAATGCCGTTTTTCGCCAAACATAGCTGAAAGCGCTTTTCAGGTCGTTGACAAATACCGGCAGGGTTCGCATAGTTTGGTTCACGCAAACGTTTGCGCGGCTCCAATGATGGCTTTTCATCGCAGCGGGCCGTGAAGCTTACGCCAGCGCAAGCGTTGCTCACAATAATCATAAGATCGGAGTGAACCCATGAAGCTGCCATTCGCTGGACGTCTTCTCGCTGTCGCTATGTTGGCTGCTGCATCCGCTGCATTGCCTGTCTCTTCGGCTTTTGCTGAAACCACTGAAAAACCGAAAGTCGCACTGGTCATGAAATCCCTGGCCAACGAGTTCTTCCTGACAATGGAAGACGGCGCCAAGGCCTACCAGAAAGATCACTCCGGCGAATTCGACCTCATCTCCAACGGCATCAAGGATGAAACCGACACCGCAGGCCAGACGCGTATCGTCGAGCAGATGATCCTGGCCAAGGTCAATGCACTGGTGATTGCGCCGGCAGACTCCAAGGCCATGGTCCCGGTGATCAAGAAAGCCATCGATGCCGGTATCACCGTGATCAACATCGACAACCAGCTGGACCCTGCCGTCGTCAAAAGCAAAAACATCAATGTTCCGTTCGTAGGCCCGGACAATCGCAAGGGCGCACGGCTGGTGGGGGACTACCTGGCCAAACAGCTGAAGGCCGGTGACGAAGTCGGCATCATCGAAGGTGTGTCCACCACCACCAATGCCCAGCAGCGAACCGCAGGTTTCAAGGATGCGATGGAGGCGGCGCAGATCAAGGTCGTGTCCCTGCAATCCGGAGACTGGGAGATCGACAAGGGCAACAAGGTAGCCGCGTCGATTCTCAGCGAATACCCGCAAACCAAGGCCCTGTTGGCCGGCAACGACAGCATGGCGGTCGGTGCGGTGTCTGCGGTGCGCGCCGCGGGCAAGGCCAGCAAGGTGCAGGTGGTCGGCTATGACAACATCAATGCCATCCAGCCGATGCTCAAGGATGGTCGCGTGCTGGCCACTGCGGACCAGTTCGCGGCTAAACAGGCGGTGTTCGGCATCGAGACTGCATTGAAGATTCTCAAGGGCGAGAAGGTCGACGGCGGCGCCAATGGCGTGATCGAAACGCCGGTAGAACTGGTGACCAAGTAGCCTTCTGGCGACGTAACGGCGCTCGTCCAGCCGGACGGGCGCATGGAGAGTTTTTATGTCAGTTTGCGCTCCGAACGCTGTCCTTTCGGTCAGTGGTATCGGCAAGACTTACGCCCAACCGGTCCTGGCCGGCATCGACCTGACGCTCATGCGCGGGGAAGTGCTGGCGCTGACCGGTGAGAACGGTGCGGGCAAAAGCACGCTTTCGAAGATTATTGGCGGGTTGGTCACGCCGACCACTGGCCAGATGCAGTATCAGGGGCAGGACTATCGTCCGGGTAGCCGGGCTCAGGCTGAAGCGCTGGGTATCCGCATGGTCATGCAGGAACTCAATCTGCTGCCGACCCTGTCGGTGGCGGAAAACCTGTTTCTCGACAACCTGCCCAGCAAGGGCGGCTGGATCAGTCGCAAGCAGTTGCGCAAGGCCGCCATCGAGGCCATGGCCCATGTCGGGCTAGACGCCATTGACCCGGACACCCTGGTCGGCGAGCTGGGCATCGGCCACCAGCAAATGGTGGAGATCGCGCGCAACCTGATTGGCGATTGTCATGTGCTGATTCTCGACGAGCCGACCGCGATGCTCACTGCCCGCGAAGTCGAAATGCTGTTCGAGCAGATCACCCGCCTGCAGGCTCGCGGCGTATCGATCATCTACATCTCCCATCGCCTCGAAGAGTTGGCGCGAGTCGCGCAACGCATTGCCGTGCTGCGCGACGGCAACCTGGTCTGTGTCGAGCCGATGGCCAACTACAACAGCGAGCAACTGGTCACGCTGATGGTCGGCCGCGAGCTCGGCGAACATATCGATATGGGGGCGCGCAAGATCGGCGCTCCGGTGTTGACGGTCAAGGGCCTGAGCCGGTCCGACAAGGTTCGCGACGTGTCGTTCGAAGTCCGTGCCGGAGAGATTTTCGGGATATCCGGTTTGATCGGCGCGGGGCGCACCGAATTGCTGCGTCTGATCTTCGGTGCGGATATCGCCGACAGCGGCACGATTGCCCTGGGGGCGCCGGCGCGGGTCATCAATGTGCGTTCGCCAGTGGATGCGGTCGGGCATGGCATCGCGTTGATCACTGAAGATCGCAAGGGCGAAGGCCTTTTGTTGACGCAGTCGATCGGCGCCAATATCGCCTTGGGCAACATGCCCGGCATCTCCGGCGCGGGCTTTGTCGACAACGATAAGGAGCGCGCTTTGGCCCAACGTCAGATCGACGCCATGCGCATTCGCAGTTCCGGTCCGGCACAACTGGTGTCCGAGCTGTCCGGCGGCAATCAGCAGAAAGTCGTCATCGGCCGTTGGCTGGAGCGCGATTGCTCGGTAATGCTGTTCGACGAGCCGACCCGCGGCATCGACGTCGGCGCCAAGTTCGATATCTACAACCTTCTCGGTGAATTGACCCGCCAGGGCAAGGCGCTGGTGGTGGTCTCCAGCGACTTGCGCGAGCTGATGCTGATCTGCGACCGGATCGGCGTGCTGTCGGCAGGAAGCCTGATCGATACCTTCGATCGCGACAGCTGGACCCAGGATGAGTTGCTCGCCGCTGCTTTCGCCGGCTACCAAAAACGTGATGCGCAGCTCGTTGAAGCCGCGCCTAGGGATCTTCCATGAATACCGCTTCTTACGCCGGAAAACGCAGTGGCAACTTCTACGGCCTGGGCACCTATCTGGGGCTGGCGGGTGCCTTGTTGGCGATGATCGTTCTGTTCTCGGTGCTGAGCAGTCACTTCCTGTCGTACGATACTTTCAGCACCCTGGCCAACCAGATTCCGGACCTGATGGTGCTGGCGGTCGGCATGACCTTTGTGTTGATCATCGGTGGCATCGACCTGTCGGTCGGCTCGGTGCTGGCGCTGGCGGCCTCGACCGTGAGCGTGGCGATTCTTGGGTGGGGCTGGGGCGTGCTGCCGGCGGCCCTGCTGGGCATGGCCGTCGCGGCGCTTGCCGGTACCATCACCGGCTCGATCACTGTGGCGTGGCGGATACCATCATTCATCGTGTCCCTGGGCGTGCTGGAAATGGCTCGCGGTGTGGCGTACCAGATGACCGGTTCGCGTACGGCCTACATCGGCGATGCGTTCGCCTGGCTGTCCAATCCGATTGCCTTCGGCATTTCGCCGTCGTTCGTCATTGCGTTGCTGATCATTTTCGTCGCCCAGGCCGTGTTGACCCGCACGGTGTTCGGTCGCTACCTGATCGGTATCGGCACCAACGAAGAGGCCGTGCGACTGGCGGGGATCAACCCGAAGCCTTACAAGGTCCTGGTCTTCAGCCTGATGGGGTTGCTGGCCGGCGTTGCCGCGTTGTTCCAGATTTCTCGCCTGGAAGCCGCCGACCCGAATGCTGGCTCCGGTCTTGAATTGCAGGTGATCGCGGCCGTCGTGATCGGCGGGACCAGCCTGATGGGCGGGCGCGGCTCGGTGATCAGCACGTTTTTTGGCGTCCTGATTATTTCCGTGCTGGCCGCGGGGCTGGCGCAGATCGGGGCAACCGAACCGACCAAGCGCATCATTACCGGCGCGGTGATCGTGGTGGCGGTGGTGCTGGATACTTATCGCAGTCAACGCGCAAGCCGGCGGACCTGAGTCATGGCGACTATCAAAGATGTGGCAGCCCTTGCCGGCATTTCCTACACCACGGTTTCCCATGTGGTGAACAAGACCCGCCCGGTCAGTGAAGAGGTGCGGATCAAGGTCGAGGCGGCGATCCAGACCCTCGACTACGTTCCCAGCGCCGTGGCCCGTTCACTCAAGGCCAAGACCACGGCCACCATCGGCCTGTTGGTCCCCAACAGCCTCAACCCGTATTTCGCCGAGCTGGCCCGGGGTATCGAGGATTACTGCGAGCGAAACGGTTACTGCGTCATCCTGTGCAACTCCGACGACAATCCGGACAAGCAGCGCAGCTACCTGCGTGTGCTGCTGGAAAAACGCATCGACGGCCTGATCGTCGCCTCGGCCGGCGGCGACAGTGGCCTGGCACAAGGCCTGAAAGGCGTCCGCACGCCCATGGTGATCGTCGACCGCGGACTGGACGGTGTCGATGCGGACCTGGTGCGCATCGACCATGAATACGGCGCGTATCTGGCGACCCGGCACCTGTTGGAGTTGGGGCACCGGGATATCGCCACGATCAGCGGGCCGCAAAGCACCAGTGTGGCGCAGATGCGTCTGGCGGGTTATCGCAGGGCCTTGAAGGAGGCGGGTGTCGAAGTCTCTCCCGGGCGCATGCTGGAAAGCGATTTCACCAGCACCGGCGGTTACAGCGCTGCCGCGTTTCTGCTGGAAAGCAATCCGCCTACCGCCGTTTTTGCGGCCAACGACATGATCGGCATCGGTGTGCTGAGGGCCGCCGCCGAGCGCAATATTCGCGTACCGAGCGAGTTGTCGGTGATCGGCTTCGACGATATCCAGATGAGTCGGTATGTCTACCCGTCGCTGACCACGGTCGGGCAATCGATCCTGCAGCTCGGCGAAATGGCTGCCGAAGTGCTTTTGCGCCGAATCGCCACGCCGGGCCTGGCGACCGATCAGCGGATCGTGACGCCGAGTATCGTCATGCGTGAATCGACGGCGCCGCTGGCCGGCGTGTTTGCCCAATTCCGTTGAAACAAAAAGCCGTTGAAAGCAGAGAGCCGTTGAAAACAGAAAGCCGCTGAATCAAAAGCGCCGCCGAAACAGAATCGATGAGTAGCAATGTATGTCAGCAAAAGTAGTGGTAATTGGCAGTTTGAACATGGACCTGGTGACCCGGGCCCCGCGCTTGCCCAAGGGCGGTGAAACGCTGATTGGTCAATCGTTTACCACCGTCTCCGGTGGCAAGGGCGCCAATCAGGCCGTGGCTGCGGCGCGGCTGGGAGCCCAGGTGTCGATGATCGGCTGCGTGGGCAATGACGCTTATGGTGAGGCACTGCGCGGGGCGCTGTTGGCCGAGCAGATCGATTGTCGGGCGGTGAGCACCGTTGACGGTTCCAGCGGCGTGGCGTTGATTGTGGTCGACGACAGTAGTCAGAACTCCATCGTGATCGTCCCCGGTGCCAACGGTGCATTGACCGCAGAAACCATTGACCGTTTTGATTCGGTGATACGTGCGGCGGACGTGCTCATCTGTCAGCTGGAAGTGCCCGATGCGTCTGTTGGCCATGCGCTCAAGCGCGGCCGCGAGCTGGGCAAGACAGTCATCCTCAACCCGGCTCCGGCCAGCCGTCCGCTGCCATCGGACTGGTACGCGTCCATCGATTACCTGATTCCCAACGAAAGCGAAGCGTCGGCCCTGAGCGGACTGTCAGTGGACTCCCTGGACACCGCACAAGCCGCGGCAACCCGCCTGATTGCCCTGGGCGCCGGCAAGGTGATCATCACTCTCGGTGCGCAAGGTTCGCTGTTTGCCGATGGCCAACGCTTCGAACATTTCCCCGCGCCCGTGGTAAAGGCTGTGGATACCACGGCGGCCGGCGATACGTTCGTCGGCGGTTTCGCTGCGGCACTGGCGGCGGGAAACGATGAGGCGCAGGCGATCCGCTTCGGACAGGTGGCCGCGGCGCTGTCGGTCACCCGTGCCGGCGCGCAGCCTTCAATTCCCGCCTTGAGCGATGTACAGGCGTTTAAAACCCCATGAAAAAGACACCCCTGCTCAACATTGCGCTGTCGCGACTGATCGCTTCATTGGGACATGGCGACAGGGTCGTCATCGGGGATGCGGGGCTGCCGGTTCCTCCGGGCGTTGAATTGATCGACCTGGCCCTGACCCATGGCATTCCGGACTTTGTCAGCACCTTGAAGATCGTGCTCAGTGAGATGCAGGTCGAAAGCCATGTGCTGGCTCAGGAAATCTTCGATAAAAAGCCGTCGGCCCTGGTCACGCTGGAAACGCTGGATGGCGAAGGCGCGTTGGGTCGGCGTGAGTTGCTCACCCATGAACAATTCAAGGTCTTGAGCCGACAAGCCAGGGCGATTGTTCGTACAGGCGAATGCCAGCCGTACTGCAACATTGTGCTGGTCGCCGGGGTTACGTTTTGACTGGCTGTCCGCGTTTTGATGTCCCTGGCACAAGGCGTGCGCCCCGCATCGCTATGCTCAGTAACTGCACCCACTGCTCCGGAGCCTGCTGCTTTTGACCCTGACGACCGCAACCAACGCCCAGGCGGCACCAAAGATCGACCTGATCATCGACACCGATCCGGGGGCTGACGACGTCGTTGCCCTGTTGTTCGCCCTGGCATCGCCGGACGAACTGAATGTCCGGGCATTGACCACCGTTGCCGGCAACGTTCGCCTGGACAAGACCTCACGCAATGCGCGGCTGGCCCGGGAGTGGGCGGGGCGCGAAGAGGTGCCGGTCTATGCGGGGGCGCCCAGACCCCTGATGCGCACACCCATCTACGCCGAGGACATTCATGGCAAGGAAGGGTTGTCGGGCATTGACGTGCATGAGCCCATGAAGGGGCTGGCCAAGGGCAGCGCCATCACCTATCTGATCGATACCTTGAAATCTGCCGAGCCCCACAGCATTACCATCGCCATGCTTGGCCCGCAGACCAACCTGGCCCTGGCGTTGATCCAGGAGCCGGGTATCGTTCAGGGGATCAAGGAAGTGGTGGTCATGGGCGGTGCGCACTTCAACGGCGGCAACATCACGCCGGTGGCCGAGTTCAACCTGTTCGCCGATCCGCAAGCCGCCGAAGTGGTGCTCAACAGTGGCGTGAAGCTGACCTACCTGCCGCTGGATGTGACCCACAAGATCCTTACCAGCGAAGCGCGCCTGAACCAGATTGCCGCGCTGAACAACAACGCCAGTCGTCTGGTGGGCAGTATTCTCAATGAGTACATCAAGGGCGACATGGAACACTACGGCCTTCCGGGCGGCCCGGTGCATGACGCCACGGTTGTCGCTTATCTGCTCAAGCCGCAATTGTTCAGCGGTCGTTCGGTCAACGTGGTGGTCGACAGCCGCGAAGGACCGACCTTTGGACAAACCATCGTCGACTGGTATGACGGCTTGAAAGCGCCAAAGAACGCCTTCTGGGTAGAAAGCGGCGACGCCCAGGGCTTCTTCGATCTGCTGGCCGAGCGCCTGGCCCGCCTGAAGTAAGCATCGTCTCCCGCAGGTGCTTGCCTGCGGGTTTTACTCCCTCGTACTAACCGCTTCGGTCTTTTGGTCCGATAGATGTTTCTCGAAAATCTGCTCGATGAACGATTGGGCGGCTTCGGTTCCAAGGTCCCTGACCAGAAGGTCGATACCGATAATGGCGAGCTCTTCCGTGCTGCTTGGGCTGTAGGAGCTGTGGCCGTCTTGCCACTTGGCCTTGATGGCAGCGTCGATGCTTACGGTGGTCATGATGGCACTCGGGAGGTCGGGGAAGTCTGAGTACCGAGTTAACCATTTTGCGGGGCTTTTGACACGTCGACTTAGGCATGAAAGGAGGGCTGTGCGACACTTGGTCTCTGACGAATATTCAAGGAACGCGCTGTGCAGATCGATTTGAACTCCCCGGATGGCCTGACCCTCGAGGCGGTGCGTCAGTTGCTGGCCGGCGCCAGTGACGATGAGCACACCCAGTTGCGGGTCACCAAGGGAGGCATTGCCTACATCTCCTCGGGTGTCGTGGGTGGTACCGATATCGACGGGTTGTTGTTCCGGCTCGAAACCTGGGCCAAGGGCTCCGGTTATGTCGGGCGGGTTGCGGCCAGCGATGAAGTCTGGGTCATGCAAATCTTCAATGCCTTGAAAGAGAACTGGCCCAATCCTCCTTACGACTACATCGACGTTTATTGAGCGTCGTTCATATTCAGTCACGATTCAGTGATTAAGGGCAGGGCGACGCTCAGGCAGAATCGCGGCTCGTCCGGATCATGGGCAGGGTGCCAGTGTTCCCTGTGAAACCAAACGCCAGTCTGGTTGTCGCACGATCTCAGCTTAATCATTGAATAAGGAGGCTTCATGCCTTGGAAGCTCGCGTCATTGGGTACTTTGTTGGCCGTTGCCACGCTGGCCGGTTGCAGCACTCCCTCTACGGAGTCGGCAACAACGGATGTTGCGACGACTGACACGGGTCACAGTCGCTGTGAGGCAAAGGCTGCCGAGTTCACCATCGGCAAACAGGCATCGCCGCAGCTGCTCGAGCAGGCGCGTACCCGTGCCGGGGCGCAAAGTGCACGGTTCCTGCTGCCAACCGATATGGTGACGCTGGAGTACCGTTCTGATCGCCTGAACCTGAACACCGATGCCAGCCGGGTAGTGACCCGCGTCAACTGCGGCTGATCGCTCGGCTTTTGTTTCACCCATAAAAAACCCCGTCACATGGACGGGGTTTTTTTAGTGCGCCTGGAAATTACTCTGGGCGAACTTGAGCAGCTTGCATACCCTTTTGGCCTTTCTCAGCCACGAAGGAAACAGTCTGGCCTTCTTTCAGGCTTTTGAAACCGTCGCTTTCGATAGCTTTGAAGTGTACGAACAGGTCGTCACCGCCACCTTGAGGAGTGATGAAGCCGAAGCCTTTTTCATCGTTGAACCATTTAACGGTGCCGGTTTGGCGATTAGACATGGTGTATCTCCAAGAAACATATATTTTCAGTAGTACTGTGCTGCTCAGGCCAACTGGGCACACCCGAGTATCATAGTCGAAATGTTCGGTTTGGGAGCCCCCCGGACGCACTGTTTGCCAATCAGACGTTTTTTCTTTGTATCCTTTAGCGGCTGAAAGCCCCGTTCTATAAGGCTTTCGGTCGAAAGTTAAGGCGATAAAAAAAGCTGAAAAACCTGAATAAATTGTACGAAAGGTCCTGTTTCAGCGGCTTTTTAACAGTGTTTCAGGGGCTGAAAGCATGGGGGCGGGCTTATTTTTGCTCTGTTTTGGTGGCCTTGCAGGCTGCAATTTTGCTCAGTGCCTGCTGCTTCAATGTGTCGCTGGCCGTGTTGTTCATCAGGGCCTGAATGTCGGCGGCAGGGTACGATTTGATGGCATCGGCACCGCAGGCGCAGTGGGATTTTGCTGCCGGCGTACCAATCTTCTCGGCAGCGGCAGGAACGCACTGAGCCATGTATTTCTGTCGTTCGCCTTTTGGCCATTCTGCATGGGCGGCCAGTGGCAGGAGGAGAATGACGGGGGCGACTACGGCGAATAAACGATTCAGACGCATGCTGAGATACTCCTTGTGGGTCAGATATCTTGTTATCTGAGGGCGATAGTGCGCTTCAAGTTCAGCACTCTGGCATAAAAACAGCCAATTTACCCTGCTGCAAAACCTGCGCACCGTGGCAACCGTTCATCTGTGCTAGCATGCGTGGCTCGGGCGTTTGCAGGCTCCGACGGACCTTCAGTCCCGGTGGCGGCAGATGCACGATTAACCCTGATTTGAATCCCAGTCACTCTGGTTCGGTTTCCCGGTTGGCCGCAAGGCTCCTGCCGCTGTAAGGCAGGCGTTCGTCATTGAACGGCCTGGACCGGATCTTGTACTGGCTCATCCCAACCCACGTGACCTTTGGTAGGGGTCACCACTAGGAGAGGAGGCGCCATGCCAACTATTACTCTTCCCGACGGCAGTCAACGTTCATTCGATCACCCGGTTTCCGTAGCCGAGGTCGCCGCATCCATCGGTGCAGGCCTGGCCAAGGCCACCGTTGCCGGCAAGGTCGATGGCAAGCTGGTCGACGCCAGCGACATCATCGACAGCGACGCGTCGCTGCAAATCATCACGCCAAAGGATGAAGAGGGGCTGGAGATCATTCGCCACTCTTGCGCCCACCTGGTTGGCCACGCGGTCAAGCAGTTGTACCCGACCGCCAAAATGGTCATCGGTCCGGTCATCGATGAAGGTTTCTATTACGACATCGCCTTCGAGCGTCCTTTCACTCCGGACGACCTGGCGGCCATCGAACAGCGCATGCAGCAGCTGATCGAGAAAGATTACGACGTGATCAAGAAAGTCACTCCGCGCGCCGAAGTGATCGAAGTGTTCAAGGCCCGTGGCGAAGACTACAAGTTGCGCCTGGTCGAAGACATGCCGAACGAGCAGGCCATGGGCCTGTACTATCACGAAGAATACGTCGACATGTGCCGCGGTCCGCACGTGCCGAACACCCGCTTCCTGAAATCCTTCAAGCTGACCAAGCTGTCCGGTGCCTACTGGCGCGGCGATGCCAAGAACGAGCAATTGCAGCGCGTCTACGGCACCGCATGGGCGGACAAGAAGCAGCTGGCGGCTTACATCCAGCGCATTGAAGAAGCCGAAAAGCGCGACCACCGCAAGATCGGCAAGCGCCTGGGCCTGTTCCACACCCAGGAAGAGTCGCCGGGCATGGTGTTCTGGCATCCGAACGGCTGGACTTTGTACCAGGTGCTCGAGCAGTACATGCGCAAGGTTCAGCGCGACAATGGCTACCTGGAAATCAAGACGCCGCAAGTCGTTGACCGCAGCCTGTGGGAGAAATCCGGGCACTGGGCCAACTACGCCGACAACATGTTCACCACCCAGTCGGAAAACCGCGACTACGCGATCAAGCCAATGAACTGCCCTTGCCACGTGCAGGTGTTCAACCAGGGCCTGAAAAGCTACCGCGAGCTGCCAATGCGCCTGGCCGAGTTTGGCGCGTGCCACCGTAACGAGCCATCGGGTGCCTTGCACGGCATCATGCGCGTGCGCGCGTTCACTCAGGACGACGCTCACATCTTCTGCACCGAAGAGCAGATGCAGGCCGAGTCCGCCGCGTTTATCAAGCTGACCATGGACGTCTACGCCGATTTCGGCTTTAAAGATGTCGAGATGAAGCTGTCCACTCGTCCGGAAAAACGCGTCGGGTCCGACGAGCTTTGGGATCGCGCCGAAGCTGCGCTGGCCGCAGCCCTTGATAGCGCGGGCCTGCCGTACGATCTGCAACCGGGCGAGGGTGCGTTCTACGGTCCGAAGATCGAATTCTCGTTGAAAGATTGTCTCGGTCGCGTCTGGCAGTGTGGTACCCTGCAGCTCGATTTTAACCTGCCGGTCCGTCTGGGAGCCGAATTCGTCTCCGAAGACAACAGTCGCAAGCACCCGGTGATGTTGCACCGGGCGATCCTGGGGTCCTTCGAGCGTTTCGTCGGAATCCTGATCGAGCACTACGAGGGTGCATTCCCGGCGTGGCTTGCTCCGACCCAGGCAGTGGTGATGAATATCACTGACAAACAGGCTGATTTCGCCGCCGAGGTTGAAAAAACCCTCAACGAAAGCGGATTTCGTGCCAAGTCTGACTTGAGAAATGAAAAAATCGGCTTTAAAATCCGCGAGCATACTTTGCTCAAGGTTCCTTATCTCTTGGTTATCGGAGATCGGGAAGTCGAGATGCAGACTGTCGCTGTGCGTACTCGTGAAGGTGCTGACCTGGGCTCGATGCCCGTCGCCCAGTTCGCTGAGTTCCTCGCGCAAGCGGTTTCCCGGCGTGGTCGCCAAGATTCGGAGTAATTATTATTAAGCGTGAAATGAGACAAGATAAACGAACTGCACCGAAAGCCCCGATCAACGAGAATATCTCGGCACGCGAGGTTCGGTTAATTGGGGCTGAAGGTGAACAGCTCGGGATTGTGTCAATTGAAGACGCGCTTCTTAAGGCTGAAGAGGCCAAGCTGGATCTGGTGGAGATTTCCGCCGATGCAGTACCACCTGTTTGCAAACTGATGGACTACGGCAAATCGATCTTCGAAAAGAAGAAGCAGATTGCTGCGGCCAAGAAAAACCAGAAGCAGATTCAGGTTAAAGAAATCAAGTTTCGTCCAGGGACGGAGGAAGGGGATTACCAGGTAAAACTGCGCAACCTGGTACGTTTCCTGAGTGACGGGGACAGGGCCAAGGTATCCTTGCGATTCCGCGGCCGTGAGATGGCCCACCAGGAGCTGGGGATGGAACTCCTCAAGCGAGTTGAAGGTGACTTGCTCGAGTACGGTTCGGTCGAACAGCATCCTAAGATGGAAGGACGCCAGCTGATCATGGTCATCGCCCCGAAAAAGAAGAAGTAATCAACAGGGCACGGCAGGCCTTCTGATTATGTTTATCAACTGAATGCGGAGTATCCGAACATGCCAAAAATGAAGACCAAAAGTGGTGCTGCTAAGCGGTTTCTGAAAACTGCTAACGGTATCAAGCACAAGCACGCTTTCAAGAGCCACATCCTGACCAAAATGTCGACCAAGCGTAAGCGTCAACTGCGCGGTAGCAGCTTGCTGCATCCGTCTGACGTGGCAAAAGTCGAGCGCATGCTGCGCCTTCGTTAATTTTAGTCAAGAATAGAGGAAGTAACTCATGGCTCGTGTAAAGCGTGGCGTCATTGCCCGTAAGCGTCACAAAAAAATTCTGAAACTTGCTAAAGGCTACTACGGCGCACGCTCCCGCGTATTCCGTGTTGCCAAGCAAGCGGTAATCAAGGCAGGCCAATACGCCTACCGTGACCGTCGTCAGAAAAAACGTCAGTTCCGCGCTCTGTGGATCGCTCGTATCAACGCTGGTGCTCGTATCAACGGTCTGTCCTACAGCCGTTTCATCGCCGGCCTGAAAAAAGCGTCCATCGAGATCGACCGTAAGGTTCTGGCTGATCTGGCAGTGAACGAAAAAGCGGCGTTTGCTGCGATTGTCGAGAAAGCTAAAGCCACCTTGGCTTAAGTACCCCCGACAGTCACCCGGCCTCGCATCTGTGGGGTCAGGTGTTAAACGTCATAAATAGGGGAAGAGCCTTCAAGCTCTTCCCCTATTTTGTATCTGGAGTCTGTACATGGAAAACCTGGATGCGCTCGTCTCTCAAGCTCTAGAGGCTGTGCAAAGCGCTGAAGATATCAATGCCCTGGAGCAAATCCGGGTTCACTACCTTGGCAAGAAGGGTGAATTGACTCAGGTGATGAAGACCCTGGGGAATTTGCCGGCAGAAGAGCGTCCGCAGGTCGGTGCGCTGATCAACGTTGCCAAGGAGCGTGTCACAGAGGTCCTTAATGCGCGCAAGGCATTGTTTGAAGAAGCCGATCTGGCTGCCAAACTCTCTGCCGAGTCCATTGACGTGACCCTGCCTGGCCGTGGTCAGACCTCCGGTGGTCTGCATCCGGTTACCCGTACTCTGGAACGCGTCGAACAGTTCTTCACCCGTATTGGCTACGGCATCGCCGAAGGCCCTGAGGTCGAAGACGACTATCATAACTTCGAAGCGCTCAACATCCCCGGCCACCACCCGGCCCGGTCGATGCATGACACCTTCTATTTCAATGCGAACATGTTGTTGCGCACCCATACCTCGCCGGTACAGGTCCGCACCATGGAGTCGAAACAGCCGCCGATCCGCATCGTCTGCCCAGGCCGTGTATACCGCAGCGACTCCGATATCACCCACTCGCCGATGTTCCACCAGGTCGAAGGCCTGCTGATCGATCGCGACATCAATTTCGCCGACCTCAAAGGCACCATCGAAGAGTTCCTGCGGGTGTTCTTCGAAAAGGAACTGGCGGTGCGTTTCCGTCCTTCGTACTTCCCGTTCACCGAGCCATCCGCAGAAGTCGACATGGAATGCGTGATGTGCAGCGGCAAAGGCTGCCGCGTCTGCAAGCAGACCGGCTGGCTGGAAGTGATGGGTTGCGGCATGGTTCACCCGAACGTGCTGCGCATGTCCGGGATCGACCCGGAAGAGTTCTCGGGCTTTGCCTTCGGCATGGGCGTAGAGCGTCTGGCCATGCTGCGTTACGGCGTGAACGACTTGCGTCTGTTCTTCGACAACGACTTGCGGTTCCTCGCGCAATTTCGCTAGTCGTAACGAATTCTTAGGAGAGCAGGATGAAATTCAGTGAACAATGGCTGCGTGGCTGGGTTAGCCCGCAGGTAAGTCGCGACGAGCTGGTTGCTCGTCTGTCGATGGCCGGTCTTGAGGTCGATAGCGTTACGCCGGCCGCCGGTGTTTTCAGTGGCGTGGTCGTTGGCGAGGTGCTGAGCACCGAGCAGCACCCGGACGCCGACAAACTGCGCGTGTGCCAGGTCAGCAACGGTTCGGAAACCTTCCAGGTTGTTTGCGGTGCGCCAAACGTGCGCCCGGGCTTGAAGATTCCTTTCGCCATGATCGGCGCCGAGCTGCCAGGCGACTTCAAGATCAAGAAGGCCAAGCTGCGTGGCGTCGAGTCCAACGGCATGCTGTGCTCGCAAACCGAGCTGCAGGTTGGTGAAGGCAATGACGGCCTGATGGAGCTGCCGGCCGATGCGCCGGTGGGCGAGGATTTCCGCGTTTACCTGGACCTGGAAGACGCCAGCATCGAGGTCGATCTGACCCCGAACCGTGGTGACTGCCTGTCCCTGGCCGGTCTGGCCCGTGAAGTGGGTGCCCTGTACGCCGCTGCGGTGGTCCGTCCGGTGGTGGCTTCGGTTCCTGCCGCCCACGATGAAGTGCGCTCGGTAGAAGTGCTGGCGCCCGCCGCGTGCCCACGTTACCTGGGGCGTGTGATCCGTAACGTCGACCTGTCCAAAGCAACGCCGCTGTGGATGGTCGAGCGTCTGCGTCGTGCCGACGTGCGCAGCATCGACGCTGCCGTCGACATCACCAACTATGTGATGCTGGAGCTGGGTCAGCCGCTGCACGCCTTCGATCTCGCCGAAATCAACGGTGGCATCCGTGTGCGCATGGCTGAAGAGGGCGAGAGGCTGGTGCTGCTCGACGGCCAGGAAGTCAGCCTGCGTAGCGATACGCTGGTGATTGCCGACCACTCCCGCGCACTGGCAATTGCCGGCGTCATGGGTGGCGAGCACAGCGGTGTTTCCGCGACCACACGTGATGTGTTCCTGGAAAGCGCCTTCTTCGACCAGATCGCCGTAGCAGGCAAGGCCCGTTCCTATGGCCTGCACACCGATGCATCCCATCGCTATGAGCGTGGCGTGGACTGGCAGCTGGCCCGCGAAGCCATGGAGCGCGCGACTGGTTTGCTGCTGGAAATCACCGGTGGTGAAGCGGGTCCGATCATCGAGACCGTCAGCGAACAGCACCTGCCGAAAATTGCTCCGATCACCCTGCGTGCCCAGCGTATTACCCAGATGCTGGGTATGGAAATGGATTCGGCCGAGGTGGAGCGTCTGCTCAACGCCTTGGGCCTGACCATTACTGCCGACGGGGCAGGGCAGTGGCGTGTAGAAGTTCCAAGCCATCGCTTCGATATCAGCCTGGAAGTGGACCTGATCGAAGAACTGGCACGCCTGTATGGCTACAACCGTTTGCCGGTTCGTTATCCGCAAGCGCGTCTGGCGCCGCAAGCCAAGGCAGAAGCTCGTAGCGACCTGCCTGAACTGCGCCGCCTGCTGGTTGCCCGTGGATATCAGGAAGCAATTACCTATAGCTTCATCGATCCGAAACAGTTCGAACTGTTTAATCCGGGTGTGGAGCCGTTGCTGCTGGCCAATCCGATCTCCAATGACATGGCTGCCATGCGTTCGTCGCTGTGGCCGGGTCTGGTCAAGGCGCTTCAGCACAACCTGAACCGTCAGCAGGATCGCGTGCGTCTGTTCGAAAGCGGCCTGCGTTTCGTTGGCCAGCTTGAAGGTCTGAAGCAAGAGCCGATGTTGGCGGGTGTTGTTTGCGGTAGTCGCCTGCCGGAAGGCTGGGCGCAGGGTCGCGATACCGTCGACTTCTTCGACGTCAAGGCAGACGTGGAAGCGGTGCTGGGTTTTGCCGGTGCTCTGGATTCGTTCACTTTCGTGCCGGGCAAACACCCAGCGCTGCACCCGGGTCAAACCGCGCGCATCGAACGTGACGGTCGTCTGGTCGGCTTCATTGGCGCGATCCACCCTGAATTGTCGAAAACCCTCGGTCTCGACCGTCCGGTCTTCGTCTTCGAGCTGGTTCTGGCGGAAGTGGCGTCGGGCAAAATGCCAAAATTCCACGAGTTATCGCGCTTTCCTGAAGTGCGTCGTGACCTTGCACTGATTGCGCACAAAGACGTTGCAGCCACGGCTGTACTGGACGTAATCCGTGAAAATGCAGGCGAATGGCTGACAGACCTCAGGCTATTTGACGTGTATCAGGGTAAAGGCATTGATCCTGATAGAAAAAGCCTCGCAGTCGGCTTGACCTGGCAGCATCCATCGCGCACTCTTAATGACGATGAGGTGAATACCGCAACGCAAAACATCCTCACCTCGCTCGAACAAAGGTTGAACGCCACGTTAAGGAAGTGACGTATGGGGGCTCTGACGAAAGCTGAGATGGCGGAACGTCTGTATGAAGAGCTGGGCCTGAACAAACGGGAGGCCAAGGAATTGGTCGAACTGTTTTTTGAAGAAATCAGGCACGCTCTCGAAGACAACGAACAAGTCAAATTGTCCGGTTTCGGCAATTTCGACCTTCGGGACAAACGCCAGCGGCCTGGCCGCAATCCGAAAACGGGGGAAGAAATCCCGATCACGGCTCGCCGTGTGGTCACCTTTCGTCCAGGGCAGAAGTTGAAGGCCCGAGTTGAGGCTTATGCTGGAACCAAGTCATAACGACGAGCTCCCCGTCATCCCGGGCAAACGCTACTTCACCATTGGTGAAGTCAGCGAGCTGTGTGCGGTAAAACCACACGTGCTGCGCTACTGGGAGCAGGAGTTTCCTCAACTCAACCCTGTCAAACGCCGCGGAAACCGCCGGTATTATCAGCGCCAGGACGTGCTGATGATCCGGCAGATCCGTGCGCTCCTTTACGATCAGGGGTTCACCATCGGCGGAGCGCGCCTGCGTTTGTCCGGTGATGAGGCCAAAGACGACACCACCCAATACAAGCAAATGATCCGCCAGATGATCGCCGAGCTCGAAGATGTTCTGGTGGTACTCAAGAAATAAATTCTCGCTTTTAAATACTTTCAGTTTTCAAAAGCTTGCGATATATTCTTGAGCGTTCCTCGAGATGAGGAATGGGTTTCACGCCTAGTCGGGGCGTAGCGCAGTCCGGTAGCGCACTAGCATGGGGTGCTAGGGGTCGAGTGTTCGAATCACTCCGTCCCGACCATTATTCCTGAGTAAAATCAGACACTTAAGCCGATCACATAGATCGGCTTTTTTGTGCCTGCGCAAAACCCGCGCAAAACTGGCGCAAAACTACCCCGTGATTTCGCTGATATTCAGGTCCGGAATCGCCTCGGACCAGACGATTTCGGCGTGGTTCTTCTGGTAGTTTTTGGTCATGCTCTCGCTGGCATGACCGGCGATTTTCTGCCCGTCCTTTCCGGCTTTCTGGTACAGGTGCAGCGACAGCGCTCGCACTTCGTGGAAGCCCGGCATTTCCTCCTCTTTCCATCCCTTGTAACAATCCGCCGCTTCGCGGGCCTCTTTAAAGGCTCGCGTCAAATATCGTTCTTCTACCTGCGTCCAGTGGTCTTTGGTTTGCGCCTGTTTCTGTTTCTTGCGATCAGGCCGGCGGTGGACCAGGTAAGGCGAAACGATGTCATCCCGGCACCGGCTGATCACGGCCTGGAGTTCTTCGGTCACTTTGAACCGGATCCACGCCGCGTCACTGGCCTTGGCCGTCTTCTGCTGCACCACATACAAATAACCTTCCCGAACACCATCGAACCGCATGTTCAAAATGTCGGTACGACGTTGCGCAGTGATCAGCGCGAGGTCGATCGCATTCTGCAGCCAGAACGGCGACTTCTCCCGGATGGCCTTCAGGCCTTCAATTGTGTGCCGCTTGCGCTGCTTCTTCTCGATACGATTGATCGTGCTGGCTGCCGGGTTGTCCGGGCACAGGCCTTTGGCCGCTGCGTGATTGAAGATATCAACCAGCAAGGCGCGGCATTGATTGGCGGTTCGCGGGGTGAGTACGTCGAGCATCTCCGCAATCATGCGGATTGTGATCTGGTCGACTGCTTTTCCTTCGAACTGCTTCCGGAAGCGACGGAAGTGCACGGCGTATAGGCCAAGAGTCCCTTTAGCCAGTTCGCGCGGAGGCAGCACGTCGCGCTCATACGTGTCCAGGAAACCGGTGAACGATTCGGATGTGCTGCCCATCACGGCGCCGATCAGATCAGCACCGCGCATGAACTCCAGATTCAACTGTTTTGCCGCGTCGATGGCCTTGATCCGGTCGGCGCCGAACTGAAACCACTTACCGTCGGTAGGCCGGCGGTAGCGATAGGTCGAACGCCGCGAATCGAAGTACAGGTTCTGCGGTAGGCTCTTGTTCGCCTTGTTACGCGGCCGTGGGACCATCATGCAGCTCCTTTCAATACCATCGCCACCAGGTCGTTGCCGTCCGAGCGGGTGAATGCGGTCCAATCAACGTACCAGAGTTTTCCGATCTGCTCGCCCGGCACAACGCCGTTACGGATGTGGTTGCGAATCGCCTGAGGGCATTGCGGTGTACCGTTCTCGCCCCAGCGCCGGCGCTGAAACTCACTGATCTTGATCAGTTCTTTTCTCATAGGGTGCTCCAAGCCGCCCGGGGCGGCAGAAGGTTGGGATGGAGTTAAAGCAGTGCGCCTTGAGTTGGTGCGATCTCTGGGATGCTGTAAGTCCAGCGCGGTGGTGAGTTGTGCGACTCGATGCGGCAGCGCATCACCGCTGCTCGTGCTTCCTTGGTGGGCGGCGAGTAGGTGCCGCGCCACGCCTGGTCGATACCGATGTTTCGGCCGATGTTCGTGCTATCGGCGCTTGAGAGCGGCAGGTGGCCGAAGATCGCGGGATCAAGCATTCGCAAACCGTGAAGCTTGCACATGGGGCGGCCATCATCGTCGCAAACAACCCGCATGGCCTTTCCCATCTGCACCCACCAAGCAGCGCTGCCTGGCTGTGAGAAGTCACCCGAACTGCCGATGCAGACTCTTGGCCACCCGCTGGCAAGGCGTTCCAACCGTTCGAGACTTTCATGCATGTGCCAAACCGGAGCGCCAAACCATCGAGGCAGCGGCCACTCTTCAAGCAGCGCGTCGTTCGCCCTTTCATCACCGTCAATTACGTCGGGTATAACGGCGAAGTCGCACGCCGGAATCAGCTTGGCGTCCGCCGCCCAGCGGTAGAACGGTTGCCAGTCGGTGACGGGCGTTCCTTGTTTCCAAGCGGAGAACGCTCCGTTGTCGATGGCAAACGACTGGCAAACTTGGGCTGCAAGTGCGAGTTGCCGAGGATCACTGAAGCTTACGAAGGCATGGCCGCCGCCAATCGCCGCAGCTGCCGCTGTCTCTGGTGTGATCGGCAAGCCGTGGTAGTGAATCATCCGCTTAGCCTCACTGTTTCGATTTCGACGCCCTGGTGCGTGGCGATGATCGTTTGATCGCCGCCCAGTGCTTCGGCGAGTCGGTCGGCGATCTGCTCATGCCAACCTTTCTTGATGGCTGCGGTTTCCTCCCCGATGCGCTCGACGCGGATCATCACAGGCGAACGGACTTCCAGGCGGTAGATGATCAGTTCGCCGTCGGACGGGCAAACGGCTGCGAAGGTGTGTCGATAAATATTCACGCGCAGTCCTCGCCCGCCGTTCATCGGCAGGCTGATAGGTGGATTGTGAAATCAGATGAGGGGCGTCAGGCGAGCTGAGCGGGTGAGCTACGGTTTATTGGTTCACTTCGCCAGTTGCGTACACGCTTTCTCCCCTGAGGTGACTGGAGGGGTGAACCCTTACCGCCGCGGCCCCTTGTAGATGAGCCAGAGCATGTAGAGCGGGGCGAAGATCATGGGGCCACCTCACTGGGCTTTTCGGTCAGCTTCCATTTGGTGTTGTTGCTCTGGCTGTGATCGGCCTCGACCAACCCGTCACGCTTCATCCTCTCCAGTTTCCGGCGAATCTCGGGAGTGTCGCTGGCGCCGGAGACGTGAAACTTGAACCACCAGGTGGGAAACCAGCCGCGAACATTTTTTTCGTTCTTTCGCATGTACTGGATGATCCGCTCTCGCAAGGTCGCGGCAATTTCTTCAGGCATGACTTCGTCCTTGCCGCTATAGCGGCTGACTTTGAAGGGGGAAGGAGTTACCACTTAGTGCTTGATATTTTGTTACAGTGCCCGGCTATATTCGCCAAGGACGAAAGCTATGAAACATTATCGAGACTACTGGGCGCACCAAGCGAAGTGGTGGTGCAGCAGAAACTTGGAGTGGTGGGCAGTTCATTTCACGGCCCTATATATAGGCGGCGCTATTTTGATAATGGGAGCGAGATTCGATGAGCTAATTACACTGGAGTTGAATGCAATCGGGGATTTGTCAGCTGGGGTTTTTGGTCCTGTCGCTTTTCTATGGTTAGTTCTAGGTTACATACAGCAGGGGCGCGAGTTAAAAATAAGCTCTGATGCGCTCCAAATGCAGGCTGCGGAATTAAAAGAGTCGGTCGAGCAGCAGAAAGCACTTGTTGAAGCGCAGCAAGAGAATTTACGCCATTATGAACGATCACTCGAGCCTCTCCTGGAGCTTAAATATATGGGCGCTCAGGAGATAGAAGGGGAGTGGTTAGAGAACTTTGAAATTAGAAATTTTGGCACTTATTGTGATGGTGTAGTGGTCCGCCTTAGTAGTGACGAAGTTGAGAAACCTCCTATGCCTCTAGAGCCGCTGCATAAAGACGTCGTTCGAGGTTTTTTCTTAAGTGATATGAGTGGGGTTTTTCAAAAATTCGAACTAACAGTTCAATATAGAAAGCTTAGTGGCTTGGCAAGTTTTCAGATATTCGACATCTTCGTTACTGAAGATTATGAAGGTCAGAATGTTCGAATAAAAAAGCAACCGTTTTAGTTGCAGTGTTAACTATCGCCGGGGCATGCCCGGGCGGTGGAGGGGTGGATAGCGGAGACAAACGGTCGGTTTCAATTAATTGCGAAGTCGTTTGCGAGCGGATGTAGCGTTCCGCATCCTTTGGCTATCGACAGGCCGGAGAGCGATCGCATGAAACGACTGACTGAGTGGCTAAACCTGATTGCTGCTGTGATTCGATTGATCAATGTGCTCAGTCGTATGGGCTGGTTTTGATTCCGCTGCAAACGCTTCCGTAAGTGATGGGCATGAAACGGACTCGCCGGTATATTGCGATTTGACTTTTTGGGGAGATAGGGATGTCAATTTGTTTGGCTATTACCGATGCGGACTGGTCGCTCACTAAAGATGTGTTCACCATAGTGGGGACGCTAGTTAGTGCCGCTGGCGTTGGGTTGGCTTTTTATGTTGGTCTCGCCGGCCTCGCAACGTGGAGAAAGCAACTTAGAGGGACAGCGCATCATGAGCTAGCCAGAAAAGCTCTGGTCGAACTGTATAGGTTTCGTGAGTCCGTAGAGCGCGCTCGCTCGCCAGTGATGATGCGCGCTGAGATGGATCTCGATCCCCAAGAAGATGTTGATTTGTCTTCCAGGGAGAGAGGCTATCTGCGCCATTACGCCGGTTATCAAAGGCGGTTCGAAACGGTTTTCGCCGCGCGAGCGCCTATTGAAGCAACCTTGCTTGAAAGTGAAGCTCTGTGGGATAAGGAGTTGCATGAGCTTTTTGAGCCGTTATTCAAACTTCAGCACGAACTCAAAAATTATGTTGAGTTCTGGTTTATGGCGTCAGATCCACGCGAAGATGATGCTTATAAGGCAGCTCATTGGGACGCCATTAAAGACAAACCAAACTTGCGTTATGACAATATGAGCGAAGAAGGTGATGAATTTCGTCAAAAATTCAATCGCTGTGTCACAGCTATTGAGCAATATTTAAAGCCAAAACTCGCATGACCTTTTTGGTCCTTCCACTTCAACGCAATAGTTGAGGGTAGGTCAGGCAGCTGCTTTGAGCGCTTCGATTATTCGCTGCCCTGCCAGCGGAGGTACCGCGTTGCCGGCCATGTGCATAGTCAGTCGATGATTATCCGGCCGCTTTGTGTCCGTCGGAAACGACATAGCAGCAAGCGCTTCGTTGGCCGAGAGCATCCGCATCTCATCACCGCGCACCAGAGCCCACCGGTCAAGCGTGGTGATGGTCCCGATCGGGCGCTCCAAACTGCGGCCAGTCAGGCCCGAGCCTGATCCGTAATAGGGCATGATGAAACGATCACCGAAGCGCTCCCGGCCATTCTTCACGCGGAGCAGGGTCGATTCAGCCCGGCCCGGCTTCACAACCGGGCTCCACTTGCCCGCTTCGAAATCGATGAAGGATGAGGCTGGCACATGCCGGCGCTGGTGAAGTTGAAGGTTCAGCGGTGCCTTGCTCCGGGTGCAAACCAGAAACAGGCGCACGCGGTGTTGTGGTACGCCGAGATCTGCGCAATCAACGACATGCGGCGCGATCATGTAGCCCAACGCTGTTATTGCCTGCGACCAGGCAGGGTACAAGGCCCAGTCCGTAAATTCTTCGACGTTCTCGACCAGCACCACTTCTGGCCGGTGGAACTCGGCAGCCGACACAACCGCCCAGGCCGTGGACCGCGATGCGTCGTGCTGAGCGTTCCCGGACTTCTTGCCTCGCGCCTTCGAATGTCCCTGGCAGCAAGGAGAGGCCAGCATAATGTCGTGAGCGGGGACCTTCGACCAATCTGCCTGATGCAGGTCCTGGCAGATGTGAATGGCGTCCGGGTGGTTGGCGCTGTGCCACTCAACCGCTACCGGCCAGTGGTTAGCGGCCCAAAGAACGTCGATGCCGGCATTGCGGGCACCGGTTGACCATCCGCCGAGACCGGCGAACAAATCTATTGCAGTAGGCATTGTGATACCTCGCGCTAACGGTTGCGGGCCTGATAACATCAGGCGACCGGTTAGGATGAATAATTTATGAAAGATAAAGTTGTTTGGTTGGTTTGCTTTTTGTTGTTTTTGGCAGGGGTTGTATGGGGAAAACTCACTTTTTCGAGCGATTTTTATAAAGTCGCAAATATTCACGATTTGTTTGAAATATTCGGCGCAGCATCAACCGTTGGCGCAGTATTTGTAGCGTTAATAGGGTTGAGTACATGGAGGAAGCAAGTAAAGGCCTCATCGGATCATGAGCTTGCTTCCGAATTAATAGTTGCAATGCGGAGATATCAACAGGAGTTGGTAAAGTGCTGGTACTTGGCTGAGTCTTCTGTTGAGCACATTAAAAATAACACTTGGATAGGAAATGGTGGCAGGGAAAACCATCTCGTACGGCTTTACGAGGGAAGACTGGAAGACGTGCAAGCCTCAAGAGCAACCCTTGAAACCATTGAGCTGAAGGCTGCTGAGTTGTGGGGTCTAAAATTCGAATTGGGATTCTTTATGGCGTATAAAGCTGAATCTGTTTTTTGCGCTTACATACATGACTATTTGTCGTTGTTAATAGACGGGGGATTTAATCCTGTTGCGGAAGAAAGATCTGATAAAACACTAACCCGGTGGGAGCATTTAGTTGAACAGGGACTGGTTGATGGCCAGTCAGTATCGGATTATGTTGATGGTCTTTATTCTGAAATTCGGCGACAGCTCCGGCGGAAGCTGATCATGGTTTAATTGGATAGGGTTTGGTAGGCGTTCATCGCTGGGCTGGCGTGATTCGTTGAAGTGGGCTATTGATTGATGTCTTGGCGTAACGCTGACGACGGCAAGTAGGCGGCCCCACTACAACCAAAAGGAATTTTTTGTGACTATTTCTCAGCAAGTAGATGATGCTAAATTTCTAATTGCACAAGGGCGACATATTGGGGCTTTGACGATTTTGTCATTGGCCGTTGCTGCATCATCAAGAAAAGTCTTTCCAGCAAAAGTAACGAAATCCCTCAGAAATAATGACGTAATGCGTGATGAGGAAGCGTTTACATTATTTCTAGGTGGGAGGATTAGGCGGATAGTTCAAAATGTAAACATAGGCCCCGAATTTTGTGCCTCTGGCTTTACTGTAATGTTCAAGGGGGAACCGAAAGCTGTCGAGTACTTAATATACAAGTATTACAGAAACGGATTGGTCCATGAGGCTGATTTGCCAGAAGACGTCGAGTTTGTAGAGTCGCAGCCAGGGGGCGCTACATTTGCCAATAATGGTGTGAGTGTTGGGATCAGCTGTGGGGATAAACTTATTCTCGATTATGGATGGCTTGATGTATTGGTTAAGGCGGTAGTTGAGGCGCCGTGCAACGGCGAGGAGTTCGGAATAAAGCATTACAAGCTAGTCGCAAATGACGGAATAGATGAAGTTGAGTTCGAGAGTGAAATTATTGCTAAATACAATGCCTCGCAAGCGCGGGTTAATACTTTTAAGAATTCAGTCAGGTTGCTTTCTCATGACTCAATCCTGAGTTCAAATGATAATGAACTTATAGGTCTTTTCCTTGCTAGGGTCAGAGCCGGAGAAATTAGCGGTGTTGCTCGCTTGGCCTCTAGAGGTCTTGCTGATACTGAAGGTCGGTTGCAACCTTCTGGTTTGGCAATGCTGCGAGACATCGCGGGAGCTTATTCCTTAGTTGAGTATTGACTACCAGCTATAGTCGTTTTAGTTGTATGGCTATTGTTCAACGCCCGTCTTACGGAACTTTTCAAGCTGTCGCGACCACTTTTCAGAAACTGAAATTTCAGGTCGCGACATGCTTGCGAAGCGGGCCGACTCTTCGGCCGGCGATGCGGCCAGGTTGATCAGGAACGTCGACACCGTCTCCTGCCATTCCTCGAAGTCGTGGCGCTCGCCCAGCACCTGAAGCGCGTCAGCGAGCGCTTTCGACACAATCAGCGACCGCTTTTCGGCGCCGATTCGGTCCAGCAAAGCTTTCTCCTTGGCGCGCTTGTCCCGCTGAATCTGCGCATTGTCTTTGGCCATGGCCTGCCTCTTCAATTCCGTGGGCCGGTAGATCCAGCCATGTCTGTCGTCGGCGCTGGCGCACCTGGTTGTTGATGCGTCTCACGGCGGCCCCGGGAAGTTGATGTTGTTCTCGCGGGCGATGAGCCTGGCGCGTTTGGTTTCCATACCCATTTCCTTGGCCGCCTCGATCACCGTCTTGCCGGAGTCGGCCAGCGCCTTCAGCTGCGGGGCGAGTTTGTCGCGCTCGACCCGCAGCTTGTTGCTGTGGGAAGTGCCGAAGATCACTTCCCGTTCGCCACTGACACCGGCGGCGATTTCCTGCACTGACCGGCCGGCACCGAAGAACTGATCCAGTTGCTGGTTCAGGTTCGCGATGAGCGAGTCTCGCGGGTTGGGCATTGGTACGCCGATCATTTCCGATCACCTGACAGCGAGAGCTTGATGCCGTCGTCGCGCGCTTCCAGATGCTGGGCGAAGTTCACGGCTTCTTTCCAAGTCCAGCGAAAGCCCTTCACCTTGCGGGTGGCCAGCTCAATGATGTGATACGCCTTGCCCTTAGTGACGACCTGGTAGCGAATCTTTTGCACGGGCAGCTCTTGGCCAATCATGGCGTAGAACGCGGCGGTGGCGATGCTTGCACGAGCACGCAGGGCGGCAACCCCGTCGACTCGCTGTTGAAGTGATGGATGCATGGCGACTCCTCGGTGGGGTTGCGTGTATTCGTCAGCACTCGGGCCTCCTGCTGGATGCCGTTGGGCGCAGGGGAGAGTGCTGACGGATAAAGGCAGGCGTAAAAAAGCCCGATCGGAACCGGGCTTTTGTTTGCGTCACGAAGACCTCCCTACGTGATCGCAGGTGCCGCCATTGGGCGGGCCTGGATATCTATCGGTTACATGGCTGCCAATCCTCCGTGCTGGGTTGGTTGATATGCGGGAGGGCCGCGTTGCGCAGTGCAGAGTCATCCGCATCCCGATGCACCCTGTCGCCAAGGTGCAGCAGTGATGCTTAGTCAGCCTGGAGCGCTTCGATTGCCTGCCGGTAATCGGCAGCGTTGGTGCGGTTGTTCGCCGCGTCTTCGAGCTGACCTTCAGCCTCCTGGATCGCAGCGTTGTTCTCGCAGTTGGAAGCGTGGATTTCGAGCGGGGCGATTACTGTTGCGTGCTTCATGGTTGATTACCTGTCGGTTGTCATCCCAAGCAGCCTTCGGTGGAAGGCTGCTCAGTGATGCTGTCCGTCCTATTACCGCTGGAGGAGCGGGGCGCATCGCTTGCCGGGTCATTCACACGGTTAAGGCGTTTCACCATCGAGCAGCCGTCCAGGTTGTTCCTGCCGTTGGCAGGCTTTCGGGCCTGTCTGCTCGCCGGTCGCCGGTAGAGGCAATGCGGTCTGTTGTTTGTTGCGCTGGCTGTTAAAGAGCTGCGGGTCTTTTTAGGCCCTGCCGAGTCGCTGTGGCGTCTCGATGGATTAAATATATCCACAGGATATACATTGGTCAACTCTAATGGATATAAATAATTTCCAAGGCGCAAAAAAGCCCGCGTTAGGCGGGCTTAGGGATTGGAGATCGAGACGGGTGAGGCGGGGCGGCTACGCGGCGGATCGTTCCAGGCGCTGTATTTCTTTGGCGCCGTCGAAGGCGGAGTGAACGATCACAAGATCAAAGTCTTTTTTCTCCGCCATATCCTGAAGCATCAGGATTCGCTCGTTGTAGCTCTTCTTGGCGGAGGGCTTTGCAATTTCGACCGTAGAGTCATACGGGACCACCAGCATCATGGCGGCTCTATGATCGTGAGCGATCATGGCGTCATGGCTCTTCAGTTGCTCCAAGCGGAAGACTTTAGCTGTAGCGGTCTCGAAGAGGGATCCGAGTCGATAGTTGGGCGATATGCTGCAAACGTTGACCGCTATCCGTGATGAGAAATAGTCACACTGTAAGGATATGCCTGACCCCCTGATAGTGACGTCCACCATTCGGTTGAAGTGTGGCATTAGGGTTTTGTCCACCCGCTCCATGGCCTTTTGAACTCGCTTCCAGTACGAAGATCGGTCGTGAACCGACCTGGACTCATCCGCGTGTATATGGCTCAAGCTTGAGCAAAGGTCGGCCCCTTGAGAAATTATATCCTCTAAGTCGTAACCAATCCCTTCGCGCGCTTCCCCCAAAATCACACCGTGGATCCCGGAAGAGAAGCCTTTTATGAAGCCCCCTTTCGCGTAGTGCATGGCCTTTTTTAGAGCCAGCTCCATCGTTGTCTTCATCCCTACAGAAGCATCTCCGTATAGGCACTGGATAGCCTTGTCAGTGATGGTCAGCGCGCCCGCGACTTCGCCGCCAGCTGCCGCCACCACCCCAATGGTGATCCGCTCGCCAGACTCAACGACAGGCTCAAGATAAACGGGGGCCCACTGCGCTTCGCAGTTTGGAAAATCTGGTATCCCGTCGATTTCAGGCGCGTGGGCGTTCATTGGATAGGTCTAAGTGAGCTTGACGAAGGCCTAAGCCGCTTTCGAGGAGCTTAGGCACGTGGCTGATCCTGTCTTCCAGGAACTGTATTATAGCTTCTACGTGGCCGGCAGATACCTTGCACGGGCCAGGCAATGCAGCTTCTGCGTGAGCGCCGATACCGATTCCACCCAGAGCGAATGCTTCATCCTTAAGGCGCTGATGGGTCCGACGAATCTCGAAGTTGCTGAGGTCTTCAGACAGGCGCGCCAAGAGGTAGTTCTGGATTTTTTCATGCGCCCTTACCAAAGGGTGACGTAGAGCCTCTTCATGGTCAATGAGCCAAATCTTACCATCAGCCCCCATTAGGATATTTCTGAGATTTCTATCGCCGTTGGCGATCAACTCGTCAAAAACAATCGCCATCCGGGCATGACCCCATTTGTTCAGGAGGTCATTCACATCGTCTAGCCGGGCTATGCGAGATATCGGGGTCGCGCCGCAATCAAGACTGGCGACACACAGCTCGAATTCTGAGGCGGTACCGACAGTTTGACCCTTGGCCCATACAGGGATTGTAACCGGCACAGGAAGACCCAGGGACTGTCCCAGCAGAGAACTGAGCACTTCAGCATAAATCAGGCGAGCAGGGAGCATCTTCACGTATGCGTTCAGGCGCTCTCTGCCTTTGATTTGCACAGTCCCGTAGAAGAGGGGGTGCTGGCCGCAAACAGCTGGGTCTGATACCCGTTTGCCGGTCAGGAACAGGCCTAAATCAATCTGACTTGGAACTCGACTTTTTGGGTCTTGCACGGACATTACTGCTCTGTTCCTTCAGATGTTCTTTATCGGCTCCATGTTTGATCATAGAGAGTAGGTCGTCGGGATTTTCGTCGGTTTCAGCGGTCTTGAAGGCAGCTCCGATTAGTCCAGACATGTGCTTAGACATGTCGGTACCTGGCTCAACGCGCATGTGGACTATGTCGTCTCGAAGCTTGAGTAGCGTATCCACCTGGTGCTTCGTAAGGCTTTGGGCTGATGCGTGGGCGGCGATTACCGATATGGCAGATGTAATCTCTAGCAGCAGGGAATCTGTCGCCCTGACCCACTGAGACTTGGCCTCTGGTTCAGGCTTCAAGGACTCAGGAAAGACGGAAGCAGCGAAGGCCGTTATCTCTTTCGCGAGCCTTTCGCTGTAAGCCTTCGGCGGTATGCCAGTCAGCGCATAAATCTTGGCGGCCATCTCCTTGTTGAGTGGACGCCTCCCATTCAGGTGTCCGTTCAAGTTCCCCTGAGCCATGCCGAGTTCGGCAGCAAGCCTGTCTTGGGTGAATTTTTCAGCCCTGGAGACGGATGCGTTGTATCGCGCAAGCGCGTCCTTGAGTGCAAAGCACTCAGCCTTTTCCCAGTCCTCCAGCGGGCGCCGGTCAGTGTTTTCGGTATTCATCCGTCAATCCTATTGCCATTGGGAATATTTTGCTATTTCCAATGGGCTTGATAAAAATATCCCGTGGATATAATCTTTGCCTGAAGTCAATACGGAGGGCTAAGACATGCCCCGAATCACACTCAGTCAATTTGCCGCCGAGAAGGGCCAAACCAAAGCCGCGTCGCTACTCGGCATGAGCCAAGGCGCGCTCAACAAAGCGTTGCGTGTTGGCCGCGATATCTACGTTACAGAGCACGCTGACGGCTCCTTTGCGGCAGAAGAGATCCGGCCTTTCCCGTGCCAGGTTCAGCTCAAAAAATCCGCTTAACCCCCACGAGAAACAGTTTGCGATTCGTGATGGCACGCAGCCACTGAAACAAAAACGAGGATTTACGAATGGACGAGTTTTTAAGGGCCTGCCAAAGCGCGGTCCTAGACAACGAAGCGAAGGTGCTGGCCGGCCAGATGGGCGTCCCGCACGTGAGCCTGTTGCAACGTGCGAACCCAGATAACGACGCCCACCACCTCACCATCGAGCATCTGTTCGGGATTTTGCTGCATACCGGTGACATGCGCCCTCTGATGACCCTGGCTGATCAGTTCGGTTTTGAGTTGGTCGCCAAGGTAGCGCCGGAGCCGAAGGCGCTGACTGCATCGCTGATCAACGTTGGCAAAGAGGTCGCGGATCTGACCATCGCAGTGCACGAAGCCCTGGATGACAACCACGTTTCACCGCTCGAGAAAGCGGCGATCCGTAAAGAGTTAGGGCATGTCCGGCAAAGCCTGGATGTGATGGAGCAGTCGGTCAAGGTCGCCTGAGCAGTAGGCGCGCGACCGAAATGAAACAGTACCGGCGGGGGCCGGTGAGCAAGGAACGCGTAGTCGGCACTTAATCCGTTCGCACCAGGAAGACCATTAGGGGAAAGGAAATGGACGGCAAGACATCAGGACGTGTGGGGACATTGAACGCTGAGGGCGGTAGCTCAGTCGGCGGGATTGGTCGCGTCTTCGGAAAAGTAATCACCTGAATCGCAGACACAAAAAAGCCGGGCTGCAACCCGGCTCTTTAAAAACGCTAAACACTTGAGGGACCATTATGAACACGATCGTCGCTCCAAGCAATACGGTCACCATGTCGAGCCGGGAGATTGCCGAGCTTACCGGGAAGCAGCACCAACATGTCGGCCGCGACATCAAACGCATGCTCGGCGACCTCGGGTTTGATGCGTCCACTTCTGGACGCATCTATCTGGACAGCTTGAACCGTCAGCAAACCGAGTATGTGCTTGGCCAGGATCTGGTCATTACCTTGCTTGCCGGATACAGCGCACCGCTTCGCTATCGTGTCGTGACACGTTTGCAAGAACTCGAAAACGTGTCGCGACAGGTTGTCACGATCCCGAAAACTCTTCCCGAAGCACTACGGTTTGCCGCCCTGCAGGCTGAACAGAATCTTCAACTCCAACAAGTCATCGACAAACAGGCGCCAAAGGTCGAAGCGCTGCATCGCCTGGCCAAAACCCAAGGCGACGTCTGCATCACCACCGCTGCACAGATTCTCGGCGTTCGCCCCACCAAGCTTTTTGCCTGGCTGAACCAGAACCGCTGGATTCATCGCCGCACCACTCACTCAAGCTGGGTTGCGTATCAGCCGCGCCTGAACACCGGCTGGCTCAAGCACAAGCTGGTCAAGGTCGGCGGCGGGGAAGGGCAAGACATCAAGGTCGTCGAGCAGGTGATGGTGACCCGCTCGGGCATCGTCACGCTCGCGGAACAACTTCAAGGAATCACGCTGTGAGTGTTCAAGCAATGTCCTGGGCGCTCTCTCTGCCTACCGAATCCCTGAAAGACTCCAGTGCGCGTCACGTGCTGTTGTGTCTGGCCAACTACGCCGGTTCGAACGGCGCTGGCGCCTTTCCATCAGCCTCGACTCTGGCTCAGGACACCGGCCTGTCCGAGCGCACCGTGCGCTACAAGCTGGACGATTTGGAGAAGGTCGGGCTCATCCAGAAGGGTAATCAGGCCATTGCCGCCGTACACATTGATCGCCATGACCGCCGCCCAGTTGTTTACGACCTTCAACTATCGCGGGGTGCAAATCCTGCACCCCGTGCAAAACGGGGTGCAGATGACACAACGGGGTGCAACTCACAACAGAACGGGGTGCAGCCTGAGACAGAACGGGGTGCAGCGGTTGCACCCAATACATCAATTAACCATCAAGTAACCGAAGAGCAGCAGCGCGAGATTGACGAAGTTCTGGCCGAACAAAATTTCGCCGCCATCCAATCGCAGGATGAGCGCCAACGCTTCGCCATGTTCGCCACCTGGGTGCCGAACGAGAAAGCTATGTCAGATCAGCTCGCGATTGCCGGCTTGCCTGATGACTCGGTGACTACCGAGCTGCTGGCTGGTTTCAAGGGCTTCTTCGTGGCCAAGTCTGGCGTTGTCGACAGTGGGGCAGGGTGGTGTTTCAAACTGATCGGATGGGTGAAGCGTGAGCGCGCCGTGAAAGCCGGTGAAGTCGAAAACGGAACAGACGCAACCGAAGACTGGACAGCCAAGGGAGTTCGAGTATGAAGTCCGCACGTGATCTCATCGCTACACGTCGCACAGATCCTGCCTACCTGCCGCCTGCCGACCCAGTCGTGGCTGAGGTTGACCCGTCGACCAAGACTGTCATCGACGACTTGTTCCTGCGGCTTCGCGGGGCCTGCGGTGCCTGGCGTCAATCTTGGCCGACCGAGGCTGTGATGAACGCATCGAAGCTGGAGTGGCTGGGCGAGTTCATGCGTTCGGGCATCAATCGAATGGAGCAAATCGACCACGGCGTGAGGGTTTTGAGCGCGAGCAAATCCGCATTCGTTCCCGCACCTGGAGTCTTCGTGAGCTGGTGCTTTGCGCCAGAGGGGCTGGGCTTGCCGAGTGTCGAAAAGGCATACGCCCAAGGCCTGCGAAATTGCCACCCAGCAATGCGTGCGTCGGCAAAGTGGATGCACGCCGCGGTGTACCACGCTACAGCCGCCGCAGGTTTTCACAGCCTTCCGCTTCTTTCGCGCGAATTGGGGCTGGCGAGCTTCGAGCGTCACTACCAGGCGCAGTGCCGGAAGATTTGGAAAGGCGAGCCTCTCGGAGCAATACCCGCCGCCGAGCTTTCTGCGCCAAAACCAGAGCGCAATCCCGAAGTGGGCAATGCCGCCCTGTCCAACTTGCGCGCCATGCGTGCGGGGAGGGCGGATCGTGTCTGATCGCCGCTTGGCTGTACCCGAGATCGATACCTATCGCTTCGCGGTGTTCTGCTGCTCGTTCAAGGTCGACCTGAGTTCCACGCCGGACCATGCCTTGGCGCTGTTCGTCGATGCGGCCATGGCCAAGCGTTATGGCGCGTGGATGTGGCCGGGAACATTCGAGGTCGTTGATGTCGTCACGGGGAAGCCGGTATGCGAGTGACCTCGAAGAAACTCCGTGCTTCGGCCAACGGCCAGGACTGCACCGTCCGGATTCCGGACACCTGCAATCACAACCCAGAAACAACTGTGCTTGCGCATCTGCCGTGCGGGCAAAAAGGCATGGGCATGAAGGGCTTCGACACTGTCGCGGTGTACGCGTGCAGCGGCTGCCATGACGTCATCGACGGCCGCGCTGCCGGCGAAGTTGATTGGCACGACATGCCGCGCGCTATCGCTGAAACACATGAGGCCCTGATCCGGGCCGGCATTCTCACCGTGAAGGGGGCTGCATGATCGACATGACGCTGCCGTGGCCGCCGAAGGAATTGAGTCCGAACGCCCGCGTGCACTGGAAACAAAAACACAGGCACGCGAAGGCCTACCGACGCACTTGCGGACTGATTGCGCTTGCACTCAACGCACCGCACCTGACCGGGAAAAAATACTTCTGGGTGACGTTCTGCCCGCCGAACCGCCGGGCCTATGACGACGACAACCTGTTGGCGCGCTTCAAGGCTGGCCGCGACGGCATTGCCGACGGGTTGGGCATCGACGACAAGAACTTCGTGACCACCATCAACGTTGGTGACCCGTTACCAGGCGGCGAAGTGCGCGTGCACATCCGTGATTACCCGATCGTTGAGCCAATCGCGGTGGCCGAATGAGTACCGCCGCCGTGAAGATCACCCAGGCCGAAATCAAACGGCAGGCCGCCGGCACTGTGCAGGACCTGCGCGACCTCGAGAACAAGGGCCTGTACCTGCGATTCAACAAGGCCCGTAACGGCGGTTCGTGGTTCCTGGTGCTCAAGGGCAAATGGAACCCTATCGGGAAATACCCTGAGCTCTTTCACACGCAGGTGGTCGCGGCGCTGCCTTCGATCCGCTTGCGGCTGGCGGCCGGCGAAGGTGCGAGCCTTTCGAAGTGGGACACCGTAGGCGAGCTGCTGGACTGGTACGCCGATCGCATGTCGCGTGACCGCAACCTGTCGGCCAAGCGCAAGAAGACCGGCGCTTCGATGATCAAGTGCCACCTGACGCCGCGCCTTGGCGACCTGCCGCTGATCAGTCTCGACAAGGCCACGCTGGACAACCAGCTCATGTGGCCGTTGCAGGAAAGCATTTCCATCGACTACGTGCGCTCGGTGTTCCAGCTGCTGGCCCTGGCTTTCCGTCAGGCCTTCAAGTTGGGCCTGATCATGGCCAACCCAATGGCGGCAATCAAGTTCAACGACTTCTCCAAAGCGAAGGTCGGGATCAAGCCGTCCCGCCTGCGTGGCGTTCAACTGGAAGGCCTGCTGGCGCAATTGGCTGAGGTCATGCCTGCTGCGCCGCTGGATTCGATGCTGGCCCTGATGATGCTGTGCCACGGCACGCGGATCGGCGAAACCCGCATGGCGCGCTGGGCGCACATCAGCCTGGCCGAGCGCGAGTGGTTCATTCCGGCCGAGCACACCAAGACCGGTGTCGAGCATCACCTGCCACTGACCGAGCAAATCTGCACGCTGCTGATCAAGTACCGCGACGGTCAGTACGCCCGAGGCTATGACGGCCAATTCCTGTTCCCGGCGCGCAATGGCAAGGCGCTCGGTGAAGCCCAGGGCTGCGCCGTGTTCCGTCGGTTGGGCAACGGTGAGTGGACCAGCCACGACTTGCGCAAGGTGGCCCGCACTGGCTGGGCAGACCTCGGCATCGATCATCTGATTGGCGAGCTGCTGATCAACCACGCCATGGGCCACAACGTGAAGGTGTACATCCAGTCCGACGTCATGGCTCGCAAGCGTGATGCGCTGGAGCAGTGGCACGCGCATCTAGATCAGAAAGGGTTTGCAGTCATTCACGGATTGACCGGCTTTAGATTTGAAGATTCCGGTAATGCGCTGGAAGCCATAGATCATAAGGCCTGCAAGGCCATTCAAGAATCAACCATAGGCGAGGTTTAAAAATGATCAAAAAGCAGCATGGACCCGCCCTGGTGCGCAGTTTGATACCGATGACCGAGTGCCCGTCATGCGCCGGGAAGGGGGTAATCAAGGGGGTGTTTCATGAACTCGACTGTATCGGCTGTCATTCATCCGGCTTCGTTCATGCCCAGACCATGGAGCCGCTGTTGATTGAAGACTTGGTGGTCCAGCTTGGTCGGTTGGTTCGTCGGGAGCGCAGTCAGTTGGTCGACAAGAACCCAACACGCTGCATCGGTGATGAATACCAGCAGAGCAATAGCCGCGGCGCCGGCCGTTCGACTTACAAAGGGGATTGAGTCATGAGCATCTATAAAGACGTGATGAGCACTCTGGTCCGGGTACTGGCCGCCGACAACATCGACAACAGCACGAAGCAGTCCTGGCAGAAGCTGATCGATGCTGATCTTCGCTCGGGCGGTACCGGCAGTTCGCTCTCAGTGCGCGACAAGTTCGATTATGACTGCTGCCTGTATGCGCTCCTGCACCGTCAGCTCGAGCCAGCTCAGTGGGACGTGCTGGTCGCAAAGTACTCGACGCACAAAGCCAACAAGGTTGCCGCCATTGGCCGACTGGTATCTCGCATGGTCTCACCGGCGCCGGAGCTGTTCATTTATAAGGCGCTCACTGCCTGGGCCATTCCGAAGCTGAAGGGGGTCCAGACCGGGAAGCGTTCCACCGACATGATCGTGCTGCCCGCCGAGTTCTACGACATGAACACCTGGGATTTGGCCGGCTCGCCAGAGCGCACTCGCCGTAATTGGCGTGGAGGCATCCACAAGCGCCTGGAGCAGTTGGAAGAAGGAGCTGTGATCCGAGCCACCGAGATTTTCGATCTGGAAGAAATCTTCGTAGACGCCGCTTGACCATGATGGCCAATTGGCCGTAAATTAACCCCATCATGTCGATCTTGCGCGTTATGAGAGAAGACACCAAAAGCCCGGCCACAGTGTCGGGCTTTGTTTCGTAGGCGTATCGCCTCCATATGGAAAGAAGAGGCGAATGGGTGGTTGAAGTACGCTTGCTGGACGAATACGAAGAGATTCCTTTGCTGATCGATGAAGGACAACACGCCATTCTGCATACGTTCCTTGTAGATCATTACGAGTATGGTGTGTGGTATCTGCCGTTGTCCGCGGGCTTATTCGCGCAACAGGACCAGGTGGAAAGGGAGCTAGGCCGTAGCTTTCCCGAAGGTTGCTACGAGATTAAATTCGCGTTACGTCGTGATTTCGACGCTGGCGCACCCGACTACACAACTCCGAAAAGCTGGCCGGACCTTGGCCCACTGAGCTATAAACAAGCGATGGGTGTTGGCAAAGGGCTTCTGCAATCGCAATGGTTATTGCGAAGAACGCGAGATGTACGTGGTTTCGTCGCAGTAGCGCTTGAAGATAGGCCGAAGCTTGGTTCATACTACGGCCGCATGCTGAAAAAGTATGAAGCGCAATTGGGTTACAACGTTCATCCAGTACTCGAGGGATCCGGATATGCGATCTTCTGAAGCGAAAGACACCGTTCAAGCAAGCAAAGTAGAGCGTTTGAACGCCGCATTGGTTGCTTATAAAGCCGCTAAGGATGCAGGCAAGGTTCGTCGCGTTGTAGCTGCTTATCAGCCTGCTTAAGCAATAATTCAGTCAGAAAAGCCCAGCCTAATTCGCTGGGCTTTTTGCATTCTGAGCCCCGCCATCGTGCGGGGCTTTTTCGTTTTCGGCTCCACCACACCCATCGCACCGAGCTGGGCGTGCTGTTGGAGCCGAATCTACTTCACTCCCCAAGAGGGAGGAATCCGAGATGCCGAACATGCCCGACAAACCAGACACCTGGCTCATCGTCATGGCCTGGCTTAGCCAGCATGCCCCGATGTTCTATGCCGCGGCGCTGTCGTGCTGGATTGCCTTCCTCCGCGTCATTTACGGCGGTGGAGGACGGCGGCAGGCCCTGCTCGAGTCCTGCCTGTGCGGCGCCATCACGGCTGGTGCGTTCCCGCTGCTCGAATACTTCAACCTTCCATCAAGTCTGGCGGCAGCCCTCGGCGCAGTTATCGGCACTCTGGGGGTGAAGAAGGTGGCCGACCTGGCCGACCGATTCACTGACTTCAAATTACCCAAGCGGCAGGAGTGACCCATGAAACTGATCGACAACTGGAAACAAGCGCTGAGCATGACCAGCGTTCAGGCTGGTGGTGCAGTCGCTGCCCTTGGCGTGGCTGAGCAACTGATGCCATCGCTTCAGGCAGTGTTGCCGCCGATTGCCTATGGCGTGCTGGGCCTCCTGGTGATGATTGCCCGGGTTGTGCTGCAACCGAAGCTGACCAAGTAGGGGCTAGTGATGGCGTGCACTGGATGCGCTGCCCGGCGTGAATGGATTAAGAAGTGGAGTGCAGTTGCGTATGAGCGGGCAAGCGATCTCCTATCTCGCCGAGATACTGAGCGAACAGAAGAAGCAGACAGCGATCCTCGAACGGATGGCAGAGCAGCAGACCCTGCTGATCCAAGCGATGGCCGAGGACGAGCGTGAAGACTCTGATGCACAGCCCCTCACCTACATGGATGGCACGCCATGCCGCTGAGGCCGCAGAAGCCGTGCAATGCCCAGGGATGCAACACGCTCACGCGCAACCCACGCTACTGTGACGATCATGCTCATCTACTGAAGAGCGCGGCCAGGGCCAAGCCCAGAGAGAGCAGCACCAAACGCCACTACAACTACAAGTGGCAGCAGGCCCGTGCTGGCTTTCTTGCCAAGTACCCACTGTGTCGTCACTGCTCGGCTCGTGGCTTGGTGGTGGTGGCCACCGATGTCGACCACATCATCCCGCACAAGAGCGATATGGCCCTGTTCTGGGACAAGACCAACTGGCAGAGCCTGTGCGGACCGTGCCACTCGGCCAAGACGGCCGCGGAGGACGGCGGATTCGGCAATGCGAGGCGCTGAAAGCAGAAAAACCCCGAAAAAACAGTGAAATTCGACCAAATGAGAGCGATTCGCGCTCACGGGGAGGGGGAGGGTCGAAAGTCTGGACCTTTTCGCTTCTAGACCGCGCCCTCAATCGTTTTCTTACGCCCGCGAAATTAAAAAATCAGGAGTTGCGCGATGGGAGGCACCGCCACGGTCGCCGGCCGTGGTCGCAAACCCAAGCCGACGGCTCAGAAGAAACTTGCTGGGAACCCCGGAAAGCGGGCGCTGAACAACGATGAGCCTCAGTTCACCACCGTCACAAATATTGATCCGCCGGAGTGGTTGAGCGAGCGCGCAGCCACCATGTGGAAGATGATTATCCCTGAATTACTCCGGGAAAAAGTTGTCGCGCTGACTGATCTGCACAACGTCGAAGCGTTCTGCACCGCCTATGACAAGTGGCGGATGTCCGAAGAAGCGGTCCAGAAGTTCGGAATCGTTGTCGAGTCGTCCCAGGGCAGCCCGATGAAGAACCCCGCACTCACCGCGGCGAATGAGTCCATGCGCCAGTTGGTCACCTTCGGCTCACTGCTGGGCCTCGATCCGGCCAGCCGGACGCGGATCATCGGCGGCAACAAACAATCGTCCACCAACGAATTCGCCAAACTACTGAGTTCCTGATGACTAAAGCCCTGCACGCCAATGTCGATAAGGCAATGGCTTGGGGGCGTTCCGTTTTGCGCGGGAAGGTGCCCGCGTGCCGCTACATCCATCAGGCAGTGCAGCGTCACTTCGACGACCTGGCCGCAAGTCGCAAACGCGGCTTTCGTTTCAAGTTCGACCCGGTCAAAGCCGAGAAAAAGTTAAAGCTGATCCAATTGCTGCCGCACACAAAAGGTGAGTGGGCCTTTAAACGTCAGCTCATCACCTTGGAACCGTGGCAGTTGTTCGGCCTCGCCGTCACCTTTGGTTGGGTCAAGAAGAAGGGCGGGCACCGCCGGTTCCGCGAAAGCTACTGGGAAGTGCCGCGCAAGAACGGTAAGTCCGTGGTCGCGGGCGGTGTGGGCATCAGCATGTTCGTTGCCGACGGTGAGTTCGGCGCCGAGGTCTATTCCGGCGCGACCACCGAGAAACAGGCGTGGGAGGTTTTCCGCCCGGCGAAGCTGATGGTCAGCAAGTCGCCTCACCTCATTCAGGCGGCTGGCATCGAGGTCAATGCCTCGAACATGAACATCCCGTCCGACTTCAGCCGCTTCGAGCCGCTGATAGGTAACCCGGGCGACGGCGCGTCACCGAGTTGCGCGATAGTCGATGAATATCACGAGCACCCAACCTCAGCTCAGTACGACACCATGCTGACCGGTATGGGCGCCCGGCGTCAGCCGTTGATGTTTATCATCACCACCGCCGGTGCCGACATCGAGGGCCCTTGCTACGACAAGCGCCGTCAGGTGATCGAGATGCTCGAGGGCACCGTGCCCGACGAGGAATTGTTCGGCTGGATCTGGACGCTCGATGAAGGTGACGACTGGACAGATCCGAAGATGTTGGCCAAGGCCAACCCGAACCACGGGGTCTCAGTATTTCAGGAGTACCTGGAAAGCCAGCAGGCCCGGGCGATTCGCTCGGCCAGGTTCACCAACACATTCAAAACGAAGCACTTGAACCTGTGGGTGAGCGCCAAGTCCGGCTTCTTCAACATGGAAGACTGGAAATCGTGCGAGGACACCACGCTGACCCTGGAACAGTTCGAGGGTCAGGAGTGGATCGCCGGATTCGACTTGGCGCGCAAGCTTGACATGAACTCAAGAGCGCGGCTGTTCTGGCGCATGATCGATGGGAAAACCCACTACTACAGTGTCGCGCCGAAGTTCTGGGTGCCCTATGACACCGCGTATGACAGTGACAACAAGCGCATGTCAGAACGGTTCCAGGCCTGGATTAACTCCAAACATCTGGAGATAACTGAAGGTGCCGAGATCGATTACCGGGAGATTTTCGAAGACACCAAGGAAGCAAACCACCAGGCACCAGTTCGCGAGTGCCCGATTGACCCGCACGGCGCCACGGGGTTGAGCCACGACCTTGACGACGAGGGTTTCAATCCGATCACGATCACGCAGAACTATACCAACATGTCAGATCCGATGAAGGAGCTCGAGGCGGCCATAACCGCCGGCCGGTTCCATCATGACGGCAATCCGATCATGACCTGGTGCATCGCCAATGTGATCGGTAAAAACATGCCCGGCAACGACGATGTCGTGCGGCCCATCAAGCAGGGCGACGACAACAAGATCGACGGCGCCGTCGCGCTGATCATGGCTATCGGCAGGGCGCTAATTCTGGTCAACGACAACAGCGGCAACATCAGCGACTTCTTTTCGAAACCAATCATTGTTGGATAACTCACCCATGGATACAGGCCTGATCCTCTTCATCGTGTCGGCCGTGGCCGCGCTGTGCCTGTTTGTCGCCGGCGTATTTGTCCTGGCTGGTCTCGGATGGTCCCTGATCGCAGGCGCGGCATCTTTTTTGGCCGCCGCTGGATTCATTCGCAAGGGGCTGACCGGTGAATAAACCTCTCAAGTCAGTGTTGCGTCAGGCACTGTTTAAATCGGCAGAGCCTGGGCTGGTCAAATCGTCGTTGGCTGGCTGGGTGGGCCGGCGCATAGGCCTGGGTGATGCGGCGTTTTGGAACGGTTTTTATGGTACCGATTCCGCGTCAGGCAAAACGGTGA
The DNA here is from genome assembly GCF_019956175.1 of Pseudomonas sp. BF-R-30. NCBI lineage: Bacteria > Pseudomonadati > Pseudomonadota > Gammaproteobacteria > Pseudomonadales > Pseudomonadaceae > Pseudomonas > Pseudomonas sp. BF-R-30. The sequence goes on along the minus strand of NZ_JAHBDE010000006.1, from coordinate 33,111 downwards.
GCCAGCAGACAGCGCTTCAGCTTTCGACGGTGTGGGCCTGCGTTCGACTCATCGCTGAGACCTTGGCCACGCTTCCGATCGCGCTTTATGAAGACAAGAACGGTGTGCCAGAGGTGGCCACCTCGCACCCTGTACACAGGGTAATCAGCCAGCAACCGAACGCAGACCAAACACCTGTCGAGTTCTGGGAATGCGTGGTTGCCAGCCTGCTGCTCAGCGGCAACAGCTTCAATGAACCCCACCTGGTGGGACGCGATTTATCGTCGCTGGAGTTTATCCTGCCGCAGGCAGTTTCACCTCCCCGGCGCACAACCAGCGGCGCGATTGAATACCGGTTCATCGACAGCGAAGGGAAATATCACACCCTGCTTGACGAGCAGATGATGCACACGCGGGGCTTCGGAACGGACCCTGTGTGCGGATTGAGCCCGATTGCTCTGGGTCGGAATGTGTTAGGCGCCGCGATGGCAGCCGATGAGTCGGCCAGCAAGATGTTCGCCAATGGGATGAAACTCGGCGGCGTGCTTTCCACCGATCAGATTCTGAACAAGGCCCAACGCGAGGACATTCGCGAGGACATGGCGGCCAAGTTCGCTGGCGCGGTGAACACCGGCAAGACGATGGTGCTGGAAGCCGGGATGAAATATCAGCAGGTGTCCATGACTCCTGAGGATGCCCAAATGCTTCAAACCCGGGCCTTCAACGTTGAAGAGATTTGCCGGTGGTTTCGTGTTCCGCCTTGGATGGTCGGTCACACGTCGAACAGCACCAGCTGGGGTACGGGCATGGAGCAGCAAATGCTCGGGTTCCTGAGCTTCACGCTGCTGCCCTGGATGAAGCGGATCGAGCAAAGCATCAATCGCCGCCTGCTTCGCCCTGATGAACGCCGCCGCTTCTACGCCAAGTTCAACGTAGAAGGTCTGCTCCGTGCTGATAGTGCGGCCCGCGCGTCGTTCTACAGCTCGATGACCCAGAACGGTATCTACACCCGCGACGAGTGCCGGATCAAAGAGAACCTCGCACCGAAAGGCGGCAACGCCGCTCAGCTCACAGTTCAGTCAAACATGCTGCCGATCGACAAGCTCGGCGGTAATGCCGGTGATGCGCAGCAGGCGCGCTCAGCCCTGATTGATTGGCTCAACGACAAGCCCAAAGGTAATTCTGAATGAACCGAAAAGACCAATCGGTGGCGGTGAAGTACCGCTCATTCGACTACGACGTGAAGGCTGTCAGCGATGACGGCCTTTTTTCTGGCTACGGTTCCGTGTTTGGCGTCATAGACAGCTACAACGAGGTCGTCGCTCCGGGCGCTTTTCTGGAATCCATCGCCGATCTGAAGGCGAAGGGCCGGTCGCTGCCGGTTCTGTGGCAGCACCGCACTGCCGAGCCCATTGGCTCTTGGTCAATGGACACCTTGAAGGAGGATGCCAAGGGTCTGTTCGGTGATGGCGAACTCTGGCTGGCTGACGCGCCGTATGCGCGCATCGCCATGCGAGGCATGAAGTCCCGTTCCATCACCGGGCTTTCAATTGGCTACTACGTTCGGGAATCCAGCTTCGACGAGAAGACCAGGATCCGGACCCTGACCAAGCTCGACCTGGTCGAAATTTCCATTGTGACGGTACCGGCCAACGACGAAGCCCGCACCGACACCATCAAGTCGAAGCTGGCCCATGGCGGCCTACCTTCGCTTCCTGAATTTGAGCTGCTCCTGCGCGAGGCAGGCTTCTCGAAAACTCAGTCTGCGGTGATTGCCAACCGTGGATTGCAGCACCTGCTCCGGAGCGAGTCCGCGGGCGACCTGGCAGCAATTGAAGTCGTTGAGGCGCTTAAGTCGCGCCCCGCACTGTCACTCCCTTCGTTTTGAGGAACCACCATGCATAACGCCATGAGCAACCAGGCTCGCGCCGAAAACCGTCAGCTTGAACGAAAAGAGCACGCCGACGATAAAGTCCAGTTGAAAGCGGTCAATGACCTGCTTGACCAGCGAGACCAAGAAATCAAAGCGTTCGCCGAAAAAGCGAACAAGGAAATCAAGGAACACGGGACCATCCTGACCGAGACCAAGACCATTCTGGATGGCTTGGTGAAGGATGGCCTGGCCTTGCAGGATCGCTTTCAGGACATCGAACAGAAGCTCGCACGACGCTTTGCCGCGAATGATCCGAATGAGCAAAAATCTGTTGGCGAGCAGTTGTCTGGCTCGGAAGACTTCCAGGCGCTGACCACCCGAGGGCGAGGTATCGCTCGCCTGAATTTGAAAGCGGTCACCAACATCACCAGCGCCACTACCGGCACCGGCGGCGTTGGTGTCGGCATCCAGCCGACCCGCGTTGCTGGGATCATTACCGATCCAGAGCGCCAGTTCACGATCCGCGACCTCATCATGCCGGGCCGTACGGCTTCCAATGCTGTCGAGTTCGTCCAAGAGACCGGCTTCCAGAACATGGCGGCCCCTCAGGCCGGTGAGGGTGCGCTCAAGGCACAGTCCGACCTTTCGTTTGGCCTAGTCACCACCACTGTCAAAACCATCGCTCACTGGTTCCGCGCGTCGAAGCAGGTCCTGTCGGACATCCCGCTGCTTCAGAGCTACATCAACGGCCGTGCGATCTACGGCCTGAAGTACAAAGAAGAAGAGCAACTTCTCGCCGGCGACGGCACCGGCCAAAACCTTCTGGGCCTGATCCCGCAGGCCACAGCGTTCAACGAATCGCTGCGCAAGGCTGGCGACACCAAGATCGACACCCTGCGCCGTGCAATTCTGCAAGTACGCGTTGCTGAATACCGCGCCTCCGCCATCGCTCTGAACCCGGTGGACTGGGCCGATATCGAGCTGACCAAGGACAGCACCGGCTCGTACATCTGGGTCAACGTTCAGGAAGGCGGCGTCCAGCGCCTGTGGAAGTTGCCGGTGGTGGACAGCAACGCTGTCCCTGAAGGTGAGTTCCTGGTGGGGGCGATGAACATCGCGGCCCAGGTCTTCGACCGCGAAGACGCCGCAGTCGAGGTTTCTACCGAAGACGGCGACAACTTCCGCACCAACATGGTGACCATCCGTGCTGAAGAGCGTTTGGCTCTGGCGGTTTATCGTCCGGAATCGTTCGTGCACGGCGAATTCGAAGACCCAACCCCGTAATTTCGGCCCATTCACCTCACTGACCAGGAGCGCGCCCGGGTAACTGGGCTCGATTCGCCATGCCAGAGATTCAACTGAAAACCAAAAAAGGGTTCCTCAATGGGCATGTGTATGCCAAGCGAGGTTCCACCATCACTGCTGATGAATTCCGGGCTGCTGATCTTCACCGCCTGGGCCTCGTCGAGGATTACGAAGTGAAGGAAGCTGAAAACGCTGAGAACAAGAAAGCGCCGGAAGCAGAAAACAAAGCTGCTCCGAAGCCCGATACCAAGAAAAAGGCCGAATAACCATGAGCGTGATCGACATCGAACTCGCCATGAAGCATCTGCTCGCGGAGCCTGAGGACAAGGACCTGGTGCAGTCGCAACTGGACGGTGCGGAGATGGCTGCGGTGGCCTATCTAAATCGCGCGTTCTTTGTCGATCAGGCTGCTCTGGACTCGGCCCGCGCTTCTGTTCCTGCTGCTCGTAACCAGGCGCGCGTTGCTTACGACACGTCAATGGTTCTTGCAGCCGCAATTGAGGATCGCTTTCAAAGCTGTGAGGCGATGGCCGATGCGCAGTTTGTTTTTTCAGAGGCGTTGACCGCCGCCACCCGCAACGCTCGTGGGATGGTGATCAATAAAGCGATCGAGGCCGCGTGCCTTTTGAAGCTTGGCCATCTGTTCGCAAATCGGGAAGAAGTGGTAACCGGCACTATTGCAACCGAGTTGCCTCAGAGTTCCAAGGCATTGCTGGCGCCGTACCGCATCGGGATGGGTGTGTGATGCGCGCCGGTCTTCTGCGTCAACGGATTACATTTCAGGAGCCAGGTCTCGTTCAAGATCGCGAAACCGGGGAGATGCTGGCAGGTTGGCAGACCACTTGGGAGAAAGTCCCTGCTTCAATTGAGTCGCTCAGTGCGAGAGACCTGATTGCGGCACAGGCTGGGCAGTCGGAAGTCACCGCCCGAATTGTTATCCGATACCGTCCTGGCGTACAGCCAACGATGCGCATCCTTCACCGAGGCACGATCTACAACATTCAAGGTCAGCCGTTGCCGGACAAGAAGGCAGGTTTGGAGTATCTGACCCTGTTGGTGTCAGCGGGGGTAAACGATGGCTGAGACAGTGGAGTTCAGCATCCTTGGCCTTGACTCACTGACGGCAAAGCTTGAGTCGGTCATCTATGACATGAAGCGAAAAGGTGGTCGCTCGGCGTTGCGCCGTGCTGCTGCCGTAATTGCAGAGAATGCAAAGGCCCGCGCCATGCTTCTGGACGACGCTGAGACGGGGCGCTCGATCGCGGACAACATTGTGTTGCGATGGAATGGTCGGCTGTTCAAACGAACTGGTGACCTCGGGTTTCGCATTGGTGTTAAACACGGCGCGGTCCTCAAGGATGGCGGTGAATTATCGGCCAACTCCCCAACGCCTCACTGGCGCCTGCTGGAATTCGGCACCCAGTACATGGCCGCTGATCCGTTCATGCGTCCAGCGTTGGAAGAAAGCATCAGCGAAGCGACCAACGTTTTCGTCACCGAGTACGAAAAAACTATTGATCGTGCGATCAAGCGTGCAGCCCGCGCTTCCGGAGGTGGTTGATGTTTGCACCCATTTTCGCTGTATGTGCTGCTGACGCGGGAGTCGTCGCGCTGCTCGGCACGAACCCGACCAGGCTTTATCCGTTTGGCGAAGCCCCGCAGGACACGGTCAAGCCATACGCGGTTTGGCAGATGATCACCGGAAGTCCTGAGAACTACTTGGCAGGGCGCCCGGATGTGGATGGATTCACGCTGCAGGTCGACGTTTACGCGCCGACGGGTACGGCCGTGCGGGACATCGCCAAGGCTCTGCGTAACGCGATTGAGCTAAAGGCGAACATCGTGCGCTGGGGCGGTGAGTCGAAAGACCCAACCACCAAGATCTACCGCTACAGCTTCGACGTTGACTGGATAGTCCAGCGCTGATTCACCCCCGCCCGCCTTGTGCGGGCTTTCTTTTTCCCGAAACTTGGAGACATGCCATGTCGATTTTGACCCAAGGCACGCAGATCTTTGCGCTGGTGCCAACTGTTGCTGACCCAACTGATCTCGAAGTAATCGAGATCCAGTGCGCGACAGCGTTCAGCCCGGGCGGTAACCCTGCTGACCAGATTGAAGATACCTGTCTCAGCGACAAGGTTCGCAAGTACTTGCGCGGCTTGCGTACTCCGGGCCAGGCAACCGTGACGCTGAATGCCGATCCGCGCAACGCTTCTCACGTGCGCCTGCATCAGCTGTCGGAAGACGACGACATCGGCAATGTGAGTTGGGTGGTCGGCTGGTCTGATGGCACCGCACCACCGACGCTCAACGTAGCTGGTGATGATTTCCAACTGCCTACCACGCGCACCTGGTTTTTGTTCGACGGCTATGTCAGCGACTTCCCGTTCGACTTCGCGGCAAACGCGGTGGTGGTTACCTCGGCAACCATTCAGCGTTCGGGCGGTTCCGCCTGGATCCGCAAGACCATCACTCCGTAAGGATCAATCATGCAGCTGAGTATCAAATCTCTGATGGAGCAAGGCTCGTTCACGGGCCGTCCCGTCATGAAGGAAATCACCTGGATGCAGGGTAATGCCGAGCATACGGCCACCGTGTATGTCCGGCCGCTGGGCTATCAATCTGCCGTAAGCGATCTGATGTCGGGCGTTGGCAAGCAGGATGGTGTGGCCGGCCGCATCGCTGTCAGCATCTGTGACGAGGCAGGCAATCCGGTCTTCACCGTTGGCGACATCACCGGAGAAGCTGACCCTGAGCGCGGCGCGCTGGATGGCAACCTTTCCATGGCCCTGCTCACTGTGATCGGCCAGGTAAACCAGCTGGGAAAGACGACGAGCTCTCCGACACCGACGAGCTCTGGCACGAGCTCGCGATCTCGATCGGCGCCACGATCGCGGAAGCCAAAGAGCGTCTGAGTCTTTCCGAGTTCCGCAGCTGGGTGAGATACCGCGACAAGCGCGGCTCACTCAATTGGGGAATGCGCATCGAGCGAGGGGTGGCCACTCTGGCTGTCCTGTATGCAAATGCGCACAGCAAGAATGGCGGCTACACCCTCTACGACTTTATGCCGCATGACTCGGAGCCGGAAATCTCGCTCGAGCAGGCGATGGAAAGCTGGGCATAAACATAGGTCATGTCGCCATTCCGAAAGGTCGGTGTCGCTTGGAGTAATAGATGGCTAATTCACTTGGCACGCTGACGCTTGATCTGATCGCGCGCATCGGCGGTTTTACTGGGCCTCTTGATAAAGCCGAGGTGGCGGCTCGGAAGTCAGGCAAAGGAATTGCCGACTCCGCGAACATGGCCTCGCTCGCCTGGACCGCTCTGGGCGAAGTGGTTGCAGGTGCTGTCGCCGGCTTCTCGGTGGGCGCTGTTCTGACCAGTTTCATCACCGAGACTCGTGATGCTGAGAAAGAGCAGGCACAACTTGCCGCCGTACTGAATTCCACTGGGGAGTCGGCGGGCTTCAGTCGCGATCAGCTCAACGAAATGGCAGACGCCATGGAGAAAGCCACCACCTTTTCCGGTGGTGATATCAACCAGGCGCAGACAGCGCTTCTTGCCTTCACTGGCGTTGTGGGCACTCAGTTCACGCGAGCGCTTCAGGCTGCTTCCGATATGGCTGCCCGCACAGGCACCACCGTGCAGCAGGCTGTCGAAACTATTGGTCGCGCACTGGACGTTCCAACAGACGGCCTGAGTTCGCTGAGCAAGCAAGGTTTCAGATTTACCGAAGATCAAAAGAAGCTCGCCGAGTCGCTTGAATCCGTGGGTGACGTGGCTGGTGCCCAAGGCATCATCCTGAATGCTCTGGAAGAGTCGTATAGCGGGGCGGCGGCTGCCGCTCGTGACACCTTTGGTGGTTCGCTCGATGCGCTACGCAACACCGTCGCTAGTTTACTTACCGGGGAGGGCGGTCTTAGCAGTGCTCGCGCTGCGATTGAGGGAGTTAATAGCGCCCTCGGCTCTCCGGAGGCCCGCACGGCTCTGGGCTTAACCGCTCAGGCCGCGACCGCCTTGGCTGTGGTTTTAACCACCCGTCTTGCTGCAAGCGCCGTTGGCACCGCGATAGCTTTTGCCGCCGCTCAGGTCGAGGCTGTTCGCTACCAACTGGCGCTGGCGCGTATGGCTGGTGTGGCTCCGGCAACTGCTGCCGGGCTTGTAGGAATAGGCGTAGCCGCTCGTGGTGCTTCGGCAGCCATGGCGCTGCTTGGTGGTCCAGTAGGAGTGGTCCTGCTCGCGGCCAGCGCACTGGCCTACTTCGCGCTGAGCGGCGATGACGCGGACGAGTCGGCCACGTCACTCACCAACAAGATCGACTTCCTGAACAAGTCGTTCGACGGGTTTACCAAGAATCAAGCTGCGGCCGCTCTGCAAGACATCAATCAGGATCTGATGGATGCGCAGCTACGCGCCATCGACGCAGAGAGCGCGGTTTCGCAGTACCAGCGATTGCTGCGCGATCATCCGAATGACGCCCGTCAGCGTGAGTGGAACGAATCGCTGGTCACCGCTCAGGGCGAGCTTGATACAGCACGCCAAAAGGTTGAGGCCTTCGGTGCGCAGATCAATGTGCTGAACGGAATCCTTGCCGCTCCTGTGGTGGTTGAGCAGTCGAAGGCATTCAAGGACCTGGCCAAGACACTCGATGAGCAGATATTGCTCTCGGGCAAAAAGACGAACGCCGACAAGCTTGCGGCCCGCATAGGTGCAGGTCTTGTAACCGGCCTGAAAGAGGGAGAGGGCGAGTTGCTGGTAGCCAAGGCGAAAACCTTGGATGCAAGCGAAGCGGCTATTGAAGCAGAGAAGAAAAGCGCAGCGGCTTCGAAGCAGGCCGCAACGGCCGCAGCCACCGCCGCGACAGCACTGACCAAGCGGGGTGAGGATGCTGTCACCGACTACCAGCGCCAGATCGCGCTGATCAATACTTCTGCAGATGCGCAGAAGAAAGCCACGGAAGCAGACAAGCTCAGGTTTGAATTGGCTTCCGGTAAGTTGGTTGGCATCAACGCAACCCAGCAGAAGCGATTAGAGGGCCTGGCTGCAGAGCTGGATGTGCTCCAGAAGCTCAAGGTTGCTAACGAGGAGTCGGTCAAGTCAGCTGCCTTTGCAGCAAATCTTCGCGCGGAAAACGATACCGTGCGTACAGGTTTCGATATGGATCTTGCTGGCGCCGCCATGGGGGAACAAACCCGGGATCGGATGCGACAGGATCTAGCACTTCAGCAAGATTACAACCGGCAGGTGGCCGATCTTCAGAAGCAATTGAACGCCGGCGATATCACCCAAAGCTTGTACGACACCGAAACTGAAATGCTCCGGGAAGCTCTGGCCGAGCGGGTGCTCCTGCAGGAGGACTATTACAGCAGGGTGGACAGTCTTCAGAATCAAGGGGTGACGGGGTTCATCAGCGGCGTGGCCACTCAAGCCGAAGCCAGCATGGATCTTTACAGCACCATGCAGAGCGTAGGTGCCGAGACGTTCCACAATCTCACCGATGCCATTACGGAGTGGGCGGAAACTGGCAAGCTCGATGCCCAGGGATTGGCAGCCAGTTTTATCCAGTCAGTGGGCCATGCGCTGCTTTCCTATGCTGCTGCACAGGTGGCCATGGCCGGCCTAAGTGCATTCACTGCGATGATCGGTATTCCCTTCGTTGGTCCGGCAGTGGCACCAGGTGCGGCTATCGCTGCAACCGCGGCGGCCGGCGTGATGATGACTGCAGTAGGCGCCTCCCTTGATGGCCAGGCGCATGACGGTATCGACTCCGTGCCGGCTGACGGTACCTGGAACCTGAAGAAAGGCGAGCGCGTAACCACTGCCGAGACGAGCGCCAAGCTCGATCGGACTCTTGATCGTTTCTCGCGGGACGGTAGCGGCGGGAAAATGGATGTCGCTGTCCACAACTACGCCGGCGCCCAGGTGGAGACGCAGCGAGACGGCGATCAGATGAAGATCATCATCAAACAGGCCAAGCGCGAAATCGCTCGCGATCTGGCTCAGGGTAACGGCGAGGTCACCCGCGCGCTCACCAGTGGTTACGGGTTGAGGAGGACGGCGCGATGAGCATCCTCAAAAGACTGTATGCCAGTGCTGGCCCTGAAATCATCCATGAGGTGCTGCAGATATCAGACGGCCTCACAACCTACTACCTGACCAGGGGCTGGGATCCCCTGATGGTGATGCTGGAGAGCGGCGGCATTGTGACGTGTACGCCGTGCGGAATGGACTTGGCCATCCCGGCGCGCAATGACGATGGCACGCAGGATCTGAAATTTGCCTTGAGCAACATCGATGGCATCGCCTCTGCGTTTATCCGCTCAGCCTTGGCCGCTAGACGCAGCATGTCGTTGGTCTATCGGGTCTATACCTCCGACGACCTCGGGGCCCCGGCCCACGCGCCCAATCGCTTCAAGATCAAGTCAGGCACCGTAACCGCTACTCAGGCATCGATCACCGCCGGCTACTTCGACCTGCTCGATACAGGCTGGCCACGCAACACCTACAACCTGAACAAATTCCCAGGGCTTCGCTACCTATGAACCTCGAAAAATACACCCTCGGCCAGTACGTCGAGGGCGGTCGACTGTGGCCGCAGGTTGACTGTTATGGGTTGGTGCTGGAGGTGCGGCGCGACTTGGGTCTTCCGGATTGGCCGGAGTGGTCCGAGATGCGCAAGGCGGATGGCGGCTTTGCCCGGGCGTGCGATGACATGATCCAGCGCACGGTCACACCGTGCGCGCTGGGGCATGGCGCGGTTGTCGCTGCTTACCGCGGGAGCGTTCAGGACCACGTCGGCATCGTCGTCGAGATCAATGGTGCGCTTGAGGTGCTGGAGATCAACCCTCGCCGCAACGTCAGCTTCACCCCTATCCGTCGTTTCGAGCGCCGGTTTGTCCGCGTGGAGTACTACCGATGATTCGTATCTATCCAAGCCGTCTGGAAGGCGAGCCGCTGGAAAGTCACGTCATCCCCGCGCCGATTCTGCTCGTGGAGTGGCTGAAGGTTCAGGCTCCTGAGTTCGAATTGGACCGCGAACATCCGATCTGCACCGAAGTGGATGGCGTGACCCTGCCGGTGGATCAGTGGGCGAGTTTTGTAGTGCTCCCTGACACCGACCTGCGCATTTACCCTGAAGCGCGCGGCGTAGGTGCTGCGGTGATCGCCGCTTGGGCGGCCGTGGCGATTGCCGCAGTGGCGTTGGTGCTGGTCTTGACCACGAAGACCCCGGACCTGTCGCAGCCGGGCCAGGGTGAGGCGATCGACACCAACCCGGCCAAGGCCAATCGGGCCAAAGTCAATGAACCTGTGCGCGAGATCCTTGGTCGCAGCAAGGTCTACCCGGATTACGTGGTGCAGCCGGTGTCTCGCTTCGTCAACAAGCGCGAAATGCACACCACGTTGTGCCTGTGTGTCGGCGCCGGAGAACATTCAATTTTGGCCAGCAGCATCAAGATCGGTGACACCCCGCTGGCAGCCTTCGGTTCGGATGTGTCCTACTCCATTTATCCACCTGGTGCGGATCTGTCAGGCGATCGCCGAGTGGAGAACTGGTATCCGGTCGGAGAGGTGGGCGGTACCGACGCTGGCACTTCGGGCTTGGACACTGCCTCAACAGCCTCGGGCGGATCCTCTGTCGTAGCGGATGCTCTGGTTTTGGCAGGTCTGAGCGTTAGTTTGGCTGGCGACACCCCAGAGTTCCCAGAGACCTGGGCCGTCGGCACCACCGTCACGCTGAAGGCGCCCAATACCTTTGTGGTGACCAGCGTGGGTGCCTATGATCAGATCAGCGGGCCGCTGGCTGATCTGGCTCCCTTTGTCGGAATGAAGGTCACGCTGTCCAATGACGCAGACTACGACCTGGTCGTTGCTGGCTACTCTCCGTACGTCCCACCGGTAGCCGGGGCGGGGGGCAGTCCCTCTTCGGTACTGGCGGCGTCCTCTCCGACCACTTACGATTTCAGCACTTCGCCGATTGTTTGGACTGTCACCTACCAGGGTGACAGCCGCACCATATCCCTCGCTTCCAACTACGTGAACATGAGTGGTGTGGTCTCGGCGATCAGCGCCCAGCTCGAGGGTATGGGCCTAACCGCTCAGGATAGCTCGGGTCGTTTACTGATCGCCGAGCCCTCAAGCCCATTTAAAGGCGGCGTCCTGTCACAGTCGAACGCGCCGGTTGCACTGTTCGGCGTAGGCCCGGTCTACACAGTAGGTTCTGCATCGTCTGGCGGCGTTCCGGAACAGGCCGCTTACATCACCTTGCGTTACGAAAATGGCGACCCGTTTGCAGGCCTCAATGATGGTGCGCAGCGGATTGCCATCGGTTACCGCGGCCACCATTACCAGATAACCGGTCTGGATGCGTTGACGATGGCGGTGAAGCGCCTGACAGATGTTGGCGTAGTTGATGCCACTTGGGTTGGCTTTACGGCTCGTACGCTGCTTGATTTCGCACTGGGCTCCGATGATGCCGGGTCGCTCAACTGGCTGGGGCCATTCATGGCCACGCCGGAGCAAGAGCTGACCGACACCGTCGAGTACGATATCTACATTCCGTCCGGCTTGGCTTGGTACAAAAGCAACGGTCACCGCCGGGCAGGCACGGTGAACATCCACGTGAACTGGCGCGATGCGGCACTGGGCGGGGCATGGAACACCATCTTGCACACGATCACCGAAAGCACAGAGGACGGCCTCGGTTTCACATTCTCATTGAGCCTGCCATATCGGATGCGGCCCCAGTTTCGCGTCCGACGTGGTGAGCCGCAGGCAGGGGGCAGCACTCGCGACACTGCTTACTGGTACGGGCTGCGCTCCAAACTGGAGACTCCTGCGTCCTATGAGGGAGTCACGATCTTCACGGCGGATATCCGGACGGGCGATCGCTTGGGCGCACAGTCGGATCGGCGCATTAGCATGGTGGCCGAGCGGCTGTATGACGGCGGGGTAGGGCGGTCAATCAGTCACGCAGCGCTTCACGTGCTCGACAGCCTGGGCATTGACCGCAGCGAAATAGGTGTGGATCAGCTCAATGAGCTGGAGGCAGGCTACTGGACGCCGCGCGGTGAGACGTTCGACTTCGACTTTACCGAGCAATCAACGGTGCGCGAAGTCCTGCAAAAGATCTTTGCTGCCGGCATGAGTCACCTGACATTGACCGATGGCCTGATCAGCTCGATCCGCGAAGGCGTGCAGACGTTCCGAGGAACGATCACCAACCACGAAATGAACACCGAGCTTAATGCCAGCTTCACGGCGCCTGGGCCGGATGATTTCGACGGCGTCGACGTGAAGTATGTCGACCCACAGACCTGGTCAATCGAGACGGTTCAATGTCGGATGCCTGGAAGCCTCGGCCTGAAGGTGGAAACACTGGACCTCGACGGCGTGCTTGATCGTAACCGCGCTTGGCGCATTGGCATGCGCAAGTTGCGCAAGCACCTCAATCAGCGATGGGCCTATTCGGGTAACACGGACTTAGAAGCGCTGTGCTACGAGCGCCTGGATCATATCGTGCTGGCTGACGACATCCCCGGCACCAGTCAATCAGCGCTGATCATCGATGCACAAGAGGTGGGCAGCGTGGTTATTCTTGAGGTGACCGAGCCTCTTGACTGGAGCGTGGCAAACCCACGCATTCTGATACGCCGGCACGATGGCTCAGCCACGCCACTGATCGCACCGACTCAGCTGTCGGAATACACGATGAGTATCCCGGCCGGCGCTCTGGACTTTGACCTGATCACCGACCTGTCGATCGAGCCGGCGCGCGTGCTGTTCGCCGCATCCACGCAAGTGGGATACAACGCAATGCTCAGCGAGATCGCCCCCGACAGCGACGGCACCTGCAGCTTTACAGCGATCGAGTATCGCGACGACTACTACGCCGACGACAACGGCCTCGCGCCCAATTAAGGACTGCACATGATTGCATATCCGGAGGGATTGCCCCTGCCGCTGCGGGACGGTTACGGCTTCGAGCCGGTCAGCCCACTGCTACGGTCGCAAAAAATGAGTGGGCGCACTGTCCAGCGGCGCTTGTACCGCAGTGTTCCCACTGAAGCGTCCGTGTCTTGGCTGCTCAGCGACGAGCAGACTCAGCTGTTTGAGGGATGGTTCGACCACGTTTTGATCTCGGGATCCATGTGGTTTGAGTGCCGCCTCAAAACGCCGCTCGGGATGGAAACATACGAGGCCCGGTTCAAGGATATTTACTCGGGCCCGACGCTTGTTGGCGTTAGTCATTGGCGATTCACTGCGGTACTCGAGCTGTTCCAGCGTCCAGTTGTCGATGCCGAGTGGGTGCTGATTGCGCCTGAGTACATTCTCATGTCGAGCATCTTTGATCGGGTGATGAATCAGGAGTGGCCTCAGCACTACGACCAGTAGGGCTGAGGCGTGTTAGTCAGCCTTCATGAACGCGCGACATCATCACCGGTATACTGCCGCCCGATTCCGTTTTTAGGTTTGGTCGTCATGGTTAATCGCCGGCAATTATTAAAACTCAGCGCCCTCGGTACCGCCTCCTTTGCGGCGCCGCTGGCGTACTCTGCGAGCAACATAACCATGGCCTACAACACCGGCAGCTCGGTTGGTTCAACCTCACCCAAAGATCTATCCGATAACGCGCGGAATCTGGACTTTCTGGTCAACGGCGGAGATGCGTCTTACCTCGACCGTAAGGGAGTGCCACGTAAATCGTGGAAGGGAATGGAGCTTGAGCACGGCACCGCCCAGGGCCGCCGTGAGTCCGAGTTTGATGAGGCTCAGGACTATCGAAAGGATCAGTTCGCCACGCTTTTGGATGCCAGTGGATATGAGGAGGCTATCGCTTACGCTCCCGGAATCCTCTTGGATCGTACAACTAAGACCGTCAGATACCTCGGCGACGAGTACCGGGTGAAAAGTCAGTTCCTGCCGCTGACCACTTCCGACTGGGCTACGGATAGCGCTAAGCTGAAGTTGATCGGCGACGACTCGCTGCGGCAGGATCTTTTGAAACCTGGCGGTCCGCTGAATGCGCCTTATATCATCACCGGCCGCGCTAACATCCGTAACCCGTATTGGGGTGCGCCCACAATCGATCCGAACGATCCCGATGCCGGTGCCGCAAACTCCGCAGCGATCAACTTCATGCTGTCGAGCGTGAATTCTAGGGCTGAGCTGGATGACGTCACGCGCGCGATCAACAGTTCACTTTTGCTCCCTGACACCCTGGAGTTGTTCGGGCCGGGGCGCGGGGCCGAAGGCGTGCTATGGACTGGTGGTGATATACCAATCATTGCCAGGGCGAACTACACGGACCTGAATGCGGCCGGCCCCAGCAATCTTCGTATCCGGGATTTACGGATCACCGACTTGGTGGCCAACCGCTCAGCTAACTGGGCAATTGACCTGACCAACGGCAACTCCAATGGATTGTTTAACTGCCACTTGGATTTCTCGGTGGGTTCGGTACGCCCTGCAAAAAATGGCGTGGCGTTCGGCAAGGCCCGAGGCGGCACCTATGACGGCACGACCTTTGTAGCGGCCTTAATAGATACCCGGATCGTTAACGGCACGGTGCTGTTGAACACCACCGATTGGACCATTGGTGGTGACACGCAGATTTGGTCGCTTGGTCGGGACTACTCCGTGATGGCCAGCGGCGGTGGCACCATTGCACCGGGCGTCCAAATCGTACCAGGGCGAGATGGCGGCCTGTACCTGTTCAACGATTTAGGGCACAACATTGGGACGCTGAGCGTCCAGGGCGTGTTCTTTGATGGCAACAATGATTCGGCAAACTTCACGGGCTGGGGGATTCGCTCTGCTCCCGGAATCGGCATTGTTCAAAGCATTATCTCAAACAACCGCTTCTGGCGCCTGAACCTTGGCGGGGTCAATGTATCCAAGCTGTACTCCTCGCAATTAGCAGGAAACATGTTTGACAACTGCGATTCCGACGATACCGGAGAATCTGACATTGATATCCCAGATATCTACGGCTGCAATGTCAATAACACCCACTTCCGTGATGCAGTCGCGCCGAAGACGGGGGTTGCAAGGACTCATACGACACAGCCTCCGGTAGTCCTCATTGGGAAGGCCGGATTCCCCACATCCACCATCGCGGGAGAGGTTGGATTTGACACCGTATACGGCAACGCCGATATCACTAACAGGGATTCGTTCCATGAAATGCTCGGATCTTTCAAGATGGAGTTGTCGCTAACCACATTGCCCAATACCGCCAGCTTCAAAAATAAGGTCGTCACTGTAGCGGGGGTGCAGTGGTTCAGTGATGGCGCGGTGTGGCACCAAGTGAGTGCGAATAGGCCGTCGGTCTCAACGGGCGATTTTACGGCGGAGACTACCAAATCCCGAAAAGTGTATATCCCCGACATTGCCAACTGGCTAAACCCTCCGCCCGGTGTGGCCGGGACCTGTACGCTCGACACCGAATTTGTCGCCAGCGCTTACACCGTATTAACTGTGCGGCAACTAAGCACGGGCTCGGTGCATACCTGCTGGTTCAATGCTGGTGTATGGCAGCCATGGAGAACCAATAGCCCGACATAAGACTGTTTACATTTGTATTGCCCGCCATCGAGCGGGCTTTTTTTCGCTTGGAGAAAAGTATGTTGATCACTCGCCAGCAGTTGCTGCTGATCCTCCCGAACGCCCGCTCGGTCGCGGGAGTTTTTGTTCCAGCGCTAAATGCGGCCATGGCCCGGTATCGGATCGACTCAGCTGTGCGCATGGCGGCGTTCATCGCTCAAATTGGTCATGAGTCTGGTCAGTTGCGGCGATTGGTCGAAAACCTCAACTACGACGCGAAGGGTCTAGCAACCATTTGGCCGAGTCGGTATCGGGCAGCTAACGGTAACCCGAATGCCAAGGCCGTCACCCTAGCCAGGCGCCCCGAAGCAATTGCCAATGATGCGTATTCCGGCCGCAACGGGAACACCCAGGCTGATGACGGCTGGCGGTATCGTGGTCGTGGCCTGATCCAGCTGACCGGGCGAAATAACTACCGCACCGCCGGTGAGGGTCTAGGTGTTCCGCTGGAAGACGAACCGGATTTGCTCGAGCAACCGGAGCATGCCGCGCTCTCGGCTGCATGGTACTGGTCGACCAATAAACTGAGCGAGCTCGCTGACGACGGCCGCTTCCAGGACATTGGCAGTCTGATCAACACTGGAAAGCTGGGTCGCATGCCGCACGGTGCCATCGAGCGTCACGCACTATATCAACTTGGGTTGAAGGTCTTGGTTTGAGTGTTATTCGTGCACACTGTCTACATTAATTAAGTTTAGCTAATTACGTTTGGGAAGGACGAGATGGATTCTTCAGATGTGGGGGCGTAGTAAATCAAGGTTTCATTTTGATCAGATTTCTTTGCTGTAAATCTTAAGTCGAAATTATACCCATGATCTCTAGTAATTGAGCCTATCTGGACGCCGCGTAGATTTAGTTTTTGCTTTTCTTCAGGCTTGAAGCAAACGTTATATGCGCCTTTATTTGCAATTGAAGGGTAGCACCATGCGTCGTGAAGAACCGGAGGTAAATCAAACCAGTTTTTTGCTATTGATTCTGAAATCTGATATAGAAATTCAGTGCCTATTCCCACATCTCTTATGAATTCATGTCGTAAAAAATCTTGGATCATGCGCAGCTTCAGCTGATTTTCTTTTGAGAAGTCCTCCAGAGGAGGGGTGGCGCCGATAACTGTTACATTAATTTGTTCGGTGGCTTCGTAGATGATTAATGAAAATAATTCGTCATCATTTATTTTCATTTCATCAAAAGCAACAGTTGGGTTTATTGGAGAGGTATAGAGTAACGCTTCTCCTTTTTTGTTGAGGCGTCCTACGTCGACGATATGGCTTGGTGGCTCCCAGCAATCGCTTTCTTTGCTCATGGATTTTAAGGGGAGGTTTGTATCATCAATAGGTATTTTCCTGACTCTGTAAAATAAAGTACCTGCTGGGTAGTGTGCTGAAATTGGTCTGAGCATGGTGCGTTTGCCCGTTGGTGTTTCAAAGCATATAACTTTAATTATCGCTTCCCGTATGTCCGAGTAAGACATCCTCTTGAAATCCAGATCTCTGAATTCGCAAATTTTGTTGTGGAGATCTGCGATGTCTATGTTTTCTAGGAATTGTTGCATCATGGCGTCCAAAGTAAGTAAAAGTCGTCATCCAGTGACATCCCTGTGGGGAAATGCCGACCTTTGTCCGGTTCGGTACGCCAACGCAGTGATTCAAATAATATGGCGGTGGAATCCGATTTATGGCAAAGCACACAGCTGACGCTACTGTTTTGACATTATGTTGTCTAGCGTTTGCTCACAGCCGAAGGCTTCCCCTTCGTAGTCCATAATTGCACCGCTGCGAAAACTGGTGTTATATACAGTATTTTGGCTTGATCGATTCGGCCAGTAGTTCGACGAATTGCAGCGATGGGGGGCATTGTGTTCGGTCGGCAGGACGCCAGAGGAGGGTGAAACGCTGTCTAAAACTACCTCGCGCTTGCTCGGTTTCATTGGCCCGAAAGGCGCTTATGTCGAGCTAGGGTTTTAGACAATCACCAATGCATACCCTTGAACCACAAGCCCTGTAGCCCATTCCCGATAGTACTGCTACATCATCGGGGGGGTGGCTGGATAAGTCACAACTTGCTTTATTCATCAGCGGCTTAGCGCTATCTGCTCAAAAGCGTGGGGCAAAAATGGGGCATTTCATCGTGAGAATGTTGATGAGCGCCATGGTGCCTGCACGGTTGGAAATGTGCCGTGAGGTTACCATACGGTGTCGCTGCGCTCACTTCTGGATGGTGGGCAGACGATGGCGAAAAGTATGGCTGTGTGCTATCTAGGTTGAAATCTATTGATCCAGCCAGGCGTAAAAATGAGAGAAGCTTTTTCAGAGCATTTTGTAGGGGAACCGGAGCGCCAACAAAAGCTTTGGGCGGATTGCATTTTTGTGCTGGATACGAATGTGTTGCTTGACCTCTATAGATTTTCCGATTCTGCAAGGGAAGCTCTATTTAAGGTTATGGAATCTTTGGGGGAGCGCCTTTGGATTCCATATCAGGTGGCGGCGGAGTACTTTGAAAATCGCTTAACGGTAATCGAGGCTCAGTCCAAGGCCTATGCTGAATCAATCTCTGGATTGAAAGTCGCGAAAGAAAAATTTAATTCTGGATCGAGACATCCTTTTGTTTCTGATGTGGTTTTTAATCAGTTTATTTCTTCCTATGATCTAATGATAAAGGAATTAGAAACTAAGCAGGAAACATACCTTTCGTACGTTGGTAATGACGTTATAAAGACAAAAATTGGTACTCTTTTGAATGGGCGGGTGGGTCAGCCATATTCCGAAGAGCGATTGCTGGAAGTCGCTGTCGAGGGCGAAAAAAGATATCTGGAAAATATACCGCCTGGATTCCAGGATTGCGGAAAAATGCCTGAGGCTACTACAAATAAACTTCGGCTAAAAAAATTTGGCGATCTCATCCTCTGGAAGCAGGTAATTGAAAAGGCAGTTGCCGCTAATAAATCGGTTATTTTAGTCACTGGTGAGAAAAAGGATGATTGGTGGCTAAAGTCTAACAAAGGGTTGGTGAGCGCTTTGCCTGCGTTAACTAAAGAATTTATGGATGCGGCAAAGCAAGATTTTTATCTTTATGCAACAGATAGGTTTTTGCTTAAGGCTAATGATTATCTGGCGCAGAGCACTTCAGCTGTCGTTGTAGAGGAAGTTAGAGCAATTAATAAGGCAGATGCAGATCTGAATGATAATTTGGAAAGCGCGCTGCTGGATCAGGCAATAAATGTCGTATGGCCTGAGATCCCTCCTGGCTCTTCGTGGATCAGTGCTAAGTCGTGGGCTGATAGAGCAGCAATGTCTCCGTGGCATCAGCGTCCGACAACCTTGTCGCGAAACTCGGCATTGAGCTTTGCAATGAAAAAGCGGGAATTTATTCGGGGAAAAATTCATGCTTTGCGAGCTAGGTTGGATGCCCTGAGAGCCGAGCGTGATGAATTAATGGATCTTCGAGAAAGTTTGTTTGCTTCCGGCGTTACACTCGAAGATGAAAGATTCGAAAGATGTAAGGCTCAGATGTTGACAATAGATACTATGATTTCCGCGCATGAGGTGGAGTTTGCGGGATTGCGCGATGAACTGCACTCTGTGAACGCTCATTATAATGTCTTATTAAGTGATGATGCGGATGAGTAATGCTAGGGTCGCGTTTTTTTCTGTTAGTTCTGTCCAGATTTTTTCTAACTCTGCGACGGACTCATCCTCCATCAATTTTGTATATACATCGACTAACATCAAGCCAGGAATTAATGATTTACTGGCTTTCGGTGTAAAAAATCCGAGATCTCTGCTTCATCTGCAACACTCCTCCTGCCTACACAGAATCTAATGTGTTACATCGACCGGTTGAATCCAAGGCTGATAGCCGTCACTCCGGCGCCATCATCACCGCGAGCGTCATCTTGATGAACTCTTCGTTCTTGTCGATGGATTCCAGGGCTCCACGCACATTGTCGGCAACCTCGGCGGATCCGTGCTGCTCGACCCAGTTCGACAGTTCCATGATTGCGGCTTCGAGAGCCAGTTGGTTTTCGTTGAGCTTGAACAGCAGGGAAGGGAGCAGGTCAGAGTTTGGCATCGCGAATCCTCCGTGGAGTTTTCAGCGTAGCAGGGGGGGGAGCTATGGGCTGGGAGTTCAGGTCGGCAGAACGCCGGAGCAGGGTGGCACTACTGTAGGAATATACAACACTAAGTTATTGATTCTTATAGGGTGATGTAGCGGTTTTGAGGTGGCTGTAAAGTGCCTGTTTTCTCTTGTAGATCAAGGCGTTATGAACGTTTCCCGGTCACCTTGACATGATGGTGGGCAGCTGGAGTATCCATTGATCGAGAACAATGCCGCGCCCCGCCAAACTAGCTCGACAAGAGTCGATAGCCAATTTGAAATTGTTGGCATCAGCAAACTGTTTTTTCAGCAATTCCTCTACGGTAAGCACTGGCTGATCTGAGTTATCAAACACCCGAAATCTCACGCGCTCGCCGTAGTCCCAGGGTTCAGCTACGCAACGCAGCGGAGAGAATGCTGATTCGATGATTTGCGCAGCCACTTCTGCGGTGATGTATGAACGAGTCATAAGATGCTCCATCTATAGCTTCTTAGGCGCTGGGCCAAACTGATCCAGCAAGCTACGAACTTCTGCCTCATCAGGCGAGGTCCAGAGCAACTCATTCGTTTCTTTGAGAGGCGCGCCGGCGGCGGGTATGAGCTGGCGATGTTTGACGCTCATGACGCAATCAGTGGGAGCGTCCTTTTTCTTGGTACCTGCAACGTCTTCCTTTTCTGAGCCTCTCTCCCATCCTCGTGGAGTGAGGTGCCATTCAGTCCATTCGTCGCTTGCTGACATATTAATATACTCAAGAGGTGGCTCCCCAAAATGAACGCTTGGTTGAATCTTGGCAAGACCGTCACCAATGTTTTTAGCCGGCATCGCTTGCGCAAAACCGCCTCTGGAGGCCGCATGTTTTCGTTTGCATAACCACAAAAAAGCGTGTGTTTTGCCACCCTTTAAACGGGCTGTATCCGTTTCAAATCAATAGGTTAGCGCCGCACAGTCCCCAGCATGGGGTGCTAGGGGTAGAGTGTTCGAATCACTCCGTCCCGACCATATAATTCAAGGGGTTGCGAGATTTTATCTCGCGACCCCTTTTTATTTTACGGCGTTTTTACCCCTACAAAACGACTGGCTTTCAGTGAAGTCCTCACTGCGTTCGCGTGAATTGATGCCTTATCTGGCAGTCGTCTCATGAACAAGGCTGGAGAAAATTTACGCTATTTAGCCGTACCGGCGATGGATATGCTGCATGCATGGATGATCGCCCAGCGTCATCTGACGCCCGGAGGCACGGCCATCAATAAGGCGCTCAATTACAGCCTGAAACGGTGGGCAGCGCTGTCACACTACCTCAATGGCGGGGCCGGCCCAATTGACAACAATTGGGCCAAGAACCAGATCCGCCCTTGGGTTCTTGGACATAAAACTGGCTCTTCGCAGTTCGTTTTGCAGCGGTAAACGCGCGGCCCTGATCATAAATATGATCCAGTTTGCGCGGCTGAATGGTTATGATCCGTATGCCTCTGAAGGATGTTCTCACACACCTACCATCGCAGCGGGCGAGTGAAATCGATCAGTTACTGCCGCATAACTGGCACCCGGTTTAGTTAAGCAAGGCGTGATGGCCGGACGCATACGTAATAACGCCAGAACAGTAATGCATAGACGATGTCACCCGATGCCGCTACTGGCAATGGCCAGGGGATGCTGCCCGCCAGCCAGTGACCATAAACCACCACAACAAACAGTACTTTCAGGATTATCCCGAGCAGGATATAGGGACGATACTGCAGCGGATCGCGAGCGATCATCCAATAGGCCCAGCCGAATATGATAACCAGGCACGTGGTGAGTTGAATGAAGAGGGTTGAGGTAGGGGTAATTTGCAGCCCCAACAGTGCAGCTACGGGGTGTAGGGCTACGAGTAATGGAAGACCTGCGAATACGTTGAAGCAGGCGGCAGAAATAAACAGCTTGCGTGTATAACTGTCGGTCATGGAGTTATTCCTGAGAGGTGTTGACGCCTCGCACCATGCAGAGACATCTTGTAACTTTTAGGTCTCAGCCAAGCAGCTTGAGTAATGCCGGATAGCTATTGGGGAACAGCCTGCTTATCCAGAACAAGGTGCTCGACTTGTTCCCTGTAATGATGCGTTTGGTTCCTTTGCGCAGCCCCTTGATGATGTCGCCGGCACAATCTGCCGCTGGCGTCAGTAGCATTTTGTCGGCAAGCGCTTTGAACTTTTCTTCTGTACTACCGGCAGCTTTACAGCGTCGTCCGGCCTTTTCAATATTGGTTTTGATTCCGCCAGGGTGCACACACACGGCGCGCACGCCGCTGCCCTCAAGTTCCGACCATAGTGCTTCGGTCAGACCACGTACGGCGAACTTCGACATGTTGTAAGCGCTTTGCATCGGGAAACCTACCAGGCCAAATACGCTGGAAATGTTGACGATGCAGCCTTCCCGCTGGGCCTGCATCATCGGCAGGAACGCTTTGGTACCGTACAGTACGCCCCACAGGTTGATACCGAGTTGCCACTCGTACTCATCGATTGAGGTGTTGGCAACTGTCCCGATGACTGCGGCACCTGCGTTATTGATGACGAAGTGCGCCGTGCCAAAATCTCGCTTTACCTCGTCGGCATGGGCCTGGAAGGCGTCCCAGGACGATACGTCCAGGAGGTAACCTTTCGCTTTGCTGGCGTCAGGCAATAGCTTCATGGTTTTGTCGAGACCAACCTGGTTGATGTCCGACAGGGCGACATGCGCGCCAGCTTCCACCATCTGGATAGCCAACTCCCGACCAATGCCTGATCCTGCGCCGGTGATGACAACTACTTTGTTTTGGAACATGTTTTTTATCCTTCTTGTTTTGATTGGTTTGGCCACTACAAATTTTTCTGACAAGAACTATTTGCTGAGAATGTGGATCGCGACGGCTGCCTCCTCAATACCCTGCAAACCGCCGCCGTTCTCCTGGATTGCATGGCGTGCGCCATATACCTGGCGTGCGCCAGCCTCTCCGCGCAGTTGGGTCACAAGTTCGTAGAGTTGTCCGATCCCGGTAGCGCCGAGTGGATGGCCTTTGGATTCCAGGCCACCTGAGGTATTGACCGGGATGCGCCCGCCCAGCGTGAATTCGCCACGTTCAGCCGCAGGTCCGCCCTGACCGAACGGGACCAGGCCCAGGTTTTCGACCTGAATGATTTCGCCCATCGCCGAGGCGTCATGGACTTCGGCGACATGCATGTCTTGCGGCCCGAGGCCCGCCTGTTCATAGGCCAGGTTAGCTGCCAGGTGACCGACGCTCAGTTCCGGCTGATCGAGCCGGCGATGGCTGAAGCTACGGATGACGCTGGCCGCTATCTTGATGCAGCGGCTTCTGTCGGCACCGATGCGTGCGAGTCCTTCCTCGGTGCACAGGATGGCTGCTGCTGCGCCGTCCGACAGCGGCGCGCACATTGGCAGGGTGAGCGGGTAGGTGATCGGAGGGGCGGCAAGGATTTCGTCGATACCGAAGGCTGTGCGAAATTGCGAGTAGGGGTTGTGGACCGAGTGAGTGTGGTTTTTTGCCGAGACGGCTGCGATCTGCCGCTGCGTGGTGCCATAGGTTTTCATATGCTGGCGGCATAATGCGGCATAGATGGCCATGAACTTACTGTAAGGCTTGTCCGATTCCGACCCGGCGGGCGGCACCACACCTTCGCCCATTTTTATTAGCGTCTGATAATTCTCTTCGGCGCGAGATACGTCCCAACCAGCCTCGAACAGCGAGAGGGCCTTCAGTTTATCCGGGATGTTCATCTTTTCCGCACCCAACGCCAGCGCGATACTGGCTGTACCGGCCTTGAGACTTTGCACGGCCAAATTGAAGGCTGAGCTACCCGAAGCGCAGGCATTCTCGATGTTATAGATAGGAATGCCTTCAATACCGATCTTGCTGAACACGACCTGACCTGGGATCGAGAGCTGACCTTGCAATGGGCCATTGGTCATGCCGGCATAAAACGCGATATCGAGATCGGCGGCAGTGCAGTGGGCGTCCTTCAATGCGCCCTGGAAAGCCTCACGTGCCAAGTCGTCGAGGCTGCGTTCGATGTGGCGACCGAAGACGGTCATGGCGATGCCGGCGATATAGATATTGCTCATTGAAAATTCCTTATATTCAGTGGGTCCGTGTCCAGTTCGCACCCCACGGCGTGGTTGACGTTGGGTGCGCCTGGGCAGCGGCTTACTGAAGTTGCTGGTCGTTACCAGGTTCAGTCAGGCGTATCTCGGCCACGTGCAGACCGAGGTTGAGATCGACCTCGATTTTTTCCCGTCAGATCTTCCGAGCTGATTTTTCCCAATAAGGCTGGCGCAGATCTTTCTTCAGCACCTTGCCCACCGGACTACGTGGCAGGCTGGTAGTGAAGTCGATAGACTTCGGTGCCATCACGCTGCCCAGCCTGGCTTTGCACAGCTCGATAAGCTCCTGCTCGGTGGTTTCCTGGCCTGGGTTTAGCTCGACGACGGCCTTGACGGCCTCACCCCATTTCTCATCGGGCACGCCGATCACGGCGCAGTCCTGAACGGCCGGATGTCCCCACAGCACTTGCTCGACCTGGCTGGGATAGACGTTGAAGCCGCCGGAAATAATCATGTCTTTCTTGCGATCGGTGAGGTGCAGATAGCCTTCGGCATCGATATGGCCGATGTCACCGGTATGCAGCCAACCGTCGACGATGGTCTCGGCGGTTTTCTCCGGCTGCTTGTAGTAACCCTTCATGATCAGGTCGCCGCGCACGCATATTTCACCGGTTTCACCGCGCGGCAGGATCTGGTGGGTGTCGCTCATCACTTCGACGCGGACCAGCGGGTTAGGGCGGCCGACCGAGGACAGGCGTTCGTCGTCGGCGAATTGGTCACCCACCAGATGCTCGTCAGGACGAAAGTTGGCGATGCTGGCTGGTGCTTCGGTCTGACCATAGCCGCCGGTCATGACCGGGCCGAAAATCTCGATAGCTTTCTTCAGCTTGTCTACCGACATGGGAGCCGCGCCGTACATCAGGTACTTCACCGAGGAGAAGTCCAGCTTCTCGATACCGGGAATTTCCAACAGCCTGTAGATCACCGTTGGCGGCAGAAAGAGCTCGCTGACCCTGTGCTGTGCAATGGCGTTCAACATCAATGCTGGATCGGGTTTGGTAATGACCACTACCGTGCCACCTTGCGCCGTGCAGGGTACGGACAACAGGCCGGCAGTGTGGGTCATCGGTGCGGCGGCCATATTCACCGGCTTTTCACCATTGCGATAAGCACAGGTCAGCATGAAGTGGGCGATGAACGTCTGCACGCTGCGGTGGGTGTTCATCACACCCTTTGGCGTGCCCGTTGTGCCACCAGTGGGTGAGACCGCCACCACGTCGTCCATGTCATGGGCGACTTCGGGACGGCTTGCCGGCTGACCGGCGCTCCATAGCTCCAACGAAGGTGCATCGACAGCGTCGGCATCGATGCAGATCCAGTGTTTGATCTTCGGCAACCCGGGCCGCAGCTCGGCGATGATTTGCGCGAAATCGTTCTGGTAGAACATCACCTCGCAGTCGAATGCGTCGAGGATGTAGTGATTCTCTTCGCTGGAGTTGCGCGCGTTGACTGGAATCCAGGTCATGTTGGCGCGCCATAGACCCAGTGTGCAGGCCCAGGCGGTGACGTCGTTACCTGACCAGACGGCACCCTTGGTTTCCTTCGGCAAGCCCAGTGCGAGCAGCTTGTTGGCTATGCGACACGAGAGCTCGCCGATTTCGTTGAAGGTGTAAGAGCGCTCGCCCTGGATGTAGGCGACCCCGGCAGGGTTGATGCCCCAGCCGCGATCGTAAAAGTCGATGATGGCCATAAGTGGTTCCTGTGCCGGTAATCAGAGTTTGGTAACGGTGGCACGGGCCAGGCCGCGTTCTTCCAGGAAACCGAGCAGATAGCGGTGTCCAAAAGCCTTGGAACCGGAAGCGAAGCCGACCTTGTTGGTGTCGTTGTCGAGCAGCCTGATCGCGGCTGCGGCCTGTAGGGCACCGGTGGAAATATAGGGTGTGACGCCATGCACGGTAGCGCGCACGGCGGCCAGGTGACCGCGGCCGATAGCGATGTCGACGCTGCGTTGCAAGGTGGTGCGTTCGCGGGGCGGCATGCTCGGCGTGGTGGCCTCTACCAGGCTCTTCACCACCGCGTCCTGCTGCTCCTTGGACAGGTGCTTGTATTCCGCTTCCCACTTCTGGCTCAGGCCATGCACCATCGGCATCACATTGTTGTCGTAGAAACCGACCGCGGAGGTGCAGGCGCGCACGCGAGGATCATGCTCGAAGTAAATTGGCAGCGAGGTTCCCCCCCAAGGCAGGCAGAAAACCGGCTGCATGAAGTTGGGGTCGACAATGTTGAACGACGCGGTGGCTGGGTGCTGTACCAGCTTGTTCTCCCACAGGTAGAACTGCTCCCGGTGGAACAATTCGAAAATCGAGGCCGCCGAGCCCAGGCTGACCCCGGCGACATCACGCGGGCCGCGGCACAGGGCGGCGGTTTCCAGCACGTCGATGCCGGGGGTTTCCAGCGCCAGTTCGGCGGCGATCTCGGAGAAGCTGAACATGTAGGACAGCGATGGCGAAACCAGCAGGCCAGCCTGGCGATAGAGCTCGCCAAATTGCTCGCGAACCTGACGGACGTAGCTTTGCTCGCCGGTGGTATCTATGTGGTGGCAGCCGGACTTGAGCGCGGCCTCGACGGTGGTCAGACCGAAGTTGACGAAGGGGCCAACGGTGTTGCAGACCACTTTGGCTCCCTTGAAGGCGGCGCTCAGCGACTCGACGTTGTGCTCGGCCTCGATGATTTCATAGGTCGCGGACTCCAGGCGTACCACACGTTGCGCCATCATTTCCTGCGCGCGCTTGGCATCGCGCGCCACAGCGGTGAAGGGGATGTTCTGGTCGATCAGCCAGTCCATGGTCAGCATGCCGGTGTAGCCACTGGCGCCATAGACAACTACGGGATACTTAGCCATTTCTATTGTCTCCAAAGTTTATTGTTAGTCGGGTTTGGGATCAGTACTGGGGCCAGCCGTCTTCGTAGAGCTCCTGGACAAGGAACCCAAGGCGGGTGGTTAGCATCATGTTCTCGCCGTCTTCGATCAGCGCGGCGCGGGCATCGCGGAACAACTTCTCCATGGGGTACTCGCGGGTCAGGCCGTTGCCGCCGAACAGTTGCAAGGCATCGCTGACTACGCGCATGGCCTCTTCGGTCACGGTGACCTTGCTGGAAGCCGTGGCACAGGGGTGCCCCTGCGGGGACAGGCGCGCATAGGCCAGGGAGCGGCGGGCGACAGCCCGGCAAAGCTCGACACGACGCATCATGTCGCCGATGCGGTAGCGGGTAAGCTGGTGGTTGATCAGCAATTGGCCACCCTGCTTGCGCTCATGGCAGTAAGCCAGGGCCAGTTCGAAGGCGGAACGTGCCACGCCGGTGAACCATTGCGCCATGTGGGTGCCAGCGAACGACCAGGTCGAAACGACGTTGCCGTAGTACTCGTCCTGCAGGGCCACGGCGAAGCGCTTGGGAATCCGCACGTTGTCGAAATACACCTCGCCCTGCGGCAACGCGCGTTGGCCGATCTTCTCCAGTGGCTTGCCCTTGCTGACACCGGGCAAGTCCAGGGGCACGATTACAGAGATGCCATAGGGCAAGCCATTGGCATCGTAGAAGCCGTTGCCATAGTCGGCGGTCATGTAGGCCAAGGCCACCTGGGCCACCGCGCCGTTGGACACCCAGGCCGAGCACTGGCCGTTAATGACGATCTCGTGCTCGCCAACCTTGGCGAAGAGATTGCCCTTGTTGCCCAACTGCCCTGGCACCCAGTCGCGCTGCAAGTCGAAGGCGCTGACATCAGTGCCCTTGTCGGGATGGGTAATCATCCAGCAGCCGATTTTCCCGGCACTCAGATCGATCAGCTCCTGGTTCCCTACGGCTTTGGCCATCTCGTTCGGGAAGGTGCTGACGCCCAGGGAAACCGCCAGACCGGCATCGCCCCAGCCCATTTCCTCGCCGATCATAGACTCGACGCGTACAGCCGTTTCCGGCGGCAGTTCGGCCAGCAGATCGGAGCTCAGGCCCAGCTTGGCGGCTTCGCTGAACAGGCTGTAGTACGGCGAGCCGGGGGCGACCGCCTGCTCTGCGGTCATCTTGTCGAGTTCCTGACCAAGAGGCCGCATGAAATCCTTGGCAAAGCGATGCACGCTGTCCTGGATGCCGCGCTCGACCTCGTTCAGGGGTGTTTCAAAGCCGGTTATTGAAATGTCAGGCAGGTTGATCCGGTTGCTTAGTTTCATCATGGGCCTCGTCATATCACTCGGTTTTTCTTATGGCCTGCACGCTAGGTGTCGAGACGCGTCAGGCGTCGGCCGGCAGTTCGCCGGCGGCGATCAGCGTGGCGCGCGTGGCCTCGACGAAAGGCTCTACGGTGTCGACGAATAGTTCTTGCAGCGGCGTCCCCTTGAATTCGGGGAGGAAGGTCTTGTTCCAGTGGCCGCACAGCGACATGCCTGCTGGGGTATCGACCATGGCGACGCCGATCGCCAGCAGGGTCTGGATGGCGCCGGGACGGGAAGCCGCGTAGGCTGCGCGCCACTGCTCGGGCGTCAACTCGTTACGCTCGATCGGGCGACCCACGGCCTGTTCGCGCGCGGCCAGCAGCTCGTTCCACGAACACCAGGCCGTGGCCGCGACTGGGCAGATCGCATTGCGCGAGGCCGGGTGGGCCAGCACATGTGGAATGATGCGGCCGACATCCGCGCCGGTCGACCAGGCCAGCCTGGCGTCGGGATCACCCATCACCATCACCGGCTCGAGCATGTAGTACTCGATCCAGGCACCGGCCGGAATGATGGTGTAGTCCATGCCGGCCAGTTCGATCATGCGCCGGATGAACGCTTTCTGCCGGGCCATCAAGCGGTGCGTGGTGTCGGTCTGCCAGAACTGTTCGAATTCATAGATCGCGCCGTACTCGGATGGCACGAAGCGTTCGACCCCGGCTTCCTTGGCGGCAAAAATCAGCGGCATCTGCGATTCGGTGGCGTAGAGCGGCACGCAGGACACCAGGTAGTCGGTGCCGCGCAGCGCCGGGACCAGCGTTTCGGCAATGGTGACGTCGACCTCCTTGATGGTCACGCCCTGACGCGCCCATTCGGCGTACTGCTGCTGTTTTTGCGCCTCGCTCTTGCTGATGCCCGACGATGAGCGTTCCATCTGGCCGGAGCGGCGCGCGAGCACATTGATATTGACCAGGCCCTGGCGAATGAACTCATTGACGCAGGCGACACCGGCAGTCCCGGTGGCGCCGAATACAGTGACGGTCTTCTTGCTCATGCTGTTCTCCTGGCTGTGATCAGTCATGCGGGGGAGCGGTTGTGCCTGCCTCGCATTGAGGCGAGTGACGCAATATTTGGCCGATTATTGTTCTTCCCGACATCGACAACTCACCTGAAAAGCGGTCATATTTGTCAAAATATGCTCATCCCGAGATGCCCATGAATCCGCAACAACAGGTCCATGAAACACTGGGATTGCCCTTGCTGGGCGGCCTGGTGTGCAGTGAAATCCCCTTGTATGCGGAGCGCTACTTCCTGCATACGACTGACCTATCCGTCCCGCCGGTTGACTTCATGGCCCTCTTGACCCAGTTCGGTGGCTCGCGGGCGGATGAGGGGGCAGGGGGCGAGTTGCGCTCAACCTCGATGCCCCGCTTGTCAATGCTGCTGCCTGCAGGTTGTGCCACTCAATGGCACTATTCCGGCAGCATTGATTTCGCGGTTTTTTATCTGCCCGAGCGCACGGATGGCGTGTTTCGACAATTGCGTGAGCTATGCGCTGGCGCGCAGGCACCATTGCCCGTCAGTGATGGATTGGTGAGCGCGGCGGCCCGGCAATTGATGGATGAGCTAAGTCTTGGGAAAGGGGCTGATCAGGGGTTCATGGCAAGATTGGCCATGGTCATGCTTGAGCAGGTGTATCGTGCGCTACGAGTTGACGCGAGCAGAGGTATTTATCCGCCGCATATTCATCTGGCGCGCCTGCATACGGTACTGGTCTTCATTCGCGAGCATCTGGGGCAGGAACTGTCGATCAGCACGCTGGCTGGCCAGGCGGGTGTCAGCCCGGCTCATTTTCGACGGCTGTTTCAGCGCGCCATGGGTATGCCGCCCCATCGCTATGTAATGAATGTACGACTGGAACATGCGCGTGATCTGCTCATGCAGACCGATCTCCCTATTTTGCATGTGGCGCTGGAGTGTGGCTTCAGCTCTCAGAGCCACCTGACTGCAGCGTTCAAGGTTGCACACGCCAGTACACCGGCTGAATACAGAGCCCTGGCTGGAAGGTAGCGGATTCTTTGGCGTGGCGAGCAGGTCACGACACCGAAAGAACACAAGCGGCTTGCGTTGGATTGCACCGGGGTTCAAACCTCCTGACCATTCCATGGTAGTGTTCGACCGTTTGGAACTGTATCCAGCGACCTTCAGACGCTCCTTGGGTAGGCGTCTCTTAACCACCAGGGTCTGAAAGAAATGGATTGCATAGAGCCCCAACTGATCCTCAAAACGACACCGCCGCGCAGTCAGAAGTCAGCACGGATGCGAAACCGCCTGGGTATCCAGACCCAGGAACTGACAGACAAAGTGGTGATCGCCGTTCAAGCGCCGGCAGGCTTCGGCAAAACCTTTCTGCTGACCCAATGGCGCCGTGAGTGTTTGTCTCACGGCGCCGTGGTGGCCTGGATGACGCTGGATGCACAGGATGATGGTGCTCGTTTTGTCCAAGGGCTGGGAGCTGCGATGGCAATTGGCAGCGGTCGGCCGTCGTTTGCCCGCGCATTCGAGCCTATTGCGGGACTGGGGCGTGACGAACAGGAAGGGCTGACGCAGTGGTTGGCGGAAGTGGCCGATCTGGGTAGCGAAACCGTATTGATTCTGGATGAAGTGGATGCCCTTCCCGAGTTGACGATCCGTTACTCCCTGACGTACCTGTTGCACAACGCACCGGCCAATTTGCGCATCATCATGGCCTCTCGCACACGGTTGAATCTGCAGGTGGCGGACCTCGCGGCAAGCGGGCTTTTCACGACGATCATGACAGCGGCTTTACGGCTGAATGTGGAAGAGGCGGTCGCCATCCTCAATGACCGTTTCGGCGCAAGGGTTGATGCCGACCTCTGCGTACGGCTGCACGAGATAACCGAAGGCTGGCCGCTCGGCCTGCAATTAGCGATTTCGGCGTTGGAGAAGAGCTCGAATCGAAGTGCGGCAGTCGAAGAGTTGTCGACTTGCCTGGGTGATATCCAGCGTTATTTCGTCGACAGTTTGCTCGCACATCTTCGGGAGGAGCAGGTTCGCTTTCTGACCGGCATTGCAGTGTTGGAAATGGTCCAGCCCTTGTTATGCGAGGCGCTGACGGGCAACGCTCGCTCGGGTGAATTGCTGAAGGAATTGTGTGCCTCGACACCGATTTTTGTTGAAAGTATCGACAGTGACTGGGTGCGCATCCATCCATTGGCGCGGGAATTTCTGCTCGGCCGTTTTGCCGACTTGCCGTTGGAGGAGCGTCAGGGTTATCACCGGCGCGGCGCTGTGTGGCTGGAACACCACGGTTTCCTGGAGCAGGCCGCCCGGCAATATCTGTTGGCCGGCATGCCCCAACCGGCCTATACGTTGATCGGCAAATGCCTGTACGAAGTCGCGTTGCAGGGGCAATTCAGCCGGGTGCTGGAGTGGGTCGAGGAGCTTGGCCCCGCTGACGTGTTGTCGCATCCGCGCATCTGCCTGGCGGCGGCCTGGACATTGGCAATGGGAGCGCGTCAGGCAGAAGCGGCGCAATTGATTGCGGCAATTGAACAGCATCCGTCCGCCGACGAGGCGACACGTTGTGAAGCGGCCGCCATCGCCGCCGCCGCCGCCTTCTTTGCGGACCGTCCGGATCAATCGCATCAACTCATCATGCCTTGGGTCGATCGATTGCCCTCATTCTCAATCACGGTGCAAGCCTTGGTCGCGAATCTGATCGCCCGGCTGACGCTGTTGCAGGGGCAACCGGAGAAAGCCCGACGAATCCTTCAGCGAGCACCGCGTTACGCGGGTAGTACTGGCCTTGATGCCATACGCGGGTATGGCGAGTGGGTGGTCGGTCTTGCTTATTTATACGAGGGTCGAATGGTGTCGGCGCGTACTGCGTTGCACGACAGCCTGTTGCATGCCGAACGGGACATCGGTCGGCGCAGTCCGGTGGCGGTCATGTTAGCGAGCGCTCTGGCGACGGTGTTGCTGGAACAGGGGGAAGTCCAGGAGACCGCTACGGTGCTGGCGAACAGGCTGGATATCGTTGAGCGATTGGCCTCTCCCGATGCGATTGTGCAGGGTTTCCTCGCCGCCTCTCGACTGGCCTCACTCCAGGGGCAGGGGCATCGCGGGCAGGATCTGCTCGAGGCGTTATTCGCCCTTGGAGAAGAGCGAAATATTCCACGATTCTGCATTGCCTCCCTGGGAGAGCAAATACGCCTGCATGCCTTGCAGGGACGCAGCGATACCTGCCACGCATTATGGCGCCGGCTGGACAGTTTCACGCCGGTTATTGCCCGTGAGCGAGCAGGGTTGCTGGGGCCGGAGCTGGACTTGCTGGCCGGGGTAGCCAACGCTTATGCCTTACTGGCCCAACGTGACTGGGAGGCGATGCTGGCGGTGCTGGGCAGGGTTGGCGAAACAGCCGAATACCTGCGTCGTGGGCGAGATATCGTGCAGATCAAGCTGCTCAGGGCACTGGCACTTCGGGCGACCGGACAGGGCGGTACTGACTATTTGCTGGAGGCTGTCAGCCTCGCGCAAGAAAACGGTATGTTGCGTGTGGTGCAGGACACCCATCCGGACCTGATCAAATGGGAGCGGACGCTCCAGGGTGAAACGGTCCCGTTGCTTGCGACGCCCTCTACGCCCGCATCTGTTGCGCGACCGGAATCCACCCCATTGAGCGTGTCCGCGAGTCGTCTCTTGACGCCCAAGGAACGTGAGGTGTTGCAGCTATTGGCTCGCAACCTGTCCAACAAGCAAATCGCCCTGGCGCTGAATGTCGGCGAGGAAACCGTGAAGTGGCACCTGAAAAACCTGTTTGGAAAATTCCAGGCCGGCACCAGACAGCATGTAGTCGCGCGTGCATATATGCTGGGAATTCTCGAGACAGCGAGCTAATGCGAACTCACCACCCGAGGTGATCCGTTCGGATCATCCTTCAATCCCCCCCG
>NZ_JAHBDE010000005.1:0-161689 GCF_019956175.1 Pseudomonas sp. BF-R-30 | reverse complement strand
GCGGAATGTCATTCAGCTCAGATGTCAGCTGATACACCGCCTTCGCGAGCAAGCCCGCTCCCACAGGGGTTTTATGGTGTTGGATAGTTCCGGGCAAAATCCTGAAGCTGCGGATAGAACAACCTGAAGTCCTCGCTCAACGGTTCATACAACCGCCGCAATTCCTGCATCGCCGCCGCCAGTTCTTCCGGCCGGGTCAGGCGTCGCGAGATCCCGCGCAACACCTGCTCCAGCACTTCGAATTCCTGATACGAACCCAGCCAGTCATTGGCCACCATGTGCGGCGCAATCCTCGCCAGCCGCTCCGGCAATTGCCGTTCGCTGGACAGCACCCGGTAAACGTCCGAAGTGAACAACGCCAGGGGCCGGTCGGCATACAGCGTCCAGTCCCGGGCCAGGCAATGGTCGAAAAACACATCGAGCACGATACCCGCGTAGCGACGACGGGTCAGGGAGAAACGCGACAACGCGACGTCCACCAGCGGATGGCGGTCGGTGAACACGTCGATGCTGCGGTGCAACTGGATAGCCCCCTCGATGTCCGGAGCGAACTGCCCTTGCAGGCGTCCCTTGACGAAATCGCCATACAGACTGCCGAGCAATTGGCCGGGACGCTGGCCACCGAGGTGAAGATGTGCGAGATAGTTCATGGGCGCAGCTTAGCACTGCCCCCTTGCCTTGTTACACTCAACATATCGTTATAACTCGATATACCGAAATGTGAGTTGGTCAGAGCCAAATCATATTTGTATATCGCGAAATACCGATTTAAAGTTCGCCTCATCGCGATATAGCGTTTTAAAAATCACGAGCCCACATCATGACCATCAATCTCGACGAAATAATAAAAGCCCTGGCACACCCAGTACGGCGAGACATCCTGCACTGGCTCAAGGACCCGACCGTCGAATTTCCCGACCAGTCCCACAGTAACGAGCACGGCGTTTGTGCCGGGCAGATCGATCAACGTTGCGGCCTGTCGCAGTCCACGGTGTCCGCACACCTGGCGACCCTGCAACGCGCCGGCCTGATCAGCAGCCGCAAAGTCGGCCAGTGGCATTTTTTCAAACGCAACGAGGAAACCATCCAGGAATTCCTCAAAACCTTCAGTAAAGAGCTCTGACCCTTAACGTCAGTCGGCCGACAAGGAATTAAACATGCCCCTCTCGCTACTCATCCTGGCCTTGAGCGCCTTCGCCATCGGCACCACCGAGTTCGTCATCATGGGCCTGCTGCCCAACGTGGCGGCGGACCTCGGTGTGTCGATTCCCGGTGCCGGCTGGCTGGTGACCGGTTACGCCCTGGGCGTGGCCATCGGCGCGCCGTTCATGGCGCTGGCCACCGCCAGACTGCCGCGCAAGGCAGCCCTGGTGGCGTTGATGGGCATCTTCATTGTCGGCAACCTGCTTTGCGCAGTGGCCGGCGACTACAACGTGCTGATGTTCGCCCGTGTGGTCACCGCCCTCTGCCATGGCGCCTTCTTCGGTATCGGTTCAGTGGTAGCCGCCGGCCTGGTGCCTGCGAACAAACGCGCTTCGGCCGTGGCCCTGATGTTCACCGGCCTGACCCTGGCCAACGTCCTCGGCGTACCGCTGGGCACCGCACTCGGTCAGGAAGCCGGCTGGCGTTCGACCTTCTGGGCCGTGACCGTGATCGGTGTGATCGCGCTGATCGGCTTGATCCGCTTCCTGCCGGCCAAGCGTGATGAAGAGAAACTCGACATGCGCGCCGAATTGGCCGCACTCAAGGGCGGCGGCATCTGGCTGTCCCTGAGCATGACCGCGCTGTTCGCCGCCTCGGTGTTCACCCTGTTCACCTACGTCGCCCCGCTGCTCGGCGAAGTCACCGGCGTTTCGCCCCGTGGCGTGACCTGGACCCTGATGCTCATCGGTCTGGGTCTGACGGTCGGCAACATCATCGGCGGCAAGCTGGCCGACAAAGGCATGGCCGCGACGCTGATCGGTGTGTTCGTCACCATGGCCGTGGTGTCCACCGTGCTGACCTGGACCAGCGTCGCGCTGATCCCTACCGAAATCACCCTGTTCCTCTGGGCCACCGCGTGCTTCGCCGCCGTACCGGCGCTGCAAGTGAACGTGGTGACCTTCGGCAAGGCCGCACCGAACCTGGTGTCGACCCTGAACATCGGCGCTTTCAACATCGGCAACGCTCTGGGTGCCTGGGTCGGCGGCAGCGTGATTGCCCACGGCTTCGGCCTGACCAGCGTGCCGCTCGCGGCAGCCGCACTGGCGGTACTCGCCCTGCTGGTGACCCTGATTACTTTCCGTCAGGGCGGCAATCCCGACCTGGCCCCAGCTACTTCTAACTGATCTCCAAAAGAGAGCCACTAAATGACGACTATTTTCGATCCGATCAAACTGGGCGACCTCGAGTTGGCCAACCGCATCATCATGGCGCCACTGACCCGCTGCCGCGCCGACGAAGGCCGCGTGCCCAATGCGCTGATGGCCGAGTACTACGTGCAACGTGCCACCGCCGGCCTGATCCTCAGCGAGGCCACTTCGGTGACCCCAATGGGCGTCGGCTACCCGGACACCCCGGGCATCTGGTCCAACGATCAAGTGCGTGGCTGGTCCAACGTGACCAAGGCTATCCATGGCGCGGGCGGCAAAATCTTCCTGCAACTGTGGCATGTGGGTCGCATTTCCCACGGTTTGTACCTGAACGATGAAGCCCCGGTCGCTCCGAGTGCCATCCAGCCCAAGGGCCACGTCAGCCTGGTTCGTCCGCTGGCCGACTTCCCTGTACCGCGCGCCCTGGAAACCGCTGAAATCGCCGACATCGTCGACGCTTACCGCGTCGGTGCCGAGAACGCCAAGGCCGCCGGCTTCGACGGTGTGGAAATCCATGCCGCCAACGGTTACCTGCTCGACCAGTTCCTGCAAAGCAGCACCAACCAGCGGACCGATAACTACGGCGGCTCCCTGGAAAACCGTGCCCGTCTGCTGCTGGAAGTGACAGACGCCGCCATCGAAACCTGGGGCGCCGGCCGCGTGGGGGTGCACCTGTCGCCACGCGCCGACCTGCATGACATGGGCGACGACAACCTCGCTGAAACGTTCACCTATGTCGCTCGCGAACTGGGCAAGCGTGGCATTGCCTTCATCTGCTCGCGGGAGAAAGAAGGTGCCGACAGCCTCGGCCCGCAGCTCAAGGAAGCCTTCGGCGGCCCCTACATTGCCAACGAGCGTTTCACCAAGGACAGCGCCAACGCGTTACTCGCCAGTGGCCAGGCCGATGCAGTCGCCTTCGGTGTACCTTTCATTGCCAACCCTGACCTGCCGGCACGCTTGCAGGCTGACGCGCCGTTGAACGAAGCGCGTCCGGAACTGTTCTACGCCAAGGGGCCTGTCGGTTACATCGACTATCCAACCTTGTAGGCCTGCGAAAAACTCGAATAGCCCGGCGTTTTGGACGTCGGGTTTTTTTTGCTTTAAACAAGCCAAAACCCGCTTGTCATACTTAAATCTCTGACAACTTACCTGCCATCTAAATTTGCATCACACCTGCACGTACCTCAATACAAAATTACAATTAAACCCCAGACAAACCCAACAGAACAATCTAATACTTCACAACGCTTCGCTACAACATTCCGAGCGCCACGGAAAGCCTCTCAATAACTTTAAAGGATTAACAGCATGAACAACAATGGCCCGATAAACGTGCCTCGCATCATTGCACGCACAGAATATGAACCTGATGATTCCAGCATTTTTTCTGCTTCAGCCAGTAAATTCCCCAATCAATACACCATAATGACCATTAACATTTCCAACAACACCGATGGCCCGATCCGGCTCTTGAAAGCAGGCTGGGATTTGACCGGAACCTCGCTATCAGCTTTCGAAATCGAAGCGAACGATGAGCAAACCCTCGATCTTCCTTACCTTCGGGACTTCTCAAGTAATGGAATGTATTACAACAAAAGAAAGTTCGCCCCGATCCTGCAACAGTTCTCGTACATTACCGAAGATGGATTAATATTCACGCTAGCTATTCAGCTGACAGTTTCAGTGGTTTTCGGCGTCCTGCATCCGAACCTGAAACCAAATTGGTCAAAAACAATAACGCGATCCGGCAACAGCAACAGCTCATATAAGGTCACTGCCGACATCACGAAAAAGAATAAAGAGGCGCCCTTCAGTTTTAGCGTCGACTTGATAGTCGGTTGATACTGATCAGATAGAAAAGACGCCGGTGAAAAAACGTATCAAATCAGCTTGCTGATGCATTTTCTTCGCCACATTCCAGGCCCCGGCTCGCAAATCCGGGGTTCTTTTTAGCAGTAGTGGAATCCGCACGAGGTTCACTCCCCATGCAAGCTCGACACAAAATTCCTACAAATTATGTAGCCTGGTAGCTGTCAACCTGGCACACGTCCGTATATAAAAGCCCCCATTGCAAAAAAGGCACGCGAAGTAAAATGATCCTCGGTGACTTCAACGGTTGACTTGCAGGGAGCCAATTTATCATTTTGTTTCATTTGCACAGGCTGGGGCTAAAGCGCAACAGATCCAGCCCGGTATCGACCCAACGCTCGGCTTCGGCGTGCAATTCAAAGCTGTCGGGGGCCAGCAGCCACTGGTACAGGATGCCATCAATATAAGCATGCAAGCTGATCGCGGCGCGGGCCGTGTCGAGGTTTTCCGGCAACTGACCGCGATTCACTGCATTACTCAGGGCCAGACCGATCCGCACATTGCATTCGAGGCTGGCTGACACCCGTTGTTGGCGCAGGTCGCACATTTCATCGGTGAATTCGCACTTATGAAAAAGAATCTCATTGATGCGTCGGGTTTTCGGGTCCAGCGCAATTTGATGAAACAAATGAATCAGCAACTTTCGCATGCAGCCCAGAGGATCGAGTTCGTCTTCGCTTTCGCTGGCCTTGGCCATTTCTTCCAGCGGCTCATGCAGAGTGTCGAGCATGGCCTGCACCAGATCCGCCTTGTTGCTGAAATGCCAGTAGATGGCCCCTCGAGTGACGCCGGCCAGGGTCGCGATGTCCGCCAGGGTCGTGCGTGCCACGCCTCGCTCGAAAAAGGCCTTTTCGGCCGCCACGAGAATTTGCGCGCGGGTTTCCTGAGCTTCCTCTTTGGTACGACGGACCATGGCAGTACAACCTCAATCAGGGTGCTTCAGCGATGCCTGAACATCAGCTGAATAAAAGTGGGGCGAACGTTCCGGGGATTCGTCCCCGGCCTACAATTCCAACCTTTCAACGGCTTGTGTAGCGGCTTGTGTAACGGCGTTGATACGCAGCCTGGGTATTTACAAACAGCCATGTACGTAAGTATATTCCTTAGCAAGCTACTTATCCACTCGGCAAACATTTTTCAACCTTCCACCTTTCTAGTGCGCACCTTGCGTGCCTGACCCGAGGATTTTCATGCAATTCAAGCCAGCTGTTACCGCTCTGGTCGCCGCCGTCGCCCTGGCATCGCTGCTCAGCGGATGCAAAAAGGAAGAGGCAGCACCGGCCGCCCCACCGCCTCAGGTCGGCGTCGTGACTCTGCAACCTCAAGCTTTCACCCTGACATCCGATCTGCCCGGCCGTACCAGTGCGTTCCGCATTGCCGAAGTCCGCCCACAGGTCAACGGCATCATTCTCAAGCGCCTGTTCAAGGAAGGCAGTGACGTCAAGGCCGGCCAGCAGCTGTACCAGATCGATCCGTCGGTCTATGAAGCGACGCTGAAAAGCGCTGAAGCCAACCTGCGCTCGACCAAGTCGATTTCCGACCGCTACCAGCAACTGGTCAACGAACAAGCCGTAAGCCGTCAGGAATACGACACCGCCGTGGCCAACCGCCTGCAATCGGAAGCCGCGCTGCAAACCGCGCAGATCAACGTGCGCTACACCAAGGTCTATGCCCCGCTGACCGGCCGCATCGGCCGCTCCTCGGTGACCGAAGGCGCGCTGGTGAGCAATGCCCAGGCCGATGCGATGGCGGTGATCCAGCAAATCGACCCGATCTACGTCGACGTGACGCAGTCCTCGGTCGAGCTGCTGCAACTGCGCCGTGAGCTGGAAAGCGGTCGCCTGCAGAAAGCCGGCGACAACACGGCTTCGGTCAAGCTGACCCTCGAAGACGGCAGCGACTACAAGCTGGACGGCAAGCTGGAGTTCTCCGAAATCTCGGTTGACCAGACCACCGGTTCCGTCACCCTGCGCGCCATTTTCCCGAACCCTGACCACACCCTTCTGCCTGGCATGTTCGTGCACGCCAAGTTGCTGGCCGGTGTGAACAGCGCGGCGATCCTGGCCCCGCAGCAAGGCGTGACCCGCGACCTCAAAGGTACGCCGACCGCACTGGTTGTCGGCCCGGACAACAAGGTCGAACTGCGTCAACTCAAGGCCAACCGCACCGTCGGTAACCAATGGCTGATCGAAGACGGCCTGAAGGCCGGCGATCGCCTGATCACCGAAGGTCTGCAATTCGTCAAACCTGGCATCGAAGTCAAGGCCAGTGAAGCGACCAACGTAGCCGTAAAGAACCCGGCCCCCGCCCAGGTAGCTGATAAAGCCTCTGGCGGCAAAGGGGAGTAAACCATGTCGAAATTTTTTATCGACCGTCCGATTTTCGCCTGGGTAATTGCCCTGGTGATCATGCTGGTCGGGGCACTATCGATCCTCAGACTGCCAATCAACCAGTACCCGAGCATTGCGCCTCCAGCGATCGCCATCTCCGTGGCCTACCCGGGTGCTTCGGCACAAACGGTTCAGGACACCGTGGTTCAGGTGATCGAGCAACAGCTCAACGGTATCGACAACCTGCGTTATGTCTCGTCGGAAAGTAACTCCGACGGCACCATGACCATTACCGCGACCTTCGAGCAAGGCACCAACTCCGACACCGCGCAGGTCCAGGTCCAGAACAAGCTGAACCTGGCCACCCCGCTGTTGCCGCAAGAAGTGCAACAGCAAGGTATCCGCGTCACCAAGGCGGTGAAGAACTTCCTGTTGGTGATCGGCGTGGTGTCGCGTGACGGCAGCATGACCAAGGACGACCTGTCCAACTACATCGTGTCGAACATGCAGGACCCGATCTCGCGGACCGCCGGTGTCGGCGACTTCCAGGTGTTCGGTTCCCAGTACGCCATGCGAATCTGGCTCGACCCGGCCAAGTTGAACAACTTCAACCTGACCCCGATCGACGTCAAGACCGCTATCGCCGCGCAAAACGTCCAGGTGTCGTCCGGCCAGCTCGGCGGCCTGCCTGCCCTGCCCGGCACCCAGTTGAACGCGACCATCATCGGCAAGACCCGCCTGCAGACCGCGGAAGAGTTCGAAAAGATCCTGCTCAAGGTCAACAAGGACGGTTCCCAGGTTCGCTTGAGGGATGTTGCCGAAGTCGGCCTGGGGGGTGAGAACTACAGCATCAACGCCCAGTTCAACGGTGCCCCGGCTTCCGGCCTGGCGGTGAAACTGGCCACCGGTGCCAACGCGCTCGATACCGCCAAGGCCCTGCGCGCGACCATCGACAGCCTCAAGCCGTTCTTCCCGCAAGGGATGGAAGTGGTGTTTCCGTATGACACCACTCCGGTCGTAACCGAATCGATCAAGGGCGTGGTTCACACCCTGGTCGAAGCGGTCGCCCTGGTGTTCCTGGTGATGTTCCTGTTCCTGCAGAACTTCCGCGCCACCATCATCACCACGATGACCGTGCCGGTGGTATTGCTCGGTACATTCGGCATCCTCGCGGCCGCCGGTTTCAGCATCAACACCCTGACCATGTTCGGCATGGTGCTGGCCATCGGCTTGCTGGTGGACGACGCCATCGTCGTGGTGGAAAACGTCGAACGGGTGATGAGCGAAGAAGGTCTGTCACCCAAGGAAGCCACCAAGAAGTCCATGGGCCAGATCCAGGGTGCACTGGTCGGTATCGCCCTGGTGTTGTCGGCGGTTCTGCTGCCGATGGCGTTCTTCAGCGGTTCCACCGGTGTGATCTACAAGCAGTTCTCGATCACCATCGTCTCGGCCATGGCCCTGTCGGTACTGGTCGCGCTGATCTTCACCCCGGCGCTTTGCGCCACCATGCTCAAGCCGATTCCCAAAGGCGAGCACGGCGTACCCAAGCGTGGTTTCTTTGGCTGGTTCAACCGCAATTTCGACCGTGGCGTTCGCAGCTACGAGCGCGGTGTCGGCAATATCCTGCAGCGCAAGATCCCGTATCTGCTGGCGTACCTGCTGATCGTGGTTGGCATGATCTGGCTGTTCACCCGCATTCCAACGGCGTTCCTGCCGGAAGAAGACCAGGGTGTACTGTTCGCCCAGGTGCAGACCCCGGCCGGTTCGACGTCCCAGCGCACCCAGGTGGTCGTGGACGAAATGCGTGAATTCCTGCTGCGACCTGGCAAGGATGGCGGCGAAGGCGATGCGGTGAACTCGGTGTTTACCGTGACCGGCTTCAACTTCGCCGGCCGTGGCCAGAGTTCGGGTATGGCGTTCATCATGCTCAGACCGTGGGACGAACGTAACGCCGACAACAATGTGTTCAAGGTGGCGGCCCGTGCCCAACAGCACTTCTTCACCTTCCGCGATGCCATGGTGTTCGCCTTCGCGCCACCGGCGGTACTGGAACTGGGTAACGCCACCGGTTTCGACGTGTTCCTGCAGGACCGTGCCGGTATCGGCCACGAAAAACTGATGGAAGCGCGCAACCAGTTCCTCGGCATGGCCGCACAAAGCAAGATCCTGTCTCAGGTGCGTCCGAACGGCCTGAACGACGAACCGCAATACCAGCTGGAAATCGATGACGAGAAGGCCAGTGCCCTGGGCATTACCATCGCCGACATCAACAACACCCTGTCGATTGCCCTGGGCAGTAGCTACGTCAACGACTTCATCGACCGTGGCCGGGTGAAGAAGGTGTACGTGCAAGGCCAGCCAGGCGCTCGAATGGGCCCTGAAGACCTGCAGAAGTGGTACGTGCGCAACAGTACCGGCAACATGGTTCCGTTCTCGGCGTTCGCCAAGGGCGAGTGGATTTACGGTTCGCCGAAACTGGCCCGTTACAACGGCGTGGAAGCGATGGAAATCCTCGGTGCCCCGGCGCCAGGCTATTCCACCGGTGAAGCCATGCTCGAAGTCGAGGCCATTGCCAAGAAACTGCCGGCGGGTGTCGGTATTTCCTGGACCGGCCTGTCGTACGAAGAGCGTCTGTCCGGTTCGCAAGCACCAGCGCTGTACGCCCTGTCGCTGCTGATGGTGTTCCTGTGTCTGGCGGCGTTGTATGAAAGCTGGTCGATTCCGATCGCGGTGATGTTGGTTGTACCGCTGGGGATCATCGGTGCGCTGATGGCCACCAGCCTGCGTGGTTTGTCCAACGACGTGTACTTCCAGGTAGGTTTGTTGACGACTATCGGTCTGGCGGCGAAAAACGCCATTCTGATTGTCGAATTTGCAAAGGAATTGCACGAACAAGGGCGTAGCCTGCGCGATGCAGCGATCGAAGCCTGCCGCATGCGTCTGCGACCGATCATCATGACCTCGCTCGCCTTCGTCCTCGGTGTGGTACCACTGGCGATATCCACCGGTGCGGGCTCCGGTAGCCAGCATGCAATCGGTACCGGCGTAATCGGCGGTATGATCACGGCCACTGTGCTGGCGATCTTCTGGGTCCCGCTGTTCTTCGTCACCGTGTCGTCCATTGGCCAGCGCAAAATCGCCGACCAGGATGACGCTATTGAAACTTCTAAAGAGGCTGGCTAATGAGCAAGTCGCTACTCTCCCTGGCAGTCGCCGCCTTCGTGCTCGGTGGCTGCTCGCTGATACCTGACTATCAGCAGCCCGAAGCGCCGGTGGCGGGCCAGTACCCGCAGGGCCCGGCGTACTCGCCGGCCCAGGCACCGGCGCAAGCGGCTGCCGAGCAGGGCTGGAAGCAGTTTTTCCATGACCCGGCGCTGCAACAGCTGATCCAGGTTGCTCTGGAAAACAACCGTGACCTGCGTGTCGCGGCCCTGAACATCGACGCGTTCGCGGCTCAATACCGCATCTCCCGTGCCGATCTGTTCCCGGCCGTCTCGGCCAATGGCAGCGGCAGCCGTCAGCGGCTTCCGGCTGATGCTTCCCAGACCGGCGAAGCCGGCATCAGCAGTTCCTACTCGGCAACTGTTGGCGTCAGCGCCTATGAACTCGATCTGTTCGGTCGGGTTCGCAGCCTGAACGAAGAAGCGTTGCAGAAGTACTTCGCCACTGAAGAGGGCCGCCGCAGCACGCAGATCAGCCTGGTGGCCAGCGTGGCCAATGCCTACCTGACCTGGCAGGCCGACAAGGAACTGTACAAGCTGACCCAGGACACCCTCGCCGCCTTCGAGGAGAGCTACAAGCTCACCGCCCGCAGCAACGAAGTCGGCGTCGCCTCGGCCCTGGACCTGGCACAGTCGCGCACCTCGGTGGAAAACGCCCGTGCGCAACTGGCCAAGTACACCCGTCAGGTCGCCCAGGACGAGAACAGCCTGGTGCTGCTGCTCGGCACCGGTGTCCCGGCCAACCTGCAAGCGGCCAAACCACTTGACGACGACCTGCTGAGCGACGTTCCACCCGGCCTGCCGTCGGACCTGCTGCATCGTCGTCCGGACATCCTTCAGGCCGAGTACAACCTGAAGGCCGCCAATGCCAACATCGGCGCGGCGCGGGCTGC
Organism: Pseudomonas sp. BF-R-30; assembly: GCF_019956175.1. Classification (NCBI taxonomy): domain Bacteria; kingdom Pseudomonadati; phylum Pseudomonadota; class Gammaproteobacteria; order Pseudomonadales; family Pseudomonadaceae; genus Pseudomonas; species Pseudomonas sp. BF-R-30. Next base: position 151,025 of record NZ_JAHBDE010000005.1, on the reverse strand, counting down.
GTTCTTCCCGAGCATCAGCCTCACGGCCAATGCCGGCACCCTGAGCCCGGACCTGTCCGGTCTGTTCAAGGGTGGTTCGGGCACCTGGTTGTTCCAACCGCAGATCAACCTGCCGATCTTCAACGCCGGCGCCCTGAGCGCCAGCCTGGATTACTCGAAAATCCAGAAAGACATCGGCGTGGCGAACTACGAGAAGTCCATTCAAACGGCCTTCCAGGAAGTCGCCGACGGCCTGGCTGCCCGCCAGACCTACGTCCAGCAGTTGCAGGCACAGAAAGATTTCGTCAGTGCCAACCAGGACTACTACCGCCTGGCCGAGCGTCGTTACCGCATCGGTGTCGACAGCAACCTGACCTTCCTCGATGCCCAGCGTCAGCTGTTCAGTGCGCAGCAGGTGCTGATCACCGACCGACTGGCGCAGCTGGTCAGCCAGGTCAACCTGTACAAGGCCCTGGGTGGTGGCTGGAACGAACAGACGGCGAAGAACGAGCCGTTGAAAGAAGAAGCGCCGAAGATGAAGTATTTCTGATCGCTTAGTAAAACAGTGACGCACCATGAAGCTCGATACTTCATGATGCGTTACTTAAAACACCTTCCACTCGCCAATCATCGAAATAAACTCAACTAACTTTCACATCCGAATACCCGATCGTAAAACTAGTACCATAAACATCAATCTTCCGCTTATCCTCCTTGCCAGTATTATTAAAAACAAATCGGAAATAACCTTCAATTGATTCAGAATCAATGGATCTGATAGTAAGTGTTCCTTCAGCTGGAGTCCGGGGGTAGCTCGTTGTTCCCTCTCTTTCAAACCGTGCACTCACATCCTTAAGATCATCCGAAATAACGTACGTCTTGCCAGCCTCCAATCCATAGCCCGAAAGATACAGCTCCGTTCCAGCGTGTTCATCCTCTCCTTTGGCAAACAGTGCAAAATGGGGCGCAGACTGTTTCCAGACAAAAAACAATTTCCTTAACTGGATCTCGACTCCCGAATCACTGTCAGGTGGGTCAACCCGAAGAGTCAGATTTATTCTTCCACGGACAGGATGTTCTTTCACCTGTTCGTCGTTCCAATCTTCCGCAGAATTAATCATTATTTCGCTCATGACAATCTCCTAACCGACGTATTAAGATCACATTTCAAAAGACAACCAAAAAAAAATGCTAGACCTCAACATCTTCCAAAACAACTGTCAGATTTAACAGGTTGACACCCCGCCCGCACACATGCAATTTAAAGAGTTAAATAAAACTTAAAGCACATCGTGTTTTTATAAATCTCCGTACACTTCGCCATCCATGAAACGCTACAAAATTTTATGTTCGATAATCGCCCAAAACCCGCCGCCAGCAATTGAACCATCTAGTACATTCCCCGCACCATCCGCTCCACAAGACCAATAACATCAGGTTCGACACCATGTCTGCGCGCCCTGCACCGTCCGGCTGATCACGTTCTTTTTTCCAGACAACTCAATGACTCGTCTGCAATCCCCCCGATTGCGGCCCCCCCCGTTTCATCCCCAAGAATTAGAGAGACCCGAACCCATGACGCCTTCCACCGCGCAGTACCTCGTTCCCGGCCTGATCGCCGCCGCCCTGGCCGGTGCCGCCCTGCCCGCCCACGCCGAAGAGTCGGGTTTTGTCGAAGGGGCCAAGGTCAACCTGAACCTGCGCAACTTCTACATAAATCGCAACTTCACCAACCCGACCAAGGCCCAAGGCAAGGCTGAAGAATGGACGCAGAGTTTCATCCTCGACGCCAAGTCCGGCTTCACCCAGGGCACCATCGGGTTCGGCATGGATGTGCTCGGTCTGTATTCGGTGAAGCTCGACGGCGGTAAAGGCACAGGCGGTACGCAACTGCTGCCGCTGGATCACGACGGTCGCCCGGCGGATAACTTCGGGCGCACCAATGTCGCGTTCAAGGCCAAGCTGTCGCAGACCGAAGTGAAAGTCGGCGAGTGGATGCCGGTGTTGCCAATCCTGCGTTCGGACGACGGTCGTTCGTTGCCGCAAACCTTCCGGGGCGGCCAGATCACGTCGAAGGAGATCAATGGCCTGACGCTCTACGGCGGCCAGTTCCGGCAGAACAGCCCCCGCGATGACAGCAGCATGGACGACATGTCGATGACCGGCAAAGCGGCGTTCACCTCGGACCGTTTCAACTTTCAGGGCGGCGAATACCTGTTCAACGAAAAGCGCACCCAGATCGGCCTGTGGAACGCCGAACTCAAGGACATCTACAGCCAGCAGTTCATCAACCTGACCCACAGCCAGCCATTGGGTGACTGGACCCTGGGCGCCAACCTGGGTTTCTTCTACGGCAAGGATGACGGCAGCGCCCGTGCTGGCGAGCTGGACAACAAAACAATGTACGGCTTGTTTTCGGCCAAATACGGCGGCAACACCTTCTACGTCGGCCTGCAAAAACTCACCGGCGACAACGCCTGGATGCGGGTCAACGGCACCAGCGGCGGTACCTTGGCCAACGACAGCTACAACTCCAGTTACGACAATGCCCAGGAGAAATCCTGGCAAGTACGCCACGACTACAACTTCGCCGCCCTGGGCGTTCCGGGCCTGACCCTGATGAACCGCTACATCAGCGGTGACAATGTGCACACCGGCACCATCACCGACGGCAAGGAATGGGGACGTGAAAGCGAACTGGGCTATACCGTGCAGAGCGGCGCGCTAAAGGACTTGAACCTGAAATGGCGCAACTCGACCATGCGCCGCGACTACAGCAACAACGAGTTCGATGAGAACCGCCTGATCATCAGCTACCCGATCAGCCTGTTGTAAACACAAAACAAATGTGGGAGCGAGCTTGCTCGCGATGGCGGTGTATCAGGCGACATCAATAGTGAATGTGCCGACGCTATCGCGAGCAAGCTCGCTCCCACAGGTTGTTCACCGTTACCGCTTACTCCCGCGATTCAACCCCCAACTCATCCCACACCGACTCGGCCAAGTGGAACGTCGCATTGGCTGCCGGAATCCCGCAATAGATCGCGCTCTGCATGATCACTTCCTTGATCTCGCCACGGCTCACGCCATTGTTGGCGGCGGCGCGCAGGTGCAGTTTGAGTTCGCCCTCGCGGTTCATGCCGATCAGCATGGCGATGGTGATCAGGCTGCGGGTATGGCGTGGCAGACCCTCGCGAGTCCAGATGTCGCCCCAGGCGTGGCGGGTGATCATTTCCTGGAACTCCGAGTTGAACTCGGTCAGGGTGGTCAGGCTGCGGTCGACGTGAGCATCGCCCAGTACCGCGCGACGGACTTTCATGCCTTCGTCGTAACGTTGTTTCTCGTCCACGGAATATCCCTCAACGAGCCTTCAGAAAGGCCAGAACACATTCGCTGAAATCAGCGCCAGCCTGCACATTGGACAAGTGCGCAGCGTAGAACTCGGCGTACTCGGCGCCCGGCACATGCTCCTGAATGAAGTGCCCACCCGACGGCGGCGTGACCGCATCCTCAGTGCCGGCGATCACCAGCAGCGGCGCCTTGATCGAGGACAACTGATCGCGGAAATCGGCATCGCGCACAGCTGCGCAATTGGCTGCGTAACCTTCTGGCGAAGTCGCCGCCAGCATGTCGGTAATCTGCTTGGCCGCCGCCGGGTTGGCTTCGGAGAAATCCGGGGTGAACCAGCGGGCAATCGACGCATCGCGCAGGGCAACCATGGCCGCCTGACCATCGCGCAGCACCGTTTCGATACGCGGGTTCCACACCGACGGATCGCCGATTTTCGCTGCGGTGTTGCACACGATCAGCTTGTTCAGTCGATCGCCGGCGTTGATCCCCAGCCACTGGCCAATCAACCCGCCCATGGACAATCCGCAGAAATGCGCGCGTTCGATGTGCAAGGCATCCAGCAATGCGAGCACGTCGCGGCCCAGTTGCTCGATGCTGTAAGGCCCCGGTGTCACCAATGACTGGCCATGGCCGCGGGTGTCGAAACGCAGCACGCGAAAATGCTCGGAGAATGCCGGGATTTGCGCATCCCACATGTGCAGGTCCGTGCCCAGGGAGTTGGACAGCACCAGCACCGGCGCATCGACCGGTCCATCGAGTTGGTAATGCAGTTCGCCCTCGGCGAGTTGTACAAAAGCCACAGCAAGTCTCCTTCAGGCAGTCAATGCAGAATGTTCAGCCACCGCCCTCTCGACCCAGGTTTTGGCCTGGCCGAGGTAATGGGCAGGGTCCAGCAGATGATCGAGCTCAGCCGCCGACAGTTCGGCGGTCACTTGTGGTTCGTCGCCGAGGACCGCACGCAGGTGACGTTGTTCGGCCACGGCGCGTTTGCAGCATTGCTCCAACAGATGATGCGCGGTATCGCGCCCAACCCGCTGCGCGAGGACGATGCTCACCGCTTCGGCGAGCACCAGGCCCTGGGTCAAATCGAGATTGCGCGCCATGCGCTCGGCATCCACTTCCAGCCCTTGGACGATCAACAATGCTTGATGCAGGCTGCCCGACACCAGGCAGCAGATTTCCGGCAGGGTTTCCCACTCGGCATGCCACAGACCGAGGCTGCGCTCGTGCTCCTGGGGCATGGCGCTGAACAGCGTCGAAAGCAAACCGGGTACGCGAGTCGCCGCGCCGATCAACACCGCCGCGCCCACCGGATTGCGTTTGTGCGGCATGGTCGAGGAACCGCCCTTGCCCGGCGCCGAAGGCTCGAACACTTCGGCGGCCTCGGTTTGCATCAACAGGCTGATATCACGCCCGAGTTTGCCGAGACTGCCGGCGATCAGGCCGAGCGCAGCGCCGAACTCCACCACGCGATCGCGCTGGGTGTGCCACGGCTGATCGGGCAAGGTCAGTTGCAGTTCTTCGGCCAGCGCTTGGGCAATCGGCATGGCCTGTTCGCCAAGGGCCGCAAGGGTTCCGGACGCACCGCCGAATTGCAGCACCAGCAGACGCGGCTTGAGTTCGGCCAAGCGTTGGCGACTGCGGGTCACCGCCCCCAGCCAGCCGGCGACCTTCATGCCGAGGGTGACCGGTGTCGCATGCTGCAGCCAGGTGCGTCCGGCCAATGGCGTGGTCGCGTAGCGCTGGGCCTGGGACGCGAGTGTCTGCCCCAGTTGTGCCAGGTCGCTCTCGATCAGTTCCAGCGCCCGGCGCAGTTGCAGCACCAGGCCGCTGTCCATCACGTCCTGGCTGGTCGCGCCCAGATGCACATAGCGCTCGGCTTCGGCATCGGTGGCCGCGATCTGCTTGCCCAGCGCCTTGACCAATGGAATCGCCGAGTTACCCGCCGTGGCAATGGCCTCGCCCAACGTCGCAAAGTCATAAAGCCCGGCGCGACAAGCTGCTTCAATCGGCGCGACAGCATTCGACGGAATCATCCCGACCCGTGCTTCGGCCCGGGCCAATGCCGCTTCGAAATCGAGCATGGCCTGGACCCGACCCTGATCGCAGAACACCTCACGCATATCGCGGGCCGTGAAATAGGCATCGAACAATTGATTGCCCGGTCGCTGGTTCATAAACAATTCCTGGAGGCGCGGGCCTGCGGTCCGCGCGTGAAGATCAAAGGTCGTGATGCAGATACTTCGCCTGTTTCGGCAGACGCAGGCTGAACAGGAACGCTATCGCCATCATCACCGTCACGTACCAGTAGAAGGAGTTTTCCATGCCCACGGCCTTGAGGCTCAAGGCCACATACTCCGCCGAACCACCGAAAATCGCATTCGCCACCGCATACGCCAGGCCGACACCCAATGCACGCACCTCGGGCGGGAACATCTCGGCTTTCACCAGGCCACTGATGGAGGTGTAGAAACTGACGATCGCCAGCGCCAGGGTAATCAACACGAAGGCCAGAAATGGACTTGTCACGCTTTTCAGGCTCAACAGGATCGGCACGGTGCACAGCGTGCCGAGGGCGCCGAACCAGAGCATCGAGTTACGCCGGCCGATCTTGTCGGCGAGCATGCCGAAAATCGGCTGCATGCACATATAGAGGAACAGCGCGCCGGTCATGATGTAGCTGGCGGTCTTGGCCGGCATGCCGGCGGTGTTCACCAGGTACTTCTGCATGTACGTGGTGAAGGTGTAGAAGATCAGCGAACCACCGGCGGTGTAACCCAGTACGGTGATGAATGCGGTTTTATGGTCGCGAAACAGGGCGCTGATGCTGCCGGCGTCCTTGTTTTCGCGCATTGCCTTGCTGGTGGTTTCTTTGAGCGAACGACGCAGATACAGCGAAACCAGCGCCGCCATGGCACCCACTACGAAGGGTATCCGCCAGCCGTAGGCACGCAGGTCATCTTCGGTGAGGAACTGCTGCAGGACCACCACCAGCGACACCGCGAGCAATTGGCCGCCAATCAGGGTCACGTACTGGAACGAGGCGAAGAAACCGCGCTGGCCCTTGAGCGCCACTTCACTCATGTAGGTTGCGGTAGTGCCGTACTCACCGCCCACCGACAAGCCTTGCAGCAAACGGGCGAACAGCAACAGGATCGGCGCCCAGACCCCGATGCTGCTGTAGGTCGGCAGGCAGGCGATAAGCAGCGAGCCGAAGCACATCATCAGAATCGAGATCAACATCGAATTCTTGCGCCCGTGCTTGTCCGCCAAGCGCCCGAAAATCCAGCCACCAATCGGCCGCATCAGGAACCCGGCGGCGAACACGCCAGCGGTATTGACCAGCTGCACGGTGGGGTTATCGGACGGGAAAAAGGCCGGTGCGAAATAGATCGCACAGAAGGCGTAGACGTAGAAGTCGAACCATTCAACCAGGTTGCCGGACGAGGCACCGACAATGGCGAAGATCCGCTTGCTGCGTTCTTCGCCCGTATAAAGAGCTATAGGCGCTGTGGGTGTTGTCATTGTTTTTTCACTCAATGGGGACAGTGAGAGTCTAGACACACTTTGCAACACTCCCGTTCCGCAGATGTTTCAGCGAACACACATCCCTGTGGGAGCGGGCTTGCTCGCGAAGGCGTCGTATCAGTCGATATCAATGTTGTCTGATACACCGCTTTCGCGAGCAAGCTCGCTCCCCCAGTTTTTTTGCAGTGTTCACTTAATAGTCGAAGAACACCGTCTCGGCATCGGTACCCTGCAGAATCACATTCCACTGATAAACACCCGACGCATCCTTCTTGGCCAGCAAGGTGCTGCGGCGCTCGGCCGGCACGCACTCCAGCAACGGATCGTTGACGTTGGCCGCCTCGCCTTCAAAGTAGATCCGCGTCAGCAGGTGCTTCACCAAACCACGGGCAAACACCAGAACGACAAGGTGCGGTGCCTGGGTCGTGCCTTTGAGGCCCTCGACCGTACCGGGCTTGATGGTGGTAAAGCGAAAGCGTCCTTCGGCATCCACCGGCACCCGGCCAAAGCCTTCGAAGTTCGGGTCCAGGGGTTTGTCCTGGTCGTCTTCCGGGTGGTCATACTTGCCGGCGGCGTTGGCCTGCCAGACTTCCAGCATCGCGTCGTTGACGATGTCGCCATTGCCGTCGACCACTTGCCCGGTGATCGCCACGCGCTCGCCCAGGGTTTGTTCGACGGTCAGGTTTTCGCGGTTCAGCCAGGTCAGGCCGATGTGGTAGTACGGCCCGACGGTGTGGGACGTGGTCGCAGTCAGCGTCATCTTATTTCTCCATCGGCGTGGCGTCGCGGCCGCGCAAAACGATGTCCCAGCGATAACCGAGGGCATAGGAAGGGATGGTTTTTTCCAGATCGAACGTCGCGATCAAGCGCTCTTTGGCGCTGGTATCGGGTACGCAGTTGTAGATCGGGTCGTACGCCAGCAGCGGGTCGCCCGGGAAATACATCTGCGTCACCAGGCGCGTCAGGATGCTCGGCCCGAACAGCGAGAAATGGATGTGCGCCGGGCGCCAGGCGTTGTGGTGGTTACCCCATGGATAGGCGCCGGGCTTGATGGTCTGGAACTGGTACCAGCCATCGGCGTCGGTCACGGTGCGGCCGGTGCCGGTGAAGTTCGGGTCCAGCGGTGCGTCGTGCAGGTCGCGGGCATGGGCGTAGCGACCGGCGGCGTTGGCCTGCCAGATCTCCACCAGAATCCCCGGCACCGGCAGACCGTTTTCATCCAGCACACGGCCGTGGATGATGATGCGCTCACCCTGAGGCTGCCCCTCGTGCTGGACGGTCAGGTCGTTATCCTTCTCGTTGATGCGCTCGGCGCCGACGGTAGGACCGGTGATTTCCGACAGCGAATGCGGCAGGAACACCAACGGCTTGGACGGCGAGCGCAGGTTGGTGGATTGATAGGTCGGGTGCAGGTACTCCGGCTGGGTGCCTTCCTGCGGGCGACGGTAACCAGGCTTGTCAGTCATGAAACATTCCTCAGTTCTTAAAAGTCTTCAGAGCGCGTCAGACGCGCTCGATCGCCAGGGCCAGACCCTGACCGACACCGACGCACATGGTCGCCAGACCTTTCTTGCCACCGGTTTTTTCCAGCTGATGCAATGCGGTCAACACCAGCCGCGCGCCGCTCATGCCCAACGGGTGACCCAAGGCAATCGCGCCACCGTTCGGGTTGACCTGGGCCGCGTCGTCCGCGATCCCCAGTTCACGCAGCACCGCCAGGCCTTGGCTGGCGAAGGCTTCGTTGAGCTCGATCACGTCGAAATCGCTGACCGCTACACCGAGGCGCTCGATCAGTTTACGCACCGCCGGCACCGGGCCAATGCCCATTACCCGCGGGGCAACACCGGCGCTGGCCATGCCCAGCACTTTGGCACGGGCAGTCAGGCCATGTTTCTTCACCGCTTCGGCCGAAGCCAGGATCAACGCGGCGGCGCCGTCGTTTACACCCGAGGCATTGCCGGCGGTGACGGTCTTGTCGGGGCCGTTGACCGGTTTGAGTTTGGTCAGAACTTCCAGGGTGGTGTCGGCGCGAGGATGCTCGTCCTGGCTGACCACGGTTTCACCCTTCTTGTGGGCTATGCGCACTTCAACGATTTCTTCGGCGAAGAACCCGGCGGCTTGTGCGGCGGCCGTGCGTTGTTGACTGCGCAGGGCGAACGCGTCCTGATCGGCGCGGGACACCTTGTAATCGTCGGCCACGTTGTCAGCGGTCTGCGGCATCGCATCCACGCCGTACTGGGCCTTCATCAACGGGTTGATGAAGCGCCAGCCGATGGTGGTGTCTTCGAGCTTCATGTTGCGCGAAAAAGCGGCATCGGCCTTGCCCATCACGAACGGCGCACGGGACATCGACTCGACACCGCCGGCAATCGCCAGCTCCATCTCGCCGCTGGCGATGGCGCGGAACGCGGTGCCGATGGCATCCATGCCCGAAGCGCAGAGGCGGTTGAGGGTCACGCCGGGAATGGTTTCCGGCAGGCCAGCCAGCAGCAGCGCCATGCGCGCCACGTTGCGGTTGTCTTCACCGGCCTGGTTGGCGCAGCCGAGGAACACCTCGTCCACCGCGTTCCAGTCCACCGACGGGTTGCGCTCCATCAAGGCCTTGATTGGCACGGCAGCCAGGTCGTCGGCACGCACCGTCGACAGGCCACCACCGAAACGGCCGATAGGGGTACGAATCGCGTCGCAGATATAAACGTCACGCATCACGCTTCTCCGGGGGCTTGGCCGTGTGCGGCAGCGGTACGGGCTTCGAGGTCGCGCAGCGCGGTCAGTTCGACTTCAGTCGGCTCGGCGGTTTGCTCAACCTGGTCGGCAAAGCGAATCGCCCAACCGGTGGCAGCAACCACTTGCTCGCGGGTCACACCCGGATGCAGTGCAGTGACCACGAACTCATGGGTACCGGCTTCCGGCTCCATGATGCACAGATCGGTGATGATCCCCACCGGTCCGGCGCCTGGCAGACCGAGACGCTTGCGCGAATCGCCGCCCTCGCCGTGGCCGACCGAGGTAATGAAATCGAGTTTGTCGACAAAGGAGCGCGACGACTGCTTGAGGATGATCAACACGCTCTTGGCGGAACCGGCAATCTCCGGCGCGCCACCTGCACCCGGCAGACGGACTTTCGGCGCGTGGTAATCACCCACGACGGTGGTGTTGATGTTGCCGAAACGGTCGACCTGCGCCGCGCCGAGGAAACCGACGTCAATGCGCCCGCCCTGCAGCCAGTAACGGAAAATCTCGCCGGTCGGCACCACGGTGTCGGCGGTTTCCGCCAGCTCACCGTCGCCAATCGACAGTGGCAATACACTTGGCTTGGCACCGATCGGGCCCGATTCGTAGATCAGCACCACATCAGGCGAGGAAGTCAGGCGCGCGAGGTTGGCCGCTTTCGACGGCAGGCCGATGCCGACGAAGCACACCGAGCCGTTCTTCAGGCGACGGGCAGCGGCAACGGTCATCATTTCATTGGTGGTGTAAGTCATTACTTCGCCTCCGAAGCGGCGGCCAGTTTGGCCTGGAACTCGCTGAAGTCAGCGCTGCCGTGGATGTATTCGTTGATCCACGCGGTGAAGGTTTCACGGTCGCGGGCAATCGGGTCCCAGGCCTGGTAGAAGCGGTTGTCGCGTTCGTTGTAGCCGTGGGCATAGGACGGATGCGCGCCGCCAGGTACGTGGCAAACCGCGCTCAAGGCCCAGGTTGGCAATACACAGGAGTTCATCGGTGCATTGAGGTCGTCGACGATTTCCTCAACGGTGACGATGCAGCGCTTGGCCGCCAGCGCAGCTTCTTTCTGCACGCCGAGGATGCCCCACAGCAGCACGTTGCCCTTGCGGTCGGCTTTCTGCGCGTGAATCACCGTGATATCCGGACGCACCGAAGGCACTGCTGCCAACACTTCGCCGGTGAACGGGCAGGTCACGGATTTGATCAGCGGGTTAACCTTCGGCAAATCGGAACCGGCGTAGGCACGCAGCACCGCGAACGGCAGGCCGGATGCCCCGGCGACGTAGGCGTTGGCCAGGTCGGCGTGGCTGTGTTCTTCGATTTCCAGCGCGTGGGGCCACTGTTTCTCCACAGCGTCACGCAGGCGATGCAGTGAGCCGACACCCGGGTTGCCGCCCCAGGAGAAAATCAGTTTGCGGGCACAACCGGCACCGATCAACTGGTCGTAGATCAAGTCAGGGGTCATCCGCACCAGGGTCAGGTCTTTCTTGCCCTGGCGAATGATTTCGTGACCGGCGGCCGTCGGGATCAGGTGAGTAAAGCCTTCGAGCGCGACCGTATCGCCGTCGTTTACGAATTGCTTCACCGCGTCGTGCAGCGAAAGGATTTCAGCCATTGGGGCAGGCTCCCGTTTATTGTTAACCGACAGTGGAAGAAGGCGCCGATGCGCAGCGCCGGAATGACTGAAGGTTAAGCTTCTGAAAAAGGCCAAACAATCCGATAATCGACTGAGCGTTCGATTATCGAACACATTGTTGCTCGGCTAACAATCCAGATCAAAAGCTTCGCGAGCAAGCCCGCTCCCACAGGGATAGGTGTGATCCTTGTGGGAGCGGGCTTGCTCGCGAAGAGGCCCGCAACAGCAATAAAGAACCCGAGTGATGGCCTCAGGTCGCATCCGCATGACTGACCATGCCCTTGATCACCACAGCCGTCGTCGCCAGCGCCGCTGGAATTACCAGCGCCGTCAGTACTTGCTCGAAGTTCCAGCCAAGGCCCAGCAACGTCGCGCCCATCCACGCCCCGAGGATGGCGCCGAAGCGGCCGATCCCGAGCATCCACGACACGCCGGTGGCCCGCCCCTGAGTCGGATAAAACCGCGCAGCCAGTGACGGCATTGCCGATTGCGCACCGTTGACACACATCCCGGCCACCAGCACCAGCGTCGCCAACAGCGCGATGTTGCCCAGGCTCTGCCCTACCGCGTAGGCAAACACCCCGGCCAGCAGGTAGAAAGTGCCGATGACCTTGTGCGGATTGAACCGGTCCATTGCCCAGCCCACGCCCACCGCACTCAGCACGCCACCGAACTGGAACAGCGCGCCGATGAAAGCGGCCTGCTCCATGCTCGCGCCACTGTCACGCATCAGCGTCGGCAGCCAACTGGTCAGCAGGTAAACGATCACCAGGCCCATGAAGTAGGTCAGCCACAAGAGCAAGGTGCCGGTGCTGTAGGTGCCGGAGAAGATCACCGCGAACACATTGCGCGCCTTCACGGTTTTCTGTTCCGGCACACTGAAACTGGACGCCTGGGCCACCACCGTCGGGTCAATCGGCGCCAGTGCCTTGCGCACTTTGTCCGTACCGCGGTTGCGCACCACCAGGTAACGCGCCGACTCAGGCAGCCAGAACAGCAAAACGACGGCGAGAATCAGCGGCAGCACTCCACCGATCAGCAGCAGGCTGTGCCAGCCAAAGGCCGGAATGAGCTTGGCCGAGATAAATCCGCCGCCAGCCATGCCGAGGTTGAAGCCGCAGAACATGCTAGTCACCAGCAGGGACTTTTTGCGCTCAGGGGTGTATTCCGACAGCAGGGTCGTGGCGTTCGGCATGCCGGCGCCTAGACCCAGGCCGGTCAGGAAGCGCAACACCAACAGCTGATCGACATTGGTGCTGTAGGCCGAGGCCAGGCTGAAGGCACCGAACAACAGCACCGCGCCGACCAGTACGACTTTTCGCCCGAAGCGGTCAGCCAGAGGGCCGGAGCCCAGTGCGCCGAAGACCATGCCGATCAACGCCGCACTCATCACCGGGCCGAGACTGGCGCGGTCGATACCCCAGTCCTGGGACAGGGCCGGGGCGATGAAGCCCATGGCCGCGGTGTCGAGGCCATCGAGGAAGACAATCAGGAAACACAGGATCACCACGCGCCACTGGTAGCGCGAAATGGGTTGGGCATTGATGAAGGACTGCACGTCGAGGCAGTTACCTACAGCAGACTGAGGCTGGTTCATTATTTTTATCCCACGGATCGCGGTCGAACGATGTCAGCAGATGCCGACGAAGCCGCGACAGTAATGATCCGGAGGAAACAGCGTCAATTCGATAAACGCGACTCTGTGCGTTTATCGAACGGCTTAGGCAAACAACTGGGCGCTGAGGTCGCGGCTGGCGCTCAACAAACCGGGCAGGAAACGCTGTTCCAGTTCATTGCGGCTGACTCGCCCGGCGTGAGTGCTGACATTGAGGGCCGCGACCACCTGCCCGGAAGCGTCGTACACCGGGACGGCAATCGAACGCAGCCCTTGCTCGAGTTCCTGGTCGACGATGCACCAGCCTTGCTGTCGCACCTCTTGCAGGCATTCGAGCAACGCCTCGGGGGTGTGGATCGTGCGGCTGGTCTTGGCTTGCAATTCGGCGTGGTCGAGGTATTCGCCCAGCGAGGTGTCATCCAGCGCGGCCAGCAGGATCCGCCCCATCGAGGTGCAATAGGCCGGCAAGCGCCCGCCCACCGACAGGTCCACCGAAATCAGCCGCTGGGTGGTCGCGGAGCGCGCGATGTACAGAATGTCATCGCCCTCCAGCGTGGCCATGTTGCAGGCCTCGTGCAGTTGCTCGCTCATGCGGTCCAGGTAAGGCTGGGCGGAAACCGCCAGCGGCGTAGATGACACATAGGCATGGCCGAGGGTCAGCACTTTGGGCAGCAGCGAATAGGTGCGGCCGTCGGTGGTGGCGTAGCCGAGCTTGATCAGGGTGTGCAGGCAACGACGCACGGCGGCGCGGGGAATTTCCGTGCGGTGGCTGATCTGGGCGATGGTCAGGTGCCGTTTGCGCTCCTGGAACGCTTGCACCACGGCCAGGCCGCGGGCCAGGGACGTCATGAAATCCGGGTCGCCGGTCAGTGCCTGGATCCGTTTGGCAGGTGAGGCAACGATGGGAGGAGCCACTGAAGCGAAGGAATTGCGCATTTGATCGTTCATACAAGGTCCTTTTACCCATTCGGATCAGCGACTATTACAAAGGGTGAGCCTGGCGCTCAAGCCCGGCCCGCCAACTCCGTGCGATTATCGAACGCTCGACCGATAATCGCAATCCGTTGTGTAGATCAACCCCCATGCGCTGATGTCCGGTTTTCGCTGACTTGCGCCCCCATGTTTACGCCGACTCGACACAGGACTTAATGGGGCAATCCAATTACCGTAACTTGCCTGATTTAATGGCGTCAGAAAGGCATCGCAGCAATGCGGTATCCGTCGACGTTCTAGTTAATCGCAAAGTTTCGAGCAACAAAACGGTCACACACCAAGATTCACTTTTAACTCTTTGGAGATAGTGTTCTTCAAATCGGCCGCTATAATACAATTCAGTAGCGCTTCGGTTTTTTACTTGCCGAACCCGCTGCCCGGCCAGGCGATGTTCCATCGCCGTTGCCCGTTGCAAGCGCCAGATCCGCACTGCACAGCCTTGCCATCGCGCTTGCCGAAACAGGAAACTGAAGCTACGTCAGCTATTTATCTCTGGTGTCGTGGCCGCCTGTGACATGGAAGTATTGATCACGTTGTTGCCAAAAACGATGCCTTGACGGGCATTGCCCACTCGACGAACGTGATCAAACGATTTGATGCAGCGCGTTTTCACCAGAATTTATCCCAACTCAATCAGGTAGCACTGTGACGAAAGACGAACTGCGCGCGGAACTAGAGCGCCAGGAACAACGTTACAAGGAAGTTTACGGCGGAGAAGTCACCACTTACGCCGCTCAACCCGAACCGGAACGCAAACCCTGGCGTAAACGCGCCACCGTTCAGGATCAGGTTTTCCAGCAAGAACTTCAGAAAATGGAAAAGGAACTCAAAGCCGAAGAGCCGTGACCGCTTCGGCCTGATCCTTACAAGGGCCTGCCTCTGCACCCGTTAAAAGCGGGATGTATTGATGTTGCCTTTCGCGCCCGCTACGAGCGGGCAGCGGCCATCACCGTCGTCGAATCAGGCAGATTTCCGGTATCTGACCTATTTCTCAGATTTTTCTCACAACCGTTCAAGCCCCTCCTGCCGGGCCGCGAAGGTTTTGTGACAGTCTATTTTTTCAATAAAATCAATGACTTAAAAAACACAGCAAAACCGTGGGTTTTCAGGTCCTGCGGCAAAAAAAATCGTTGAAGAATGTTACCGATGAGCAGCTAGTGCATTGATTAGCAGTCTTTTCTGGCATAATCGCGCCCCCTTATGACCGGGTCAGAAAACCTTCATGATCGATTTATTCAGCGGACTGGATGCTTGGGTGCTTGTGAGCCTCTTGCTCGCCCTGGCCTTTGTCCTCGCCTTCGAGTTCATCAACGGCTTTCATGACACCGCTAACGCGGTGGCGACCGTTATCTACACCAAAGCCATGCCGCCTCACCTGGCGGTGTTCTTCTCCGGTGTGTTCAACTTCCTCGGCGTGCTGCTGGGCGGGGTCGGCGTGGCGTATGCCATCGTCCACCTGCTGCCGGTAGAACTGCTGATCAATGTGAACACCGGTCACGGATTGGCCATGGTGTTCTCGTTGCTCGCCGCAGCCATCACCTGGAACCTGGGCACCTGGTACTTCGGTATCCCCGCCTCCAGCTCCCACACGCTGATCGGTTCGATCCTCGGCGTGGGCCTGGCCAACGCCCTGATCAACGAAATTCCGTTGGCCGACGGGGTGAACTGGCAAAAGGCGATCGATATCGGCATGTCGCTGGTGTTCTCGCCTATGGCAGGCTTCCTGATCGCCGCGCTGATCCTGATCGGTCTTAAATGGTGGCGTCCGCTGTCGAAGATGCACAAGACGCCGGAACAGCGCCGCAAGATCGACGACAAGAAACACCCGCCGTTCTGGAATCGCCTGGTACTTGTGATCTCGGCCATGGCCGTGAGTTTCGTTCACGGTTCCAACGATGGCCAGAAAGGTATCGGCCTGATCATGCTGGTCCTGATCGGTATCGTGCCGGCCCAGTTCGTCCTCGACCTGAACAGCACGACCTACCAGATCGAACGGACTCGCGACGCTACGTTGCACCTGAGCCAGTTCTACCAGCGCAATTCCGAAACCCTGGGCGAGTTCCTGGCCTTGGGCAAGAGCTTGAACGGCGACTTGCCGGAGAAATTCCGTTGCAACCCGCAACAGACCGAACCGACCATCACCGCCCTGCTTGGCACCCTCAAGGGTGTAGCCGACTACCATTCGCTGTCGGCGGAAAGCCGCATCGAAGTACGTCGTTACCTGCTCTGCCTGGATGACACCGCGAAGAAAGTAAGCAAATTGCCAACGCTCGGGGCGCGTGAAAAGGCTGACCTGGACAAGTTGCGCAAAGACCTGACCACCACCACTGAATACGCCCCGTTCTGGGTGATTCTGGCGGTAGCACTGGCCCTGGGCCTGGGCACCATGGTCGGTTGGAAACGCGTGGTACTGACCATTGGCGAGAAGATCGGCAAGCAAGGCATGACTTACTCCCAAGGCATGTCGGCGCAGATCACCACCGCTAGCCTGATCGGCATGGCGAACATCTTCAGCCTGCCGGTTTCCACCACCCACGTGCTGTCCTCCGGCGTGGCGGGCACCATGGTCGCCAACAAGAGCGGCCTGCAAGGCGGCACCGTCAGAACCATCCTGCTGGCCTGGGTATTGACCCTGCCAGCCACCGTGGCCCTGTCGGCCGGGTTGTTCTGGCTGGCGTCGAAGGCGCTGGGTAGCTGATACAGCTGCATCGAAAAAGGCGCGCTCCGCAAGGACCGCGCCTTTTTTATTGCCTCTTCCAAACACCACAAATCAACTGCGGGCTTGCTCGCGAAAGCGGTGTGTCAGTCAACATTGATGTTGAATGTCAGTCAGCATTCGCGAGCAAGCCCGCTCCCACACTGGTTTTGTGTACACCGTCCAGAAATCGCAGGCAAAAAAAAGGGCAACCGAAGTTGCCCAAAATGCCTTGCGTGCTCATTACATCCAGAAAGAACTACGGTTATTTCCGCTTGTGCGAATCCTTCCAGATAAAAAGTCCGAACCCTGCAAAAAATACAAACATGAGGCTGACAGTCAGCACTCCGGCGATCACCACGTTGTCGAAAAACATGACGCGTCTCCTGTACCTGCCCTGTTGCGATAGGGCTAAGTTAACCAAACGGGCAGGAGAGAATATTGACCGGGATCAATGTCGCCCGAGACTGGGCAAGAGGAAGGGAGAAGTTTGACCCGCATCAATGAATGCGGGGGATTTCAGCGCTTTTTCGGTTTGTTTTTCGGCTTTTTTTTGGCCTTGCCCAATGGCATGGCCTGCTCGAACGCCTGGCGAACTTCATTGAGCCGCTTGTCATTGAGGTCATGAACACGCTTGGCGCGCTCGGCATTGAGGTCAATCAGTTTGTCGTCTTGGCTCATGGCAGTCAGTGCATCGCTTGAAATGAGTTTAAGCCGCCGTAGCGTTCGGCTACCCTGCGCCAATAATGCGGCCTGACGGCCGTGCTGACCAGCCTGCGCTCAAATCTCGATATCGACCCACAACCCTTGCCGCGGCTGATCTTCCATCAGCGGCACCACCGGCACGGTGTTGTCGGCATTGAGTTCATCACCGGGAATTGCCAGGTGAGCCTGCGGGTCATTATCAGCTTCGTGGCGACGTCGTTCCTGCTCCTGCCTGCGGCGCTGTTCCTCGCGCAGCACCAGTCCATCCTCCTCAGGGTTGCGCTTTTGCAGGTCGATCGTGCTTTCACTGGAGCTTTCCTGCACCGGCACCACCGGAGGAATATCCGGACGCTGACGGATCGGGTCGGACTGTGAAGTGATCGGCACGGCACTCAAGGGGAGCATCGGTGGCAGCATGGTTTTCAGTCTCCTGTCAGCAGGCTGTCGGCTGCGGGGATGGCGACTTGAGCCATCGGTCGCAAACTGTGACTCATTTGGCACTCATTAGTGCACCGGGCGGCGCGTCATGCACAGGTGGGCTAACGTATGACTGTGAGTTTTTCTGAGAGTCCTTTGGCCCTGAAGCCCTCATTCCGTTAAGATAGCCCGCTTTTTCAGGTGGGAGTCAGGCAGCATGGCGCAGCAGTATCAACCGGGGCAACGCTGGATCAGTGACAGCGAAGCCGAGCTGGGTTTAGGCACCGTTCTGGCACAGGACGGCCGCTTGTTGACCGTGCTCTATCCGGCCACTGGCGACACTCGCCAGTACGCGCTAAGGAATGCGCCCCTCACCCGTGTGCGGTTTTCGCCCGGTGACTCCATCACTCACTTCGAAGGCTGGAAGCTGACCGTTCGCGAAGTCGACGACGTCGATGGCCTGCTGGTTTACCACGGCCTCAACGGGCAGAACGAAGTGGTCACCCTGCCGGAAACCCAACTGTCGAACTTCATCCAGTTCCGCCTGGCCAGCGACCGTCTGTTCGCCGGCCAGATCGACCCGCTGGCCTGGTTCTCCCTGCGTTACCACACACTGGAACACACCAGTCGCCAGTTGCAGTCCTCCCTTTGGGGTCTGGGCGGCGTGCGTGCGCAACCGATCGCGCACCAGTTGCACATTGCCCGCGAAGTCGCCGACCGTATCGCGCCACGGGTTCTGCTGGCCGACGAAGTGGGCCTGGGCAAAACCATCGAAGCCGGCCTGGTGATCCATCGCCAATTGCTCTCGGGCCGCGCCAACCGCGTGTTGATCCTGGTTCCGGAAAACCTGCAGCACCAGTGGCTGGTCGAGATGCGCCGCCGCTTTAACCTGCAGGTCGCGCTGTTCGACGAAGAACGTTTCATCGAAAGCGATGCCAGCAACCCCTTCGAAGACACCCAGCTCGCACTGGTCGCGCTTGAGTGGTTGGTGGACGACGAGAAAGCCCAGGACGCGCTGTTCGCGGCGGGCTGGGACTTGCTGGTGGTCGACGAGGCTCACCACCTGGTGTGGCACGAAGATCAGGTCAGCCCTGAGTATTCCCTGGTCGAGCAACTCGCCGAGACCATTCCTGGCGTGCTGCTGTTGACTGCCACCCCGGAACAACTGGGCCAGGACAGCCACTTCGCTCGTCTGCGCCTGCTCGACCCGAACCGTTTCCACGACCTGCAAGCCTTCCGCGCCGAGAGCGAAAACTATCGCCCGGTGGCTGAAGCCGTTCAGGAGTTGCTGGACAAGGGACGCCTGTCGCCGCAAGCCCACAAGACCATCCACGGCTTCCTCGGCAACGAAGGCGAAGCCCTGCTGGCCGCCGTCAACGATGGCGACACCGAAGCCAGCGCGCGTCTGGTGCGTGAATTGCTCGACCGCCACGGCACCGGCCGCGTGCTGTTCCGCAACACCCGCGCTGCCGTGCAGGGTTTCCCGGAGCGCAAGCTGCACCCGTACCCGCTGCCGTGCCCGGACGAATACCTCGAACTGCCATTGGGCGATCACGCCGAGCTGTACCCGGAAGTCAGCTTCCAGGCCCAACCGGACGCCAGCGAAGAAGAACGCTGGTGGAAATTCGACCCGCGCGTCGAATGGCTGATCGATCAACTGAAGATGCTCAAGCGCACCAAAGTGCTGGTGATCTGCGCCCACGCCGAAACCGCCATGGACCTGGAAGACGCCCTGCGCGTGCGTTCCGGCATCCCGGCTACGGTGTTCCACGAGGGCATGAACATCCTCGAGCGTGACCGCGCCGCCGCCTATTTCGCCGACGAAGAATTCGGCGCGCAGGTGCTGATCTGCTCGGAAATCGGCAGTGAAGGTCGCAACTTCCAGTTCTCCCATCACCTGGTGCTGTTCGATCTGCCGTCCCACCCGGACCTGCTGGAACAACGTATCGGTCGACTGGACCGGATCGGCCAGAAGCACATCATCGAACTGCACGTGCCGTATCTGGAAACCAGCCCGCAAGAGCGCCTGTTCCAGTGGTACCACGAAGCGCTGAATGCGTTCCTCAACACCTGCCCGACCGGCAACGCCTTGCAGCACCAGTTCGGCCCGCGCCTGCTGCCGCTGCTCGAAGAAGCCGATGACGGTGAGTGGCAAGCGCTGATCGACGAAGCCCGTACCGAGCGTGAACGTCTGGAAGCCGAGCTGCACACCGGCCGCGACCGTTTGCTGGAGCTCAACTCCGGTGGCGCTGGCGAAGGTGATGCGCTGGTTGAAGACATCCTCGAACAGGACGATCAGTTCGCCCTGCCGATCTACATGGAAACCCTGTTCGACGCCTTCGGCATCGACAGCGAAGACCATTCGGAAAACGCGCTGATCCTCAAGCCGAGCGAAAAAATGCTCGACGCCAGCTTCCCGCTGGGCGACGACGAAGGCGTGACCATTACCTACGACCGTAACCAGGCGCTGTCTCGCGAAGACATGCAGTTCATCACCTGGGAGCACCCGATGGTTCAGGGCGGCATGGACCTGGTGCTGTCCGGCTCCATGGGCAACACCGCCGTGGCGCTGATCAAAAACAAGGCGCTGAAACCTGGCACCGTGTTGCTGGAACTGCTCTATGTCAGCGAAGTGGTTGCCCCGCGCTCGCTGCAACTGGGCCGTTACCTGCCACCGGCCGCCCTGCGTTGCCTGCTCGATACCAACGGCAACGACCTGTCGGCCCGCGTATCGTTCGAAACCTTGAACGATCAGCTCGAAAGCGTGCCGCGTGCCAGCGCCAACAAGTTCATCCAGGCCCAGCGTGACCAACTGACGCCACGGATCAACGCCGGTGAAGCGAAGATCCTGCCGCGCCACACTGAACGTGTCGCCGAGGCGCAGCGTCGCCTGGCCGCCGATACCGACGAAGAACTGGCGCGCCTGACCGCCCTGCAAGCGGTCAACCCGACCGTGCGCGACAGCGAACTGGTGGCCCTGCGCAAACAACGCGAGCAAGGCTTGGCCATGCTCGACAAGGCTGCGCTGCGACTGGAAGCGATTCGGGTGCTGGTGGCGGGTTAACAACCCTCCTCCACCGCTATGAAAAGAAGGCCCGCAGCGATGCGGGCCTTTTTTGTTTACTTCAAATTCAGTAGTGCTGCTGATGACCTCATCGCGAGCAAGCTCGCTCCCACATTGGATCTTCAGTGCCTATGAGATTCCTGTGGGAGCGAGCTTGCTCGCGATAGCGGTTAAGCAGTCACCGCAGAACTGTCAGGCTCAACCACCGCCACCAACCCGTCCTTCATCCGCTTGGCGTCCCTCACAAAACACCGCGAAGCCAGGAACAGAAACACCACGGTGAGCAACAACGCCACCGGTATCAGGTACATCGCGTCATGCAGGCCGACCGCTTTAAACGCCTCAGTCATTTGCTCCGCGCCCGCCGCAAGCATCGCCGTGTGGGCGAAGTGATCCGACAAGGCCCCGACCACCACCGGCCCCAGGCCACCGCCCAACAGGTACAGCCCGGCAAAGAACAGCGCCATCGCCGTTGCCCGCAACCGCGGCTCGACCACATCCTGAATCGCCGTGTACACGCAGGTATAAAAGTTGTAGGCGAACAGCCAGCCCATACTGAATACCGCGACAAACACACCGATCTCGATTCGCCCGGAATGCAGCGCCCACGCGGTGCAGACCGTCGAAATCACCAGGCTGAAGGCGGCAAACAAAAGCCGTCCGTTGGCGATGCGCTGGTGAATCTTGTCCGCGATCCAGCCACCGAGGGTCAGGCCGACCAGCCCGGTCACACCGACAATAACTCCGGTCGCCACTGCGGCATCCTGCAACGGCATGAGGAAGTAGCGTTGCAGCATCGGCACCAGAAACGAGTTACAAGCATAGGTGGCGAAGTTGAAACACAGGCCGGCCATCACCAGCCACAGGAAGGTTGGCACTGCCAATACCCGACGGATCGGCCGATCGATTTTTTCCTGCGAAACCTGAACGCTCTCGGCAGCGCCGCGCTTCGGTTCCTTGATGAAAAACATGAAGATCGCCAGGATCAGCCCGGGCACCGCCGCGATAAAGAACGGTGCGCGCCAGCTATCGAAGGCCTTGACCATCGCGCCAATGGTGAAGAACGCCAGCAACAGCCCCAAGGGCAGCCCCAGCATGAAGATCCCCATGGCCCGCGCCCGACGGTGCGCCGGAAACAAGTCGCCGATCAGCGAGTTGGCGGCTGGCGCGTAACTGGCCTCGCCGATGCCGATGCCCATGCGCACGATCAGGAAGCTCCAGAAACTGCCCACCATGCCGTTGACGGCTGTCAAACCGCTCCATACCGCCAGCCCCCAGCCCATCAGCTTGCTGCGCGAGCCGGTATCGGCCATGCGCCCCAGCGGCAAGCCGGCAATGGCGTAGACGATGGTGAATGCCGTCCCGATGATCCCCAACTGGAAATCACTGAGGTGCCATTCCATGCGAATGGGCTCGATGATGATGGCCGGGATGGTGCGGTCGAAAAAATTGAACAGATTGGCCAGGAACAACAGGAACAGAATGCGCCAGGCATTGGCCGCTTGGGTCGAGTTCTGCATGGGTCCGTCTCTTTTATTGTTTTTGGGGCGTCACTGCCCCCGGACTTTGCAATCTAGACAGGCCGGCCGCGCCTGTCTTTCATTATTCGCCAGGCTGATACCAACCCATGGGACGCAATCTGTAGGAGCTTTCGCGGGACGGGTATTTCGCAGTCCGTCCGACCGATGAAAAATACCTTTCAGCCCCCCTTCCCAAGCCGTTGGCGAAGCCTAGAATAGCGGCCTTGTTTCCCCCCCTGTGTCTCCACTCCTCCTTAGATAATCGCCCATGTCCGAAGCCAGTCCGTGTCTGAATTGCGGTGCCTGCTGTTCTCATTTTCGCGTGTCATTTTTCTGGGGTGAATGCGCCTCGTCCGGGGGGACGGTACCCGATGAGCTTGTCGAGCAGATCAGCCCCAGTCGGGTCGCGATGCTCGGAACCGGCTGCAAACCCGTGCGCTGCACCAGCCTGGTCGGAGACGTGGGCAGTACGGTGCAGTGCTCCATTTACGAAAAACGCTCCAGCACCTGTCGGGAGTTCGACGCTTCGTGGGTCGATGGCCTGGCAAATCCCGATTGCGACGCGGCCCGTGCCGCTTTCGGCTTGCCGGCCCTGCAACCCGCGTTCGAGACGCCTCAGAAGCAAATAGCCTGAGTCATAGCACTAATCGCTATTAGGCTAATATCAAAAAAATTGGCATCAATGTGCCACTACCGCTTGCGCTCCACCCACGCCCTCTATACTCCACGACATTCGCCGACGCTCCTTGCGCCGACCTGAAGCTTAACGATGGGGCATGCTATGGAGTGGCTTGGTTTGCATTTCATTACCGAGCTACCAGAGACTGGGCAGGTCATACTTAATTGCACACATGACCCGTTTCTGGTGCTGCTGGCTTATCTGGTCGCCTGTGTCGGCGGTTTCGCGACACTGGACATGGCCGAACGGGTTGCTCACGCTGAAAAATCCGCGTCCCAAACGCTCTGGCGCTGGGTGGGCAGCGGATGCTTGGCCGGCGGCATCTGGGCCATGCATTTCGTCGGGATGCTGGCATTCCAGGCGCCTATCGATCTTCACTACCAACTGCCTGTCACGGTGTTCTCGCTAACCATCGCGCTGTTCGCCGCATGGCTGGCGATGCGTACCCTCAGCCTTCCTGAGCTGAGTTTTCGACAGTGCCTCACGTCATCGGTCGGGATCGGCCTGGGTATCGCGACCATGCATTACGTGGGCATGACGGCCATGCACTCCAATGCCTCGGTCTATTACCATCCGGGCCTGTTCGCCCTTTCCATCGCGATCGCGATCGGTGCCGCGCTGGCCGCCTTGTTGCTGGCATGGTATCTGCGCGACGGTGCAGGCATGCTGCATCAGCTTTTCAAATTCGGCGCCAGCCTGGTGCTCGGGGCGGGCATCCTCGGTATGCACCTCACTGCCATGGCCGCCTTCAACATGGTGATGCCCAGCGACAGCCTGCCAGCGCAAACCGGCGAACATCGCCATCTGCAACTGGCGCTGACCGTGACGGTCATCACCCTGCTGATCATCGGCAGCAGCATCAGCGCGGCACTGGCGGACAAGAAGCTGCAACACAAGGACCACGACCTGCAACGGGTCAACTCCCTGCTAAGCCAACTTGACCAGGCGCGCATGTCGCTGCAACAGCTGGCTAACTACGATGCGCTGACCAACCTGATCAACCGCCGCGGGTTCAACCAGGTCTTCGCTGAAAAACTCATCGAGAAAACCAACAAAGGCGGGATGCTGGCGGTCATGTTCCTGGACATCGACCATTTCAAGCGGATCAACGACAGCCTTGGCCACGATGCCGGTGACGAACTGCTCAAAGTGCTTGCCGGGCACATCAAGAGCTCTGTTCGCAGTCATGAGGATGTGGTCGCTCGCTTCGGCGGCGACGAGTTCTGCCTGCTCATCGACCTGCGTGATCGTGACGAAGCGCGGCAGATGGCCCAACGCATCATGCTGAAAATGAAGGAGCCCATCGAGTTGGCCGGCAGGCGCATGGTCATGACCACCAGCATCGGCATCAGCCTGTTTCCGGAAGACGGCAAGACCTGCGAGGAACTGTTGAAAAACGCCGATCTGGCGCTGTATCAGTCCAAGGGTGGCGGCCGGAACGGGCTGAGTTTTTTCAGTGCAGACCTGAAAACCCGCGCCACACTCGAGCTGCAACTGGAAGAAGAGTTGCGCCACGCCCTGCGTGAAGACACCGGCCTGATGCTCTATTACCAGCCCATCTATGACCTCAAGACCGGTCAGGTGAGCAAGCTCGAAGCCTTGATCCGCTGGCAACACCCGGTCCACGGTTTCCTCGTACCGGATCGTTTTATCGCCATCGCCGAAGCCAATGGCCTGATCGCCGAGCTGGACAACTGGGTGCTGCGCAAGGCCTGCGAGGATCTGGGCGAGTTGTCGCGCCAAGGCTGTGATGACCTGAAGATCGCCGTGAACTGCTCGCCCCTGAACCTGGCGCGCGAAGAACTGGCCGATGAAATCGAGTACGCATTGCGGGCCTCCGGTGTGGAGCCCCACCGTCTGGAACTGGAGGTCACCGAAAACGCCTTGATGGGCAATATCGCCGACACCCTGGTGCTGCTGCGCCAGATACGCGCCCTCGGCGTTTCGCTGTCGATCGATGACTTCGGCACCGGCTATTCATCCCTGGCCTACCTCAAGCGCTTGCCGCTCAACACGCTGAAAATCGACCGCTCGTTCATCCAGGACATTCCCAAGGCGACCCAGGATATGGAAATCGTCCAGGCGATTATCGTCATGGCCCATACCCTGCACCTGCAAGTGGTCACCGAAGGGGTCGAAACCTTCGAGCAGTACCAGTTCCTGGAAGACCATGGCTGTGACTTCGTTCAGGGCTATCTGCTGAGTCGGCCGGTGCCGCTGGCCGAACTGCATCCGGTGCTGAACGAAATCAACCAGCGCAAGCACGCCTACACCGTCACGACGCTGAGCCTGGTTCACGGTACATCTGTACTAATGTAGACGGGTCCTTTTCAAGAAACCCCTGACTCCCATGCAGGCGCATCAACTGCGCGGCCAGACCGCTGATCGGTGTCGCCGAGCCTTGTTCACGGGAAAACTTCACTGCTGTATCCAGATCCTTGAGTAACGTCCGTACGTGCCATTTGACCGGCTCGAAACGGTTTTGCGCCATCTGTGGGGCCAGGATCTGCAAGGGTTTCGAATCGGCAAAGCCGCCGGCCAGCGCTTCGGCGATCAGACTGGCATCAACCCCGGAACGCTCCGCCAACGCGACCACTTCGGCAATCACCAATGCATTGCAGGCGACGATCATCTGATTGCACGCCTTGGTCACCTGCCCGGCCCCGACGCCGCCCATATGCGTCACACGTTGCCCCAGGCTCAACAGGACAGGCCGGACCCGCTCCAGATCCTGTAGCTCACCGCCGACCATGATCGCCAGGCTTCCAGCCTCGGCACCGACCACGCCACCGGACACCGGCGTATCGAGCCAGCCCATGCCGGTTTTAGCGGCAAGTTCTGCGGCCATTTCCCGCGTAGCGTTGGGCTCCAGGCTGGAGAAATCCACCAGCAGCTGGCCTTTTTTTGCGCCCTCCACAACACCTGCCGGACCAAACACCACCTCGCGTACGACCGAGGTATCGGCCAGGCACAGCATCACCACGTCAGCGTGCTGGCACAGTTCGGCCGGGCTGGCGACCTGGCGCGCGCCGGCCTCCACCAGCGGCTTGCACTTGTCCGGATTGCGATTCCATACCGCCAGCGGATAACCCGCGGCCAGCAGGCGCCGGCACATCGGCAGCCCCATCAGGCCGATCCCGGCAAACCCTAGCGAAGGTAGCGTTGACATCATTTTGCCTCTTCTTGATTAAAGATCACCGAATATTGGCCGATTCATCATGACTCAGGAAAGGATTCACTCCGAGCAATGCTCAGGCTAAAGACCAAGGCATGGTCCAAGTACGCGCTGAAAAAAGACGCGATTGTATTCCGTGACGGTTCGACGACAGTGAGTCGGCCAACCAATCAGCCCAGGTAGATGGCGAACTATGACTTCTAAAAACAACCCGGCCACTGCGGTAACCGATCTGACGTTGAGCCCCGCGGCCAACAGCCCGTCATCACCTAAGCCATTGATTCAATCGCGCCCGTTGGCGACCCAGCAATACCTGTACTTCACCGAAACCAACACCGACCGCATCCTCGACAACCTCGACGGCCTGCGCGACATGGTGTTCCCGCGCGCACCGCACCTGGAGGGCGACAGCGAACAGCACAGCGATCAGGAATTCCCGTCGGTGTGCCTGATCGGCCTGGGCCGCTGTGGCTCGAACATTGCGCTGGACGTGGCGGAACTGGTGTACAACGCCCGCAAGTTCTACCTCAATGAATTCAATAACGAAGATCGCCTGTCGCCGGACAAGCGCTTTGCCGAAAAGGGTTACAGCCCGGCCCAGTGGATCCGCAACAACCTGCGCCTGGGCCAGAACAAAAACACCAAGCCGGTGTTTCTGGTCGAGCCGCTGGTGATGCTCGGCGACCTGGACAAGGACATCGCCGGGCGCATCCGTTTCTCGCGCAAGGGCGAAAAAAGCGGCTTTCTGCGCGACTACAGCAAGATGAAGATCATGGACCTGTCGGAAGTCCACGCCGGTGGCGCCGGTAACGCGCCGATCCTCGGCCAGTACCTGGCCAAGATCATCCTGAACAAGGACACCCAGCGCTTCTCCAGCCCCGACTGGAAAATGATTCACTCGTACCTGATCGACAGCTGCGGCATCAAGGCCAACCAGTCGCGCCTGTATTTCTCGATCTTCAGTGCCGGCGGCGGTACCGGCTCGGGCATGGCCTCGGAGTTCGGCCTGGCCCAGCAGCACTCGTACATGAACAAGACGTTCGACACCAAGCCGATGGACGAGCACGACAGCAAGAGCGGCCACTCCTTCGTCTTCGAACCGATCTTCACCAGTGGCATCTGTGTACTGCCGAACATTTCAGATCACCGCAGTGAAATGTCCGAGGCGCTGCACATCAACGCCGGTCGCCTGTTGTGCAAATACCTGTCGGAAGAGTGGGACTTCTCCTACAACTTCGCCAACGAAGACAGCAGCGAAGCCAGCGTCATGGGCCGCATCCGCCCATGGAACGCGATGATGCTGATCTCCAACGACATCATGCGTTACGCCGAAGAGAACGATGACGGCAATATCCAGAACATTGATGTCAATGCCATGGAAAAGCATGCCAACCAATACATCTCGCAGCAGATCTTCAACATTCTGACGGCCCAGGCGGTGACCACCGACTACGACCAGAACTATTTCCGTCGCGCCGGCATCGACATCGGCGAAACCATTCGCCTGGACGCCAACGACCTGTTCATGAGCCTGGCCGGTCCGGTGGCGATTGCCTACGCCGAGTCCGTTGTGCCGGAAACCCCGGCGCCGAGCAGCGACAAATTCAAGGTGTTCGAGAAAGAGCCGCAACGCCTGAACATCGACGACCTGTTCTTCCGCTCGATCGACCTGCCGCACTTCAACAAGGTCACCCAGGCCATCGAGGGCATCAGCCTGTTGCCGATCGAGTCCAAGCGCTATCGCGCGTCGCTGGAGCAGTACAAGAACTCGGGTTACGACGCGGCGGCCCTGCATGACCTGCACTTCTTCAAGAATTGCTCGTCGGTGGTGTCGATCGTTTCGTTGCCGAAGGACTACAAGCTGTCCTACATGGATTTGAACCGGTTGAAGACTCATCTCAACAGCCTGTTTCCCAACACCACGCTCAAGCGCTACGCGCTGGTGATCGGTGCTTCGGCCAACCTGTCGCTGACCACCCTGATCGCCAAGAGCCCGTGCCTGTCGGACGATTTCCTGACGCTGATCGTGGCCTTCATCAAGCGCTGCTTCGCGAAAAACCCGTACCGCTTCGACGAGACCCTGGACAACTCGATCCTGGACTTCATCATCAACGAACAGTTCGATGAAGACCGGATTGACGAACTACTCAACGAATTCGAGAACCCGGCGAAGATCCTCGATACCAACTGGTACGCGATCAAGCCGATGTACGAGAAGAAGTACCGTGAACTGATCAACGACAAGGACAAGTTCGTCTCGATCAACGACATCCGCCTGTCCCGGGATTGCGTGAAGAAATCGATCAAGTACCTGCGCGAGATCTACCGTCACCGCATCGGCAAGACCAAGGTTATTTCGTTGAATAACCATACGGGTAAGACCGCTCACTAAGCGTCGTCCCCATTCGCGAGCAAGCCCGCTCCCACATTCGACTGCATTCCTTCTGGAAGAACACGGTTAAATGTGGGAGCGGGCTTGCTCGCGAAGGCGGCCCCACAATCAACGCAAATCAACATCCAGAAACAATTGAGCAGACGTTCAGTTGTCCTTCCAACTGTTCCCGTTACGTTTACGTCACCGTGAGGCTGTGGCCTTTCTCTACGGCAACATGCC
This sequence comes from Pseudomonas sp. BF-R-30, assembly GCF_019956175.1. Lineage (NCBI taxonomy): Bacteria > Pseudomonadati > Pseudomonadota > Gammaproteobacteria > Pseudomonadales > Pseudomonadaceae > Pseudomonas > Pseudomonas sp. BF-R-30. Next base: position 122,327 of record NZ_JAHBDE010000005.1, on the reverse strand, counting down.
ATCACGCTACTCGGCTACACACTTTTCCCTCAGAAATGAACGCACCAATAAGGTGCGACCTTTTAAGCCTGCGCCCTTTCCTGGATCAGAATCCACGGTGAAACAACCACGGCCCACAGCTGTGGATCACGTTCAAAAAGATCCAGCGCCCGCGTTTCAGACAGCTTGCCGAGCTTGTCGGCGGCCAGCCAGGCAGCCACTTTCTCCCCTTCATCCTGGGCAACGGCCTCGGCGGCGGCGATCAGATCCAGGCCAGGATCGACCCACAATAGGGCACCCTTGGCGAAGAACGGCTCCAGCTCTTTCCAGGTAATAGATGCGGTTTCACCAAGCAGCTTGGCATAGAGGGTGCTAGGTTCTTGATTCATGGGACTGTCCGGAAAAGAAATCGACGCGAATGATAACGTCGGTGGACGGGCAGAAAAACCCGGATGCAATTGAGTGACCGAAATGAAAAGCGCAGGAAAGCCAGGGAATGCACTGAATACGGCTATAAGCCCCTCAACACCCCGCCGCAATTCTGTCTTTTACTTTCAATAAAGCGACACTTGCAGGTTTTGTCCCCCGGCGCTGCCTTCCCAGGCTGACAATCGGCGCTCTACACTGTACCGGTACAGTTGCCGAGGGACTTTTCCGGGGAATGTCGCAGATATCCGACCCGGTTCTGCTGCTTTCGGCGCCAGGACTATAAAAACTACAACAGTAAGAGTGGAGCACTATGACTAAGGCTACTAAGCAGATTTCCAAACTGTTTGCCGCTATGGTTCTGGCCGGGGTTGCCAGCCATTCGTTCGCAGCTGACACCATCAAGATCGGCATCGCCGGCCCTAAGACCGGCCCTGTAGCCCAATACGGCGACATGCAGTTCAGTGGCGCCAAAATGGCCATCGAGCAAATCAACGCCAAGGGCGGCGTGGACGGCAAGAAACTCGAAGCCGTTGAATACGATGACGCCTGTGATCCGAAACAAGCTGTGGCAGTCGCGAACAAGGTCGTCAACGACGGCGTCAAGTTCGTAGTCGGTCACCTGTGCTCCAGCTCCACTCAACCGGCTTCGGACATCTACGAAGACGAAGGCGTGATTATGATCACCCCGGCTGCCACCAGCCCGGACATCACCGCCCGTGGTTACAAAATGGTGTTCCGCACCATCGGTCTGGACAGCGCCCAGGGCCCTGCCGCCGGTAACTACATTGCCGACTTCGTAAAACCGAAGATCGTTGCTGTTCTGCACGACAAACAGCAATACGGTGAAGGCATCGCCTCTGCCGTGAAGAAAACCCTGGAAGGCAAAGGCGTCAAAGTTGCCGTGTTCGAAGGCATCAACGCCGGCGACAAAGACTTCTCGTCGATGATCGCCAAGCTCAAGCAAGCCAACGTCGACTTCGTCTACTACGGCGGCTACCACCCGGAGCTGGGCCTGATCCTGCGTCAGTCTGCGGAAAAAGGTCTGAAAGCCAAGTTCATGGGTCCGGAAGGCGTGGGTAACGACTCCATTTCGCAGATCGCCAAGGACGCTTCCGAAGGCCTGCTGGTGACCCTGCCGAAATCCTTCGACCAGGATCCGGCCAACGTTGCCCTGGCTGATGCGTTCAAAGCCAAGAAAGAAGATCCAAGCGGTCCGTTCGTGTTCCCGGCCTACTCGGCTGTGACCGTGATCGCCGAAGGTATCAAGGCTGCCAAGTCCGAAGACTCCGCCAAAGTGGCTGAAGCCATCCACGCGGGCACCTTCAAGACGCCTACCGGCGACCTGAGCTTCGACGAAAAAGGCGACCTGAAAGACTTCAAATTCGTGGTTTACGAGTGGCACTTCGGCAAACCTAAAACTGAAGCCAAGCCTCAGTAAGGCGTTGCCAGACTGACTGCCAATAAAGCCCACGGCGTGCCGTGGGCTTTGTTTTACGAACGTATTGGGCCGCGCTGGCGTGATCCGCCAGTCTCCCCACCTGAAAATCTCAAAACCGTCATCAGCGGTTCGCTGGCAAACCCCGAATTCGAAGTGGATGCAGATCCACGGGGCTCGGGCGGGAAAATGACTCCACCAGTGAAATGCGTATCAGGTTTTTAGGAGCGCTGTAATGCCTGACATCTATCACTTCTTCCAACAGCTGGTTAATGGCCTGACCATTGGCAGCACGTATGCCCTGATCGCCATCGGCTATACGATGGTCTACGGCATCATTGGAATGATCAACTTCGCCCACGGCGAGGTGTACATGATTGGCTCCTACGTGGCGTTCATCGCCATCGCCGGGCTGGCCATGCTGGGACTCGACAGCGTGCCGCTGTTGATGACCGCCGCTTTTCTCGCAACCATCGTTGTAACCAGTGCCTACGGCTACAGCATCGAACGGATCGCCTACCGCCCCCTGCGCGGCAGCAACCGTCTGATCCCGCTGATTTCCGCCATCGGCATGTCGATCTTCCTGCAGAACACCGTTCTGCTGGCGCAAGACTCCAAGGACAAATCCATCTCCAACCTGATTCCGGGCAACTTTGCCTTTGGGCCAGGTGGCGCACATGAAGTGCTGATTTCCTACATGCAAATCGTGGTGTTCGTGGTGACCTTTGTCGCCATGCTCGGCCTGACGCTGTTCATCTCCCGTTCTCGCCTGGGTCGCGCCTGCCGCGCCTGTGCCGAAGACATCAAGATGGCCAACCTGCTGGGTATCAACACCAACAACATCATCGCCCTGACCTTCGTCATCGGTGCGGCGCTGGCAGCGATTGCCGCCGTCCTGCTGAGTATGCAGTACGGCGTGATCAACCCGAACGCCGGTTTCCTCGTCGGCCTCAAGGCCTTCACCGCCGCGGTACTGGGCGGTATCGGCAGTATTCCGGGCGCCATGCTCGGCGGGCTGGTACTGGGTGTGGCGGAAGCCTTTGGTGCCGATATCTTCGGCGACCAGTACAAGGACGTCGTGGCGTTCGGTCTGCTGGTTCTGGTGCTGTTGTTCCGGCCAACCGGCCTGCTGGGCCGTCCGGAGGTTGAGAAAGTATGACTAGGAATCTTAAACAGGCGCTGTTCAGCGCTTTGCTGGTGTGGGCCGTGGCCTACCCGGTACTCGGTCTGAAGCTGACCATCGTCGGCATCAACCTCGAAGTTCATGGCACCAGCGACGCCACCCTGATCACCATCGCGGTGTGCTCGGTGCTGATGTTCCTGCGTGTGCTGTTCGACCAGCAGATCAGCTCGGCCTGGCGTTCTTCGCCGAGCATGCCGCTGATCCCGGCCAAGGCCAGCAACTTCCTGACCCTGCCGACCACTCAGCGCTGGATCATCATCGCGCTGATCGCCGGTGCCCTGGTCTGGCCGTTCTTCGGCTCTCGCGGTGCGGTGGACATCGCCACGCTGGTGCTGATCTACGTGATGCTCGGCCTCGGCCTGAACATCGTGGTCGGCCTGGCCGGTCTGCTCGACCTCGGTTACGTCGGCTTCTATGCCGTCGGCGCCTACAGTTATGCCCTGCTGTCGCATTACTACGGCCTGAGCTTCTGGATCTGCCTGCCGATCGCCGGGATGATGGCGGCCACTTTCGGCTTCCTGCTCGGTTTCCCGGTACTGCGCCTGCGCGGTGACTACCTGGCGATCGTGACCCTGGGCTTCGGCGAAATCATCCGTCTGTTCCTGCGTAACCTGACCGACATCACCGGCGGCCCGAACGGCATCAGCAACATCGAGAAGCCGACGTTCTTCGGCCTGACCTTCGAACGTAAAGCCGCTGAAGGCCTGCAGACGTTCCACGAGTACTTCGGTCTGGAATACAACTCGATCAACAAGGTGATTTTCCTTTACCTGGTCGCATTGTTCCTGGCGCTGTTCGCACTGTTCGTCATCAATCGCTTGCTGCGCATGCCCCTGGGTCGTGCCTGGGAAGCGCTACGTGAAGATGAAATCGCCTGCCGTGCGTTGGGTCTGAACCCGACGATCATCAAGCTTTCAGCCTTCACCCTGGGCGCCTGCTTCGCCGGTTTCGCCGGCAGTTTCTTCGCCGCGCGTCAGGGTCTGGTGACACCGGAGTCCTTCACCTTCATCGAGTCGGCGACCATTCTCGCCATCGTCGTGTTGGGCGGCATGGGCTCGCAATTGGGCGTGGTGCTCGCAGCCACGGTGATGATCCTGTTGCCGGAAATGATGCGTGAGTTCAGTGAGTACCGCATGTTGATGTTCGGCGCCTTGATGGTGCTGATGATGATCTGGCGTCCTCAAGGTCTGCTGCCCATGCAACGCCCTCACATGGAGCTGCGCAAATGAGCCGCGAGATCCTGAAAGTAGAAAATTTGAGCATGCGCTTCGGCGGCTTGCTGGCGGTCAACGGCGTGGCCTTGAGCGTGAAGGAAAAACAGGTCGTGGCACTGATCGGCCCCAACGGCGCCGGCAAGACCACCGTGTTCAACTGCCTGACCGGCTTCTACAAGCCGAGCGGCGGCAGCATCCTGCTCGATGGCGAATCGATCGAGGGCCTGCCCGGCCACAAGATCGCCCTCAAGGGCGTGGTGCGTACCTTCCAGAACGTGCGGTTGTTCAAGGACATGACGGCGGTCGAGAACCTTTTGATCGCTCAGCACCGTCACCTGAACACCAACTTCCTGGCCGGCCTGTTCAAGACCCCGGCGTTCCGCAAAAGCGAACGCGAGGCCATGGAATTCGCCGAGTACTGGCTGGAAAAGGTTCACCTCAAGGAGTTCGCCAACCGCCCGGCCGGCACCCTGGCCTATGGTCAGCAACGCCGCCTGGAAATCGCCCGCTGCATGATGACCCGTCCGCGGATCCTCATGCTCGACGAACCGGCCGCCGGCCTGAACCCGAAGGAAACCGAGGACCTCAAGGCGCTGATCAGCATGCTGCGTGAAGAGCACAACGTCACCGTGCTGCTGATCGAACACGACATGAAACTGGTCATGAGCATTTCCGACCATATCGTCGTGATCAACCAGGGCACCCCCCTGGCCAACGGCACTCCGGAACAGATCCGCGACAATCCTGAAGTGATCAAAGCCTACCTGGGGGAAGCGTAAATGCTGCAGTTCGAAAACGTTTCCACCTTCTACGGCAAGATCCAGGCCCTGCACAGCGTCAACGTCGAAGTCCGCCAGGGCGAGATCGTGACCCTGATCGGTGCCAACGGTGCCGGCAAGTCAACACTGCTGATGACGCTTTGCGGTTCGCCGCGCGCCCACAGCGGCAGCATCCGCTACATGGGTGAGGAACTGGTCGGCCAGGACTCCTCGCAGATCATGCGCAAGAGCATCGCCGTGGTGCCGGAAGGTCGTCGGGTGTTTTCCCGCCTGACCGTGGAAGAAAACCTCTCCATGGGTGGCTTCTTCACCGCCAAGGGCGACTATCAGGAACAGATGGACAAGGTTCTCGGACTTTTCCCACGCCTGAAAGAACGCTTCAGCCAGCGCGGCGGCACCATGTCCGGCGGCGAACAGCAAATGCTCGCCATCGGCCGTGCGCTGATGAGCAAGCCCAAGCTGTTGCTGCTCGACGAGCCATCGCTGGGCCTGGCACCGATCATCATCCAGCAGATCTTCGACATCATCGAACAGCTGCGCAAGGACGGTGTGACAGTGTTCCTGGTCGAGCAGAACGCCAACCAGGCGCTGAAGATCGCTGACCGAGCCTACGTTCTGGAGAACGGCCGGGTGGTGATGACAGGCACCGGTGAAGCGCTGCTGACCGACCCGAAAGTGCGTGATGCGTACTTGGGCGGCTAAGCCTTAGCGGTAAACAAAAAAACGGCCTTTGCGGGCCGTTTTTTTATGTCTGCCAACCTCCCTGACTACGCAAACCCTCTTCTGTAGGAGCGAGCTTGCTCGCGAAGAACTGGAGGGCGCCGCGTTCATTCAGACAGCCCTCGTCATCGTTAACGTCCATCGCGAGCAGGCTCGCTCCTACAGGACATGCGTGTGAAGACTTACAACCGATCCAGCACCTCCCCACTGCGCTTGAACCACCCGATCAAATAATCCGCCAGTACCTGCGTGCGCTTGGGCAAACCGCCCTGATATGGATGCACCAGGTACATCGGCATGCTGCGGGTCTGATAATCGCGCAGCAGCCATCGCAAGCGCCCGTCCGCCAGCTCTGTTGGCAAACAGTAGGATGGCAGGCGCGCAATACCGGCGCCGACCAGTGCGGCTTTCTTCAACAGGTTGTAGTGGTTGCTGGCGAACGGCCCCGACACCCGCACCCGCAACAACTCGTGTTGCTGGTGATACAGCCATTCTTCGCGGCCGCTGTAATGGCTGTTGAGCAGGCAGCGATGCTCGGCCAGCGCCTGGGGGGTTTGCGGTTCACCGTATTGCTCCAGATAAGCCGGGCTGGCACAGGTCAGCTCTTGCCACGCCAGCAGTGGACGCGCCACCAGTCGCTGGTCAATGGCAACGTCGGAACGAATCGCCAGATCGAAGCCGTCTCGAGACAGTTCGCGGTAGCTGTTGTTGAGCTCCAGCTCGATCTGCACCTGGGGATACTTGGCCGAGAACTCCAGCAACAGGCCATCGAAGAAGGTTTCCCCCAGCGACACCGGCACCGTCATCCGCACCGGGCCGGCCATGTCGTCCTTCAGGCGCGCCAGGGCCTGGCGGGCCCGCTCGACTTGCACTACCAGCGCCTGGGCCTGGGGCAACAACGCAGCACCGGCGGCGGTCAGGCTCAAGCGGCGGGTGGTACGTTGCAACAACACCACGGAAAACTGCGCTTCCAGCTGGCTGATGCGCTTGGACAGCTGGCCTTTGCTGCAACCGAGCTGCTGCGCCGCCAGGGTAAAACTCCCCGCCTCGATCAACACCGCGAACGCCGCCAGGTCATCCATCTCGCTCATGGATTGTTTCCATTTGAAAACCAAAGGTTGCCTATTAGTGCGCTTATCCGGAGAAAAAACCACCCTAAACTGAAACCTCGTTCAACCCATACGAGGATCAGCCCCCATGAAAATTCTTTTGATCGGCGCAGGCGGCACCATCGGTTCGGCAGTCGACAAGGAACTGTCGCAACGCCACGAAATCATCCGCATCGGTCGCACCAGCGGCGACTTTCAGGTGGACATCAGTGACAGCACCTCGATTCGCAAGCTGTTCGAGCAGACCGGCAAATTCGATGCACTGGTGTGCGCGGCCGGTAACGTGACCTTCGCACCGCTCAACGAAATGACCGAAGAGAGCTTTGCCCTGGGCCTGAAAGACAAGCTCATGGGCCAGGTCAATTTGCTGCTGATCGGCCGCGACTTCGCCAATGACGGCGCTTCGTTCACCTTCACCACCGGCGTGCTCAGCCACGACCCGATTCGCAGTGGCGCCTCGGCGGCGCTGGTCAACGGTGCACTGGACAGCTTTGTCCGCGCTGCCGCCATTGAGCTACCGCGCGGCCTGCGGGTGAACTCGATCAGCCCGAATGTCCTGGTCGAAGCCATGGGCAAATACGCGCCGTACTTCCGTGGTTTCAAGCCGGTTCCTGCGGCGGATGTGGCCTTGGCCTACGCCAAGAGTGTGGAAGGCCTGCAAACGGGTCAGATCTTTCACGTAGGCTGAACCGGCTCAAGCTCAATCAACCAACGTGGGCAAGAGGTCTTTGGCGATGGCTTTCGGGATGGACACCCTGAACTGCGAGCCCAAGACCGATTGCACTGTCGCCGTAGAAACCTTCCAACCATTGATCGATAGCGTCAATTTCTGGCCTATTGACTCGCGTGTAATGCGCTGCATACGCTCAGTTGCTTCAGGACTGAGCGTGACATTCATTTCAAACACCGAATGAAGTCTGTCGTTGTCCTTCAATAGCAACTCCATTCGGGTGAAGTCGATTGCCGAAGACAAACTGATCTCGGCAGCCTGACTGCCCGTGGCCCCCGTCATCACAATTGAAAACATCCAGATCTTCCAGCCCATTGCGTTCTTCATATCCGCCCCTGCGAAAACGCGGCAGCTTACCTTCGGCATCGTGACACTCGGCATCGGAATAATTCACAGGATGTTGCCGCAAATCACCCTCTACTTTGCCAGTGACCAACTCCAGCCTTGTGATGAACGGTCAGCCTGAGTAACGTGGCGGCACCTGTCAGGAGACCCCAAGATGCGTGTTGCCCGTTCCTTAGTCCTCGTTGCCCTGCTTCCGCTGTTCGCCGCTTGCCAGTTGTTCGAGGGTGAGCGGCAGAACGCCTCCCATGTCGGCCAGACACGCATGCAAGGCCAGTTGACCGCGGCGGACGGCAAACTGCTGTTCCAGCCGTGCAACCAGACAAACCGCTACGTGGTCAACGACACGGGCGGTACCAGCGTCCTGCAGCAGGCCGCAAACCTGGCGGACAAGCAGGGCAAGCTGTTTGCCGACGTGCGCGGGCGGGTTGTGGCCGGCAGCGGTGGTGACGGCCAGCTCGATCTGGAGCAGTTGTACCGCGTCGAGCGCTCGGGCACCGCGTGCGACGATCCGAATTTCAAGCTGCTGATCCTGCGCGCCGCCGGCCACACCCCGGAGTGGAGCGTGAAAGTCAGCGGCAAAGGCATGGTCCTCGACCGGGCCGGCCAGCCGCCGTTGGCCGTGCCTTACGTCGAGGAGCAATTGGGCGATGGCCGTTTCAACCTCAGCACCGAAGCCAACAACCAGCACATCGAACTGTGGGTTGCACCGCAACGTTGCGTCGACAGCAGCACCGGCAGCATCCAGCACATGAGTGCCGAGCTGCGCATCGACGGTCAGGTACAGCGCGGCTGCGGGTATTTCGGCGGATCGCGCGACGACTGATCGTTTAAGCCTCACGGGCCTGCGCCTTTGAGGCTTATAATCGCGGGTTTCAAACGCCCTGGCGCAGTTGTGCGCCCCGCGAACCGGATCCCGCCATGTTACGAATCACCGAACTCAAGTTGCCGATCGACCATCCCGAAGAAGACCTGCGCCCTGCCATCGTGCAGCGCTTAGGGCTTGCCAGCGATGACCTGCTCGATTTCACCTTGTTCAAGCGCAGCTACGATGCGCGCAAAAAGTCCTCCGAACTGTGCTTCATCTACACCATCGACCTTGAAGTTCGCGATGAGGCGGCGGTACTGCACAAGTTTGCCGATGACCGTAACGTCAACGTGGCACCGGATGTCAGCTACAAAGAAGTCGGCCAGGCGCCAGCCGATCTGAGCGTGCGGCCGATCGTCGTCGGCTTCGGCCCGTGCGGGATTTTCGCCGGGCTGCTGCTGGCGCAAATGGGCTTCAAGCCGATCATCCTCGAGCGCGGCACCGAAGTACGCCAGCGCACCAAGGACACCTGGGGCCTGTGGCGCAAAAGCGTGCTCAACCCGGAATCCAACGTGCAGTTCGGTGAAGGCGGCGCGGGGACGTTCTCCGATGGCAAGCTCTACAGCCAGATCAAGGACCCGAAATTCCTCGGCCGTAAAGTCCTGCACGAATTCGTCAAGGCCGGTGCTCCGGAAGAAATCCTCTACGTCAGCAAACCGCACATCGGTACGTTCCGTCTGACCGGCGTGGTGGAAAACATGCGTGAGCAGATTCGCGCCCTGGGCGGTGAAGTGCGCTTCCAGCAGCGCGTCACCGACGTGTTGATCGAAGGCGACCAACTGGTCGGCGTCGAACTCAATGGCGGCGAACAGATCCACTCCAAACACGTGATCCTGGCCCTCGGCCACAGCGCCCGCGACACCTTCCGCATGCTTCACGGCCGTGGCGTGTTCATGGAAGCCAAGCCGTTCTCGGTGGGTTTCCGCATCGAGCACCCGCAGTCGCTGATCGACCGTGCGCGGCTGGGCAAATACGCTGGCCACCCGAAACTGGGCGCCGCCGACTACAAGCTGGTGCACCACGCCAAGAACGGCCGTTCGGTCTACAGCTTCTGCATGTGCCCGGGCGGCACCGTGGTGGCGGCGACTTCCGAGCCAAACCGCGTGGTCACCAATGGCATGAGCCAGTACTCGCGTAACGAACGCAATGCCAACTCCGGCATCGTCGTCGGCATCACGCCGGAAGTCGATTATCCGGGCGGCCCGCTGGCCGGTATCGAGCTGCAGGAACGCCTGGAGTCCCACGCATTCGTGCTGGGCGGCAGCAACTACGAAGCCCCGGCGCAACTGGTCGGCGATTTTATCGCGGGCAAACCGTCTACCGAACTGGGCAGCGTCGAGCCATCCTACAAGCCGGGCGTTGCCCTGGGTGATCTGGCGCTGGCACTACCGGCATTCGCCATCGAAGCAATTCGCGAAGCCTTGCCGGCATTCGAGAAGCAGATTCGTGGTTACTCGCTGCACGACGCAGTGCTGACCGGGATCGAGACCCGCACCTCGTCGCCGCTGCGCATTACCCGTAACGAGTCGTTGCAGAGCCTGAACGTGAAGGGCTTGTTCCCGGCCGGTGAAGGGGCCGGTTATGCGGGCGGGATCCTGTCGGCGGGTGTTGACGGGATTCGCATTGCTGAAGCGGTGGCCCGGGACATCCTCGGTCTCGAGGCCTGATACCACTCTAATGTGGGAGCGGGCTTGCTCGCGAAAGCGGTGGATCAGCCAATGCATATGTTGGATGTGAAACCGTCTTCGCGAGCAAGCCCGCTCCCACATTTGATCTTCGGTGTGTCAGATATTGGCGCGCAAAACCGAGTCCGGCAACGGCTCACCCCGCTCCACCGTCGCTGCCACCGCAGCCATCAAACCGCTCAGTTCATACCCCTGAGCCTTGAGCCAGCCCTGATCGTAATAGGTCGTGGCATAGCGCTCGCCGCCGTCACACAGAATCGCCACCATCGACCCCGTCTCCCCTGCCGCCTTCATGTGCTGGGCGGCCATCAATGCGCCGATCAGGTTGGTCCCGCTCGACCCGCCCACATGCCGTCCCAGACGCTCCGCCAAGTAGTGCATGGCCGCCAGCGACAAGGCATCCGGCACCTTGACCATCGCGTCGATCACCTTGGGCAGAAACGACGCTTCCACGCGCGGCCGGCCGATGCCCTCGATACGCGAGCCGTGGTCCAGTCGCAGACTGGCATCGCCGGTCTGGTAGTAATCGAAGAACACCGAACGCTCGGCATCGGCACACAGCACGCGGGTGCCATGCTGGCGATAACGCACATATCGGCCCAGAGTGGCCGTGGTACCGCCGGTACCGGGGCTGGAAATCAGCCAGCTCGGTTCGGGGTGCTGCTCGAAACGCATCTGCTGAAAGATCGACTCGGCAATGTTGTTGTTCGCCCGCCAGTCGGTGGCGCGCTCGGCGTAGGTGAACTGGTCGATGAAGTGCCCGTCGTGCTCACGGGCCAGGCGCTCGGACTCGGCGTAGATCTGGGTCGGATCGTCCACCAGGTGGCTTTGACCACCGTAGAAGGCGATCTGCGCAATCTTCTCCTTGGACGTAGTCGCCGGCATCACCGCAATGAACGGCAAGCCCAGCATGCGCGCGAAGTACGCTTCGGAAATCGCCGTCGAACCGCTGGATGCCTCAATCACCGGCGCACCGGGCTTGAGCCAGCCGTTACACAGCGCATACAGGAACAGCGAACGGGCCAGACGGTGCTTGAGGCTGCCCGTGGGGTGGCTGGACTCATCCTTGAAATACAACTCGATGCCTGGAAAACCCGGCAGCGGCAAGGGGATCAAGTGGGTGTCGGCGCTGCGCTGGAAATCGGCTTCGATGATCCGGATCGCTTCGCGGGACCACTGTCGATTGTCGCTCATGATGGTTTTCTCGTTGTATCGGGCAGGAGTCGGCCTTTTGACAAGGCTCAGCCAACAAGCTTAGGAAAAATCCTGCATCCAGCACAGGTACAGATGAAATCCAATACGCCGGGCAACTGCTAGGCTCAGGTCGGTGCCGAGGGATCACTCTGTAACGGCATATAACAAAAAAGAATATAACTTTTGTTTTAACAACTAACGGTACTTGTTAGGGTGTAACACCTTTTGAATTCATGGATGGAGAGCGACCTTGCCTCTGCGTAGCACTTTCACGCGTTTCTTTCAGTTGGAAGCTGCCAGCGGTCTGTTACTGATCGCCGCTGCCGTTCTGGCTCTGATCATCAACAACTCGCCGCTGTCGTGGCTGTACAACGGCCTGTTGGACACCCCCGTGGTGGCCCAGATCGGCGCACTGAAAATCGCCAAGCCCTTGCTGCTGTGGATCAACGACGGCCTGATGGCGCTGTTCTTCCTGCTCATCGGCCTGGAAGTGAAGCGCGAAGTACTCGACGGCCAGTTGTCCAAACCGTCGCAAATCGTGCTGCCCGGTGCAGCCGCCATTGGTGGCATGGTGGTGCCGGCGCTGATCTACTGGTACCTCAATCGCGACACGCCAGCCGCCCTGAACGGCTGGGCAATCCCGACCGCCACCGATATCGCCTTCGCCCTTGGCGTACTGGCACTGCTGGGCAAACGGGTTCCGGTATCGCTGAAACTGTTCCTGATGACCCTGGCGATCATCGACGACCTTGGCGCGATCATCATCATTGCGATCTTCTATTCCGGCGCGCTGTCGACCCTGTCTCTGGCGCTGGCCGCGACCTGTATTGCGGCGCTGATCGGGATGAACCGGCTTGGCGTGGTCAAGCTCGGGCCCTACATGATCATTGGACTGATCCTCTGGGTCTGCGTGCTCAAGAGCGGTGTCCACGCCACCCTGGCCGGCGTGACCCTGGCATTCTGCATTCCGTTGCGCACGAAAAATGCCGAACCTTCGCCACTGCTTGCCCTGGAGCATGCCCTGCACCCGTGGGTTGCCTACGGCATCCTGCCATTGTTCGCCTTTGCCAACGCCGGCCTGTCCCTGAGCGGTGTCACCGTCGAGAGCTTCACTCACCACGTCCCCATGGGCATCGCCATCGGGCTGCTGCTGGGCAAGACCGTCGGTGTCTTCGGCCTGACCTGGCTGGCCGTGAAAACCGGTATCGCCGCCCTGCCCCAAGGTGCCAATTGGGGCCAGATACTGGGCGTGGCGATTCTCTGCGGCATCGGTTTCACGATGAGCCTGTTTGTCGGCTCGCTGGCCTTCGAGCCAGGCGTGAGTGATTTCGCCGGGATGGACCGCATGGGGATCTTGACCGGTTCGATTCTGGCTGCACTGATCGGTTATGTGGTGACGGCGATGGCGAGCCGCAAGAACAACGCGCTGGCTTCCTGATAAACCGCCATAACGGCCAGCATCAATCAGGACTCACCTGAGCTGAAAAACAAAAAACCCGATCAGTCACCTGATCGGGTTTTTGTTTAGCCGGTGTTTGCGCTTAGTGCGAAACGCGGCTGGTGCCATTCACACTGGCGATGCGCACACGTTCGCCGACACGGAACACTTCGTTCGGCTGAACTTCCTGAACGTAGGCGCGCATGCTGCCATCGTCTTCGCGCACGGTGATTTCCACGCCCTGGGTGCGGGTCAGGCCTTCTTCAGCGGCTGAACCGAGCAGGCCACCGGCCACGGCACCGATAACCGCTGCAACGACGCTGCCTTTACCGCCACCGATAGCACTGCCGCCAACGCCGCCGACCACTGCACCTGCAGCGCCGCCGATCGGGGTTTTGGTGCCTTCGATTTTCACCGGGCGCAATGCTTCGATGGTGCCCATGCGAACGGTCTGCACACGACGCGCCTCGTCACGGGAGTAGGAGTCACCGGTCAGGCTCGATTGGCAACCAGTGAGCAACATCGCCATCGTGGAAAAGGAAGCAACCAGCAGAACAGACTTACGCATAGCATCAACTCCAAAAAAACAGTTGTTCATTAAACTCCGCTACTTGACGCCTGTCACGGCATCGCCCGGGTAAAATTGGTTTGATTCAGGCTCCGTTAAGGCGCCTCCACGAACCCACACAGTAGCGGCAAATTCGCAAAGCTGCCCCACTGGCCAAGGATTCCCATGGATTACTTTATCATCGTCGTCACGACTGTTGCCGGTTTGTACTTCCATTGGTGGCTGTACGTGCGGATCAAACGCTGGATGGACCGCGATCTGGCGCTAGCGCTGGCGGGCAAGGACGAGCAGAAAAAAGCCTTCATGCTCGAACGATTGGCGAGTGCTCAGGCGCAGAAGTTCAAGCGTCGAGACCTGCCGAAGTGGCTGGAGGCCGCTGCGGCAGGCTATCCCGATCGGTAGACTGCTCAGGGTGCCAGACGTTCAAGAATCCAGTCGGCGCCCTGCTGGCGGTAATTGAGGCGGTCGTGCAGGCGGCTTGGGCGACCCTGCCAGAATTCGATGCGTTCCGGCAGCAGGCGATAACCACCCCAGTGTTCCGGGCAATGGGGCTGGGTGTCGCTGAAACGTTGCTCGGTGTCCTTGAGCAGCGCTTCGAGCTCGCTACGATCGGCGATCACCCGGCTCTGCGGCGACGCCCAGGCTCCCAGGCGACTGCCCAGTGGACGGACCTGATAGTAAGCGTCGGACTCTTCAGGCGTCACCTTCACCACCCGCCCTTCGATGCGCACCTGGCGCTCCAGCGCCGGCCAGAAAAACGTCATGGCCGCATACGGATTCGCGGCCAGTTGCTGGCCCTTGGCGCTGTCGTAGTTGGTGAAAAAGGTGAAGCCCTGCTCGTCCAGGCCCTTGAGCAACAGAATGCGACAGTGCGGTCGACCGTCCTGGTCAACGGTGGCCAGGGTCATGGCGTTGGCTTCCACCGGCACCTGTTCGGTTTTCACCGCGTCGGCGAACCATTGGTGGAACAACGCAAACGGCTCGGCCGGGGCTTGTGCCTCGGTCAAGCCATCACGGGTGTAGTCACGACGCATATCAGCCAGGCCCTGGGTCATGGCGCATTCCTTTTGGTTAACGAATCACTGCTTTGCAGTATCGGTGGCTGCGCCTTTCTTGTCAGCCGCGGAGGCTTTGGCTGGCGTGGTCTTTTTCGCCGGCGTTGCGGTTTTCGCAGGTGTTTTCTTGGCCGGTGCTTTTTTCGCGGGGGCTTTTTTCGCCGCTGGAACAGCAGCTTTTTTAGCCGCCGGGGCCGGTGTCACAGGCTTGGCGACCGGCTTGACCTCAGCAGCAGTGACCTTGGTCACAGGGGCCGGCGCCGGCATATTGTACTTGCTCAGCAGTGCGGCCATGGTGTTTTGCGGGGTCACCAGCAGCTCCACGCGGCGGTTCAACGCACGCCCTTCCACGCTGTCGTTGGCGGCGCGCGGCGCATCACCGCCCAGACCACGCAGCATCAGGCGATCACGCTGCAAACCACTGAGACGGAAAATCGCCGCAACGGCCTGGGCACGCTCCTGGCTCAGTTTGACGTTGGCAGGTGCAGCGCCGGACGTATCGCTGTGGCCGAGGATCAACACAGCGGACTTTGGATCGGCTTCAAGGATTTTGGCAACGCGGGTCAACGGACCGAGTGTGACCGGCAGCAGCATGGCCGGACGGTCAGGGTTGAACGAGCCTTCGACCGGCGCAGTCACCACCAGCACGTTTTCGCGGCGCTCGAGTTGCAGGTTACTGCCCTTGACCGCCTCCCGCAGGCGCGGTTCATAGTCGTCAAGCCAGGCCTGGGTGACTTTCGGGTCGGGCATCGGCACAGCCTTGGCGGCGCTCTGCTTGCTGCCGCCGAACGGCCACCACCACTTGCTGCCGCTATCGGTTTCGGCCTTGGCCACCGCAACGGGTTTGACTTCAGGTTTCACCTCCGGCTTGGCCGCAGGCTTACCGGCGCTCTCGTCGGAACCGAATGGCCAGTACCAATGGCTGCCACTTTCAGTCTTGGCAACGGGGGCTGTCGCATCTCTCTGTGGAGTCTGTGCGCAACCGGTAATAGCAAAGCACAGGGCCAAGGCGAGGGTTTTATTGGATGACATTGGATATCCACAAGAATGAAGTCAAAAAAATCTGGCCACAGCGGCCCGCACAAACTGACGCTTTGAAACTGAAAAGGCTATCGGGTTCCAGCCCTGGAACCCGATAACCGCTTTTACAGACAAGTGGCCAGAACCCGCACCAGCTTTTGCGCACGCGGGTCCATCAAGACGTACGGCCCCAGGGTATTTGTCACAAATCCGAAAGCCACGTCGTGCTCCGGGTCGGCAAAACCGATGGAGCCGCCGGCACCCGGATGACCGAACGCCCGCGGGCCAAGGCCGAAGGTGGCATTGGCAACGTCCGGTTGATCGAGCATGCAACCCAGACCGAAACGGGTCCGAGTCAGTAAGGTCTTGTCCTCGCCGAGGCTGTGCTCGCGGGTCAGCTCATTGAGCATTTCGCTTTCCAGCAGGCTGCCGTCGAGCAGGCCGGCGTAGAACCCGGCCAGGCTGCGGGCATTTCCATGGCCATTGGCGGCTGGCTGTTGCATGCGTCGCCACTCGGGCTTGTTGGTGCTGGTCATGATCGACGGAGGGTTGGTGAACGCCCGGGTCGTCATGGCCGCTGGCTCACGCATGGTCACTTGCAGCAGGCGCTGGGCGGCGGCATCGCCGACATTGCCCTTGCCCCGCGCAATGTGGGCCACGCGATGGAACTCTTCGTCGGCCAGGCCCACATGGAAGTCCAGCCCCAACGGCTTGGCGACCCGCGCGACGATGGATTCACCCGGCCCACGACCGTCGGCACGGCGCAGCAATTCGCCGATCAGCCAGCCATAGGTGATCGCCGCGTAACCGTGGCCTTCGCCCGGCGTCCACCACGGCGTTTCGGCGGCCAGGGCGTCGACCATGGTTTGCCAGTCGTAAAGGGCTTCGGGGGCCAGTAACTCGCGCAATGCCGGAAGGCCGGCCTGATGGCAGAGCAGTTGGCGCAAGGTGACGGACTCTTTGCCGGCAGCGGCAAATTCGGGCCAGTAGCGCGCGACCGGGGCATCCAGTTGCAGCTTGCCTTCGGCCACCAATTGCAGCGCGGTGACGGCGGTAAAGGTCTTGGTGCAGGAGAACAGATTGGCGATGGTGTCGCTGTGCCAGGCCTCGGTCCCGTCCTTGTCGGCAGTGCCGGCCCACAGATCGAGGACGGTTTCGCCGCCGACCTGAATGCACAACGCTGCGCCACGTTCCTGGGGATCGTCGAACAGCGCCGCGAACGCCTCTCGCACCGCCTCGAACTTAAGCTCGTAATGACCCTGAATCTGCACCCGCAACTCCCCGGATTAACGCTCTACAAAGTGGCGGGCATTGTTCCAGCCCTTGAGGGTTTTGGGAACAGGGTTGGGCCGGGCGGTCGCTCTGCCATCAACCTGAAATGCAGTGGAGATGCTGATGACGCCTTCGCGAGCAAGCCCGCTCCCACATTGGAATGCATCCTCCTGTGGGAGCGGGCTTGCTCGCGAAGAACGATAACGCGGTGTCAGGACTCAGTGGCCATTCCCGGTGTGCCCGCCCGCGCCCTTCCCCGGCCCCTTGCCGGCGTCGGCCTTGCGGCCGCCCTCGGCGTCGTGGCTGGCTTTGTCGGCGGCGGCCGCAGCCTTCTCTGCCTCTTTGCCCAATTGCTCGACTGTCGCCAGGTTGCTCTTGCGCACGCTGTCGACAAACCCCTGGAACGGCAGATCAGTGATGCCCACCAACCCGAAGTGACCGTTTTCACCGTCAAGCAGGCGCCCGGTGACCGGTTGATCGAGGTACTGGAACCAATGCACGCCAACAATCGACGGCTCGCTCAATGCCTGCTTGAGGAAGTTGGCGTACGCCGGACCGCGGTCTTCCTCCTTCACCAACGGCGTAACGCCGCCCCAGAACGGGCCACGATCAGCCGAGCCGAAATTGAACTCGGTGATCAGCACCGGTTTGTCGAGACTGCGCAGCCTGGCGAAGTCGTAACCATCCTGGGGTTGCAAGGTGTACATGTTGAAGCTCAACACGTCGCAATACTGGGCGCAGGACTCCACTGCCTCCGGCGTGCTGATGGCGAAACGGCCGCCGAGCAATAGCTGGTTCGGTACGTGCCACTTGAGCGAGTCGGAGATGGTCTTGAAGTAAGTGTCGGCAAAGACCTTCTGGAAGTATTTGAAGTCGGCTTCGATTTCCGGGTGCTCGGCGCTTGGCAACGGCGGCACGAATCCCGGATCTTCCATCAGTTCCCAGGCCGCCAGATCGATGCCCCAGGCTTTCGACAAGCCAGCCTGATTGCGGTACTTGTCACGCAGTTGCTTGAGGAATGCGCGCTTGGCCGGCACGTCGGTGGTCATTTTCAAGGTGCCGTAGGCCAGGGCATATCGGGCTTTCGGGTCATCCCCTGGACCGGCCCAGGCCAGTTCGTTGTCGGCGTAGTAACCGATCAGCCACGGATCGTCACGATGATCGCGGGCGGCAATGGCCACGGCACGTTCGGTGGCCATGGCGAAACGCGGGTCGAAGGGGTCGGGCATGCCGCCCCACCAGTCGGTACCGGTGCTGATGCTGGCGTAGTCGCCGACGATCGACAGCGGCAAGGTATAGGGCACGCGATCAGCGTCGCCCAATACGGGTGCGCTCCAGTTGCCAATGGTGTTGAAGCCCCAGGCCTGCAAGCGATCAAGGGTGTGACTGGCCCAACGCTGCTCGTCGAACAGCGGCTTGCACGGTTCGGCGGTTTTTTGCTCGGCGGCTTTCGCTACCGTCGCTTCAGTCCTGGCCGCTTCGGCGACACCAGACTCGGCAGTTGCAGGCACTACAGGTTGCTCCGCCGCCTTGGCCGTCGTCGCCTCGACTGCATCCGCCTTGGCCGCCGCGGCGACGCCCGCCTTGGTATCGCTGCCCTTCACACACGGGTCGCCATACAGGCGCTGCAGGTTGGCACCGTAGAAGTCGTACCAGCGACCGGCATTGTAGCCACGCCCTTGATCGGCACCGTTGCCGCCACGGTTGTCGCCTTCGCCGTAATGGCTGGCGAGTGCGTCATCTGTTTTGGGCAGGGATTCGAACATCCACTCACGACCGGCAACGTAGGTCGGGTTGACGTCTGCAGCGACGGTGTTAACCCCGAGCGAATAAAACGGATGGCCTTGCGGCGTCACCAGATACCAGCGTCCATCGCGTTTCTCGGTGCGGAAAAAGCCGCTGGCCTTGAAGGACGGGCCTTTGGTCAAACCACCGAACTTGTCCAGGGAGGACTTCTCGCGCTCGGCCAGCCAGGTTTTCAGTTGCTGCTGCTCCTTGCTGGCGGCGCTTTTCAGTTGTTCGTCACTGCTGATTTTTTCCGGCCATTTGTTTCGGTTCGACTGGCCGTAGGCATCCACCAACCCGCCATACACGGCTTGGGTTATCGACTCACCGCCCTGCACACCAAAGCGCTCCAGCAGGATGCTTTGCGCGGCTTTGGGCTGGTCCATCGACAGGCTCACCGACACCACCCGGCTGCGATCCAGCTCACCGGCGCTGCTGGCCAGCAACACTCGCTGCCCCTCAACGGTCATCGGCATCGGCGGGCCAGCCTTCATGCCCTGGCTCAGCGGTGATGTCGCCTGCAAAGGCACCAACAGGGTTTGCGCAGGCCCCGCCGGCAGATCGACGCGGCTGACCAGTGTCTTGCCATCGTTGCTCTGGATGGTCACGTACAGGGTCAAGGCCCAGTTCATGGCGCTCTGGATCCGCAGGCTCATGACGCCCGACTGCGACCAGTCCCAGGCGCCGGTTTGCGGGGTCAGGCGCAACGTCGGCCGGGCGACCGGGTTGAACGTCACCCGGCGCAGCACTTCGCCCTCGGGGGTTTGCTCGGCGTTGGATTGCGGCAGGCTGGCGTCCTGAGTCGCCACCTGGACCACGTCGGCGGGGCGCACAAAGTTGAACAGCGTCTGCTGGCTGGCCGGGGCGGCCAACAGCGGTGTTGCGAACAGCATGGCAAAAACAGCAGGCAACGAACGGCAAATCATGAGAACGAAATTCTCCCTAACGACCTTCAATGGGCCAGTGGAAAAGCGATGGCAGAGAGATAGACAACGCGGCGGGCAAAACTGCCCACCGGTGATTCAGGAAATTTCTCGACGGAACGGCGGCAACGCATTGAGGATGGCTTTGCCATAGCGCTGGGTCACCAGGCGCCGGTCGAGCAAGGTGATGGTGCCGCGGTCTTCTTCGGTGCGCAGCAAGCGACCGCAGGCCTGGACCAGTTTCAGCGAGGCGTCCGGCACGGAGATTTCCATGAACGGATTACCGCCCCTGGCTTCGATCCATTCGGCCAGCGCCGCTTCGACCGGATCATCGGGTACCGAGAAAGGAATCTTGGCAATGACCACGTGCTCGCAATAAGCGCCGGGCAAGTCGACCCCTTCGGCGAAGCTCGCCAGGCCGAACAACACGCTGGAATCGCCGCCATCTACCCGCGCCTTGTGCTTGTTCAGGGTTTCCTGTTTCGACAGGTTGCCCTGGATGAACACTTGCTTGCGCCAGTCGCGGTCCAGGCCGTCGAACACGTCCTGCATCTGTTTGCGCGAGGAAAACAGCACCAGCGTGCCCCGCGAGCCTTCGACCAGCTCAGGCAAATCACGAATGATCGCGGCGGTATGCGCCGCTGCATCACGGGGATCGGCGTTCAGGTTCGGCACCCGTAACACACCGGCGTCGGCATGATGAAAGGGGCTTGGGACCACGGCGGTCACGGCTTTTTTCGGCAGGCCAGCGCGCATGCGAAAGCGATCGAAGGTGCCGAGGGCCGTCAAGGTCGCCGACGTCACCAGGCAGCCATACGCCACGTTCCAAAGGTTGCGCCGGAGCATTTCCGCCGCGAGGATGGGGCTTGCATTGACCTCGATATCGAACAGCGAGCCGCTTTCGGCCAGGGTCAGCCAGCGCGCCATGGGCGGGTTGTCTTCCGGGTCTTCGACGGTGAAGGCGGTCCACAACTCCCAGTTACCGGAAGAACGCGACAACAAGCTGCCGAACAGTGGATACCACTCCTCGGCCTGGTTGCTGGCGATGCCAATGTTGACCTCGCCGTCCATGCCCTCCTTGAGCAACTCGGTCAGGCGGGTGAACAGATCGGTCAGCCGTGCGAAGCCTTTCTTCAGTTCGATGCCCATTTCACGCATGTGCTCGGGAATCACCCCGCCGACGAATCGGTGACGCGGGCGCTCGCGGCCTTCGACGTCTTCGCCGGGCTTGAAATCGGCAATCTGCTCGCACGCGGTGAACATGAACTGCTGCTGGGTCTTGATCTCCCGCGCCAGTTCCGGCACCTGCTCGATCAACTTGCCCAGATCTCCCGGCAATGGGTGCTGGGCCAGAAGTTTGGTGAGGTTCTTGGCGGTGGTTTCCAGCCAGTCGGCGGTGGAGCGCAGGCGCGTGTAATGGGCGAAGTGGCCGATGGCCTTGTCCGGCAGGTGATGGCCTTCGTCGAACACGTAGATGGTGTCGCGCGGGTCCGGCAGCACGGCGCCGCCGCCCAGGGCCAGGTCGGCCAGTACCATGTCGTGGTTAGTGACGATCACGTCGACCTTGCCCATGCCTTCGCGGGCCTTGTAGAAGGCGCACTGGCCGAAGTTCGGGCAATGACGGTTGGTGCACTGGCTGTGATCGGTGGTCAGGCGCGCCCAGTCGGCGTCTTCCAGGGCGGTGGACCAACTGTCGCGGTCGCCGTCCCACTTATTGCCGGCGAGTTTTTCGATCATGCTGGTGAAGAGCTTCTGACTGGCCTCGTCGACCTCGATCTTGAAACCTTCTTCTTCGAACAACTGAGCGGTGGCGGTCTGCGCGTGGCCTTCCTGGAGCAACATGTCGAGCTTGGACAGGCACATGTAGCGCCCGCGTCCCTTGGCCAGGGCGAAGCTGAAATTCAGCCCGCTGTTGCGCATCAGGTCAGGCAAGTCCTTGTAGACGATCTGCTCTTGCAGGGCCACGGTGGCCGTGGCGATCACCAGGCGCTTGCCGGCGGCTTTCGCCGTGGGAATCGCCGCCAGGCTGTAGGCCACGGTCTTGCCGGTACCGGTGCCGGCTTCCACCGCGACAATCGCGGGGTCGCCACTGCGCCGGCCTTCGTCGTCGGTGTCGATGTCACCCAGGACCTTGGCGACTTCGGCGATCATCAGGCGTTGGCCGTAGCGCGGCTTGAGGCTCTTGGCTTCGAGAAAACGCGAGTAGGCGCCCTGGATCGTGGTTTTGAGTTCAGTGCTGATCATGGATTGTCGGGCGCAAAAAACGCTGGATAAATTTTCAGTAGTTCGGTTCGGTCGCTATCATACCCCGCTAATGAATCCCGCGCAGAACGGAGTAACCCAATGACACCTTTTAGCCTCATTTATAGCCTGCACGTACTGGCGGCCCTGGTCTGGGTCGGCGGCATGTTTTTCGCCTGGATGGTCCTGCGCCCCGCCGCAATCAAGGCACTTGAAGGCCCTGCCCGGCTGAAGCTGTGGGTAGAAGTGTTTCAAGGCTTTTTTCGCTGGGTCTGGGTGGCGGTGATGCTATTGCCGGTCAGCGGTGTGGGCATGCTGCACATGCAGTTCAATGGTTTTGAAGCCGCGCCGCGTTATGTGCAGGTGATGATGGGCTTGTATGTGGTAATGACCGCGCTGTTCATCCGCATTCAGGCGCTGATGCTGCCGGAACTGCGCACCGCCGTGGCCGAGCAGGATTGGCCAGCCGGTGCAGCGGTGCTGGGACGGATCCGCAAGTTGGTGGGGATCAATCTGCTGGTAGGGTTGGCTTTGGTGGTGATTGCCGCGGCCCGGCCGATGTTTTGATTCTGCCGAACTTTTGTGGCGAGGGGGCTCGCCCCCGTTCGGCTGCGAAGCAGTCGTAAACCAGACACCACTAACCTTCGCGATTGCCGGAAATGGGGCCGCTTCGCGGCCCAACGGGGGCAAGCCCCCTCGCCACAGGCAAGCCCCCTCGCCACAGACAAGCCCCCTCGCCACAGGGCTTTCGGCGCTTCTTACAACCGCTGCACCGTCACCGAACCAGCGGCACCTTCTGGCCCAGGCTGACCATCAGCCCCGGGTTTACCGCTCTTGCCACCATCGGCCTTGTAAATCAGGCAGCCCTTGGCCTTGCCACCCGCGCCCGGTTTGCCGCCCGGGCCGGCCAGGCCACCGGCACCGCCAGCCACCTGAACCTTGATCCGGTCTGCCGGGAAGTCGTGCGGCACTGCCAGTTTGACCAGCGCCCCCGGTGCTCCCGGCTGACCGTTGCTGCCATCACTGCCATCAGCACCGCGACCGGCCTGACCCCATGTGCAGCCCGGTTCCTGGCCGTTACCCCCATCAAGACCAACGAACCCCGGTGCACCCGCACCACCGCGAGCATCAACGGTCAATTGCGCTGCGTTCAGTGTCTTGATCTGCAAATCAAGGCTGCGCCCGGATCGAGCGGCCTTCTGGTAGGTCCCGGGTGAGCCACGGGAGGTGATCTGGCTGCCTTCGGACAAATCAGCGCGACGGACCTTCAGCGCCAGCGCCTGTTCCCCCGGCACGATGGCAATGCGCGCTTCACGCCCCAGATGCAATTCACCCACGGTGACTTCGGTGACGTTCGAAGGAATCAGCAAGGTGCCGTAATCGGCCACTTCCAGGCGTTCCAGTTGCAAGGCGCTGGCGGTGTTGGGCAAGCGCATCAGCGAGTTGGGTTCGACACTCACCACCTGTGCGCAGGCCAATGGGCTGATGAGTGCGGCGAGCAGACAGAGTTTACGCATGGGAAGCCTTCGAAGCGGTGGGGGCTGGAATGGTTTGCAGGTGGAATACGCCGAAAATGACGATCTTCAGGCGGTCAAGCCAGGGATGGGCGCGACCTCGAAGGCTGCGATAGCACAGCAACGCTTCCAGAAGATGGATGAACCCCAACAGGCCGCCGGCCAGGTTGACCAACGGGTGCAGCGGAAAGACAAACGGTGTGAGCAGATTGACCAGCACTACCGCCCAGAACAGCAAGGTCAGTAATCGCCCCAGTCCCCATATGACTTTCATACGCGCCCCCGATGAGAATTATTGTTTGCGCGCACAGTAACGGCTTCCACGCGGGATAAGCCAGAGGGCAACGGAAAATTCTTCATGGAGGCCGCCGAACGGCCGTCGCAGCGATCACACCAGTCGCTCGACGGCTCTATCTCTTGGCTCAGCGGTTTATATGCAGTTCCACGCGACGGTTTTTCGCACGGCCTTCTTCTGTTTCGTTGTCGGCAATCGGTTGGCTCTCGCCCCTGCCTTCGCTGGTGATTTTGTTCGGCGCCACACCCTGGCTCAACAGGTATTCCGCCACGCTGCTGGCACGCCGCTCCGACAAGGCCTGGTTATAGGCATCCGAACCGACACTGTCGGTGTGGCCGACCACCTTGATGCTGACCACATCGGCATCCTCGAACTTGCTCATCAACGCATCCAGTTGACTCTTCGCCGTCGGGGTCAGCTCGGATTGATTGAAGACAAACAGTACATCGCTCAGAGTAATGACTTCGGATTGCGCAGGCTCGACCTGGACGCTGTCCGGGTACTGCGGCACCACGCAACCGCGATGGTCGACCGGGGTATTGGCAGGGGTATCAGCGCAACGGTCGCGTCGGTCGAAAACGCCGTCGCCATCTTCGTCGCCATCCTGGGCATAGCAGATCAAGCCGCCGGACAAGATACCCAGCGCCGCCCCACCCCCGGCCCAGGCACTACTCTCGATTGCGCCCAGACCACCACCGACCAGACCGCCGATGAGGCTGCAAATTGGCCAGGTGCGTTGATTGAGGGGGGCGGTGCCATCGCTGTGGGTCGCGCAGCCGGTCAAGAGGCTGCCAAGTAGCAGAACCGGCAAGACGGTCCTTGTGAGAACGATCATGTTGAAAGCTCCTGTGTCCCCGGCCAATACCGGTTACACAGGAGTAAAGACCCGCATCCGCGACTGCACAAGGCGCGGATGCGAGGGGGGCCTAACGCTGGATTTTGATTTCGGTACGGCGGTTCTGTGCACGACCGTCAGCGGTTTTGTTGTCTGCAACCGGCTGGCTTTCACCGGCACCGACAACCGACACGAAGTTGCTGCGAGGTACGCCTTGATCGATGAGGTATTCAACCACCGAGTGGGCGCGTTTATCCGACAGTTTCTGGTTGTAGGCGTCGCTACCCACGCTGTCGGTATGGCCGGTTACGGTCAGTTGAGCAGTCGGGGCTTCGGCTTTCAGGCGAGTGGCAATCTTGTCGAGTACCAGTTTGTCGGACGAGGTAAGCGTGGCTTTATCAAACTGGAAGTGGACATCGCGAATGACGATGGTTTCTTCCTGGACCACAACCGCTTCTTCGACCACAGGCGCAGGTGGTGGGCAACCGTTGGCATCGACTTGAACGCCTTTAGGCGTGCCTGGGCACTTGTCGCGACTATCCGGCACACCGTCGCCGTCTTCGTCGCCATCACCGTGCACCCAGCAATAAGCCGCTGCCGTACCGCCGACGAGCAGAGCACCATACCCTGCCCATGCCGAGCTTTCGGTCGCTCCGAGGCCCGCACCCACGACACCACCAACAGCCGCACAGGTCGGCCAGTCGGTTTTCTGCAAACCTGCGCAACCAGTCAAGACACTGGTTAGCAGAACCAAGGGTAATACTGTCCGAACTATGCTCATCTAGTTTTCTCCTGAAGGATCGGCTTAGAACCGATTCAGGTAGTAAAGACCCGAGTTTTAAACTCCGCCAGCAATAGGCCATGCTGTTTATTCGCGTATTAACGGCAGCTTGGCGCTTTTGTCGCCAAGGCGCTCTAGGCCCGAACGTAAGGGCAGGCTAGTCTTGGCGGATCTGATTGAGGATCTTCGATGACTGCAGGTATTTCTTCACGCACGCCACAACAGGCACTGGCCGCGTTACTCGACCGATATGCCCCCGCACGTCTGTTGTTGATCGGCGCCAGCGAGTTCCCGGCACTGGAGGCTTTCAAACTCGCTCACCCGGACAGCTGCGTCGCATTCGCCGCCCCCGGGCCGTTGCCCGACGAGTTGGCGGCCCGCCGTTTCGACCTGGCCCTGGTGGTCGATTGCCTGGAGCATCTGCCCAAGCGCGACGGCCTGAACCTGCTGGGCGGCATTCGCAACCTCAACGCCAGCCGCATCGCGGTGCTGGCGGATCTGCCGGCCTGTGGCTGGCAGGAAACCGACTTTTTCTCCCTGGCCCTGCAAGCCAGTGAGCGCTTCCAACGGGACGAACAGGTCCTGACCCTGTTTACCTACGATCTGCTTGAATACAAACAAGTCCCCGACTGGCTCAATTCGCGCTTCTGGGCCAATCCGGAAAACTTCGGGAAATACTGGTGGTAATGCAATGAGTACATCCATTTGCCCTTGCGGCAGCGGCACCCTGCTCGACGCCTGCTGCGGTCACTACCATGCCGGACACCCGGCGCCGTGCGCGCAAACCTTGATGCGCTCACGCTACAGCGCCTATGTGCTGGGGTTGGTCGACTATCTGGTGGCCACCACCCTGCCCGCCCAACAGGCCGGCCTGGACCGTCAATCGATCAGCGACTGGAGCGCGCAAAGTACGTGGCTGGGCCTTGAGGTGGAAAGCTCCGAAGTGCTGGGCGGCCAGCCTGAACACGCTTTCGTGACCTTCACCGCGCGCTGGCACGACAGCAATGGCGAGCACAGTCATCGAGAGCGCTCATCCTTCGTACAGAACGCCGGGCGCTGGTACTTCATCGACCCGACCGTGCAACTCAAACTCGGGCGCAATGACCCTTGCCCGTGTGCGAGTGGGCAGAAGTTCAAGAAGTGTTGTGCGGGGTACTTCAGCAGCTAGTACATGGAATGACTATCCACCAAGCAGGAGCTGTCGAAGGCTGCGATCCTTTGGGTCTAGACTGGGGCTCAAGGGAGAAACACCACGATGATCATCCGTCGCTGCGCACTCTGTCTGCTCACCTTGTTCCTGACACTGGGACTCGGTGGCTGTGCGTCGTGGTTCGACGACGACTTGCCGGACCCCGAGGTCCATCTGGTGAAGATCGAGGTGGTCAACGCCAAACTGCTGGAACAGAAATTCCTCCTGCATTTTCGCATCGACAACCCCAACGACAGCGACCTGACGGTGCGCGGTCTGGAGTACCGCGTTCACTTGGGCGACATACTGCTGGCCGACGGCGAGTACGAA
This sequence comes from Pseudomonas sp. BF-R-30, assembly GCF_019956175.1. Lineage (NCBI taxonomy): Bacteria > Pseudomonadati > Pseudomonadota > Gammaproteobacteria > Pseudomonadales > Pseudomonadaceae > Pseudomonas > Pseudomonas sp. BF-R-30. The sequence continues at coordinate 95,414 of NZ_JAHBDE010000005.1, read as the reverse complement.
CACTGGTTCACCATCAGCCCCAGGCACAGCGCTTACTTCAAGGTACCGATCCGCACCAACCTGTGGTCCAAGGTCCGTGATCTGGCCAAACTGCTGAAAAAATCCGATCAACCCATTCCCTATCGTCTGGAAGGTGAACTGGAAACCGGTATATTCATCACCCACTACGTGCACCTGACGCGCAATGGCGTGATAATCGCCGCCGATTTAATTCCGGAGCAACACCGATGACCCAGCAACCCCATGTCCACGGCCCTGACTGCAATCACGATCATGATCATGACCATCACCACCATGATCACGACCACGGCCATGTCCACGGTCCGAACTGCGGCCACGCTCACCAGGAACCGGTGCGCAACGCCCTGAAAGACGTCGGCCGCAACGATCCGTGCCCATGCGGCAACGGCAAGAAATTCAAGAAGTGCCACGGCGCTTGATGCTTCGGGCGAAGACTTGCTTCGCCTGTTGAATCGCCATCCTCTCCTGTGGGAGCGAGCTTGCTCGCGATGACGGCAGCACATCAACTATCAATGTGTCAGTCAGACCGCTATCGTCGGAACGCCGCCCGGAGCAAGCTCGCTCCTACAGGTTTTTCAGTCAGCCTTTAATACACATGCGGTGCTGACCACCGTCGCATACTCACCGTGCAAATTCCCCAGCGACATCGCATGCACCACTTCGGCGCTATGGGTTTGGCCAAAGAAATCAGCCTTATCGAAGGTAAAACACGCATCCTCGGCCACCCACGTATCAAACCCCAGGTTGCCCGCGGTACGCGCCGTGGACTCCACCGAGTTGTGGGTCGCGACACCGACGATGATCAACTGCCCGATCCCCGCCTCGCGCAACTGCGCCTCCAGCCCCGTCGAACAAAACGCATCCGGCACCTGCTTCTGGATCAAGCGTTCACCGGCCATTGGCTCAAACCGTTCCTGAAACTCCACCCCCGACTGCTGCGGCCAGAATACCGAGTCCTCAGAGCGGGACAGGTGTTGCACATGGATCACTGGCCTAGCGGTGCATCGCCAATGGTCAAGCAAGTCCAGCATGCGCGCTTCGGCCTCTGGATTATTCCTGCGGCCGAGCCTGGGATGCAGGATGCCTTTTTGTTGATCGATGATGATCAATGCCGCGTTTGCCTTGAGCTCCATGCCGACTGTTCTCCTGGATTGTTGAGCGTTTCGCACTTCAACATCCCCCATTGCGACTGACAAGACTGCGATCTTTCCGGTTTATCAGACAAATCCTGAAATAACCTTGTACCCCGCTTGCGCGGCCACCTCCCGCTCACTAACGTAGCGCCTTTATTGCGCGCCGCCGCCTCTACCCCCGCAGGAGCTTTGCCATGGCCTCGCCAGCCCTTACTCATTTTCTACCCCGGTTCGGCGTTGCCGCAGCAGTGGCCGGTGTGTTGAGCCTGACCGGTTGTCAGAACTTCAACGCCCAGGACACCCTACCGCCGACCTCCGGCGTACAACCACTCAAGGGCCTGGCGCAGAGCGTTTCGGTGCGCCGCAATGCCATGGGCATGCCGCTGATCGAAAGCAACAGCTTCCACGACGCGCTGTTCACCCTCGGTTACGTGCATGCCAGCGACCGCATCACCCAGATGGTTACCCTGCGCCTGCTGGCCCAGGGCCGTCTGGCCGAGATGCACGGTGCGGACCTGCTGGATGCCGACCGTTACATGCGGGCGGTCAACCTGAAGAAAAGTGCTGGCGAGCTGTACAAGGCTTCTTCACCACGCCTCAAGCGTTTCTTCGAAGTCTATGCGCGCGGGGTCAACGCCTACCTGTTCCGCTACCGCGACAAACTGCCGGCGGATCTGGCAGCCACCGGCTACAAGCCTGAGTACTGGCAGCCGGAGGATTCGGCGCTGATTTTCTGCCTCCTGAACTTCAGCCAGTCGACCAACCTGCCGGAAGAAATTTCCTCGCTGGTACTGGCCCAGACCGTTACCACCGACAAACTTGCATGGCTGACGCCGTCGGCTCCCGACGAAAAACTGCCGGTCGCCGAAAGCGAAAAACTGCAAGGCCTCAAGCTCAACGGGCAAGTACCGGGGCTGGCCGAACTCAGCAAAGCCACGGGCCAACTGTCGGACCTGAACCTGCTGGGCGCCACTTCGTCGAACAACTGGGCCATCGCCCCACAACGCAGCCGCAGCGGCAAGAGCCTGCTGGCCAGTGACAGTCATGGCCCGCTGGGCGTGCCTTCGTTGTTCAGTTACGTGCAGATTCGCACGCCGAAGTATCAGGCATCCGGCGTGACCATCGCGGGTCTGCCGATGGTGCTTGGAGGTTTCAACGGCAAGGTGGCGTGGAGCATGACGTCCGTGATGGGCGACAACCAGGACCTGTTCCTGGAGAAGATCAAGCGCCAGAGCAACGGGCTTACCTACGAAAACGCCGGGAAGTGGCAGCCGGCGATCGTGCGCAACGAAACCTATTTCGTCAAAGGCCAGCGGCCGATTCGCGAAGCGGTGTACGAAACCCGCCATGGCCCGCTGCTCAACAGCGCCCAGGGCACCACGCTGGCCAATGGTTTCGGCCTGGCCTTGCAGACGCCGAACTTCACCGACGACAAGACCCTGGACGCGCTCTTCGACCTGTCCCGCGCCCAGAGTGTCGAGAAAACCTCGGATGCCAGCCGCGAAATCCGCGCCATTGCGATGAACCTGGTATTCGCCGACGCGAATCACATCGGCTGGCAAGTCACCGGCCGCTACCCGAACCGTCGCGAAGGCGAAGGCTTGCTGCCCTCGCCGGGCTGGGAAGGTCGATACGATTGGGACGGTTACGCCGACCCGATGCTGCACCCGTACGATCAGGACCCGGCTCAGGGCTGGCTCGGCACCGCCAACCAACGGGTCATTCCCCATGGCTACGGCATGCAGCTGTCCAATTCCTGGGCCGCTCCGGAGCGCGGCGAGCGCCTGGCCGAACTGGCCGGTGCAGGCAAACACGACAGCCGCAGCCTGATCGCCATGCAATACGACCAGACCACCACCTTCGCTGCCAAGCTGAAGAAAATGTTCGAAGCGCCGGGTATGGCCCAGCCACTCAAACAAGCCATGGACGCCTTGCCGGCGGCCGATCGCGCCAAGGCACACGAAGCCTACAGCCGCTTGATGGCGTTCGACGGCAAGCTCGGCCCGACCTCCACCGATGCGGCCATCTACGAACTGTTCCTGCAGGAAAGCACGCGGCAGATCTTCCTCGATGAACTGGGCCCGGAAAGCAGCCCGACGTGGAAAGCTTTTGTCGCCGACGGCAAGTTGTCCTACGCGGCCCAGGCCGATCACTTGCTCGGGCGTGAGGACAGCCCGTTCTGGGATGACGTGCGTACCGCACAGAAAGAGGACAAACCGGCCATCCTCGCCCGCAGCCTCGCCGCCGCGATCAGCGCCGGCGACAGCCAGTTGGGCGGCGATCACAAAGCCTGGCAATGGGGCAAACTGCATCGCTATGAATGGAAAAACAGCAGCGGCCAGACCGTACGCGGACCGCTGCCGGCCGGTGGCGATCACACCACTCTCAACACCGCCGCCTTCGCCTGGGGCCAGGACTTCAACACCACGCTGGCGCCAGCCATGCGCTTTATCGTCGACTTCGGCCAGTCCGAACCGCTGATGGCGCAGAACGGCACCGGCCAGTCCGGCAACCCGGCCAGCCCGAACTACCTCAACAGCATCGAGCCGTGGTTCAAGGGCCAGTACATGAGCCTGCCGATGCAGCCGCAGAACTTCGACAACGCCTATGGCAAGGCGCGGTTGACGCTGACACCCGGTAAATAACCCAGCCCTTTACTTGCCCGCGATAGCGGTCTGACATTCAAAATAGAGGTTGAATGTTGAATCGTAATCGCGGTTGCGCTGACTCAAGGACAAGTCGTGTCACGAGGTGGAGTGCCCGGCCCTGCGAAACCTGCTCAGTCAATCCGTTCTTTTGTGGTGAGTTGATTTGGTGCACCCATTTCCCTGCGCACGTTTTCGTGCATAAATCTGTCTCCGGCCATTTCCAAGCACCTAAATAAAACGCTTGTTCGGCACTCTGGTTCGGAAATTGCTACTTTCAACAGGTCTTACGCTTTCCAGTAACAATAATTCTGCGCCACAAGCGCTCATATTGGTTTTTAGGGATTGAATAATGAAAAAAGCATTGCTGACCCTTTCTGCACTGGCGTTGTGCATGGCGGCTGGTTCCGCCATGGCGAAGGAGTACAAAGAACTGCGTTTCGGCGTTGACCCTTCCTACGCACCGTTCGAATCGAAAGCGGCCGATGGCAGCCTGGTAGGCTTTGACATCGATCTGGGGAACGCGATCTGCGCCGAACTGAAGGTCAAGTGCAAGTGGGTCGAGAGTGACTTCGACGGCATGATTCCGGGCCTGAAAGCCAATAAATTCGACGGTGTGATCTCGTCGATGACCGTTACCCCGGCCCGTGAAAAAGTCATCGACTTCTCCAGCGAGTTGTTCTCCGGCCCAACCGCCTACGTGTTCAAGAAAGGCTCCGGCCTGACCGAGGACGTCGCTTCGCTGAAGGGCAAAACCGTAGGCTACGAGCAAGGCACCATCCAGGAAGCCTACGCCAAAGCCGTTCTCGACAAGGCCGGCGTGAAAACCCAGGCCTATCAGAATCAGGATCAGGTGTATTCCGACCTGACTTCCGGCCGTCTCGACGCAGCGATCCAGGACATGCTGCAAGCCGAACTGGGCTTCTTGAAGTCACCAAAAGGTGAAGGCTACGAAATCAGCAAGCCAGTCGACAGCGAACTGCTGCCTGCCAAAACCGCGGTCGGTATTAAGAAAGGTAACACCGAGCTGAAAGCACTTTTGGATAAAGGTATCAAAGCGTTACACGATGATGGCACCTACGCCACCATTCAGAAGAAACACTTTGGCGATCTGAATCTGTACAGCGGCAAATAATGCCCGGCGCCCATCTCTCGATGGGCGCTTTTTTCATCCGATCAGGTTGCTGATTTATGTTCGAAACCTTATTAGAAAATCTGGGGCTCTCTGCCTTCAGCCTCAAGGGCTTCGGTCCGCTGCTGATGCAAGGCACCTGGATGACGATCAAGCTGTCGGCGTTGTCGCTGTTGCTGGCCGTGCTGCTCGGGCTGCTCGGCGCCAGTGCCAAGCTGTCAAAAGTCAAACTGATGCGCGTGCCTGCCCAGCTCTACACCACACTCATTCGCGGCGTTCCGGACCTGGTCCTGATGCTGCTGATCTTCTACAGCCTGCAAACCTGGCTGACCTCGTTTACCGATTACATGGAATGGGAATACATCGAGATCAACCCGTTCAGCGCCGGGGTCATCACCCTGGGCTTCATCTATGGTGCGTATTTCACTGAAACCTTCCGTGGCGCGATTCTCGCCGTCCCACGGGGTCAGGTCGAAGCGGCCACCGCCTATGGTCTCAAGCGCGGCCAACGTTTCTGGATCGTGGTGTTCCCGCAGATGATGCGTTATGCCCTGCCGGGTATCGGCAACAACTGGATGGTGATGCTCAAGGCCACGGCCCTGGTGTCGATCATCGGCCTCGCCGACCTGGTCAAGGCTGCCCAGGACGCGGGTAAAAGTACCTATCAGCTGTTTTATTTCCTGGTGCTTGCCGCGCTGATCTACCTGGTGATCACCAGCGCGTCCAACGTCATCCTGCGCTGGCTCGAACGTCGTTACTCCGCCGGGACCCGGGAGGCCGTACGATGATCGAACTCCTGCAGGAATACTGGAAACCCTTCCTCTATAGCGACGGCAACAACATCACCGGCCTGGCCATGACGATGTGGCTGCTCAGCGCTTCGATCTTCATCGGTTTTATCGTGTCGATCCCGCTGTCCATCGCCCGTGTATCGCCGCACTTCTACATCCGTTGGCCGGTGCAGTTCTATACCTACCTGTTCCGTGGCACGCCGCTCTATATCCAGCTATTGATCTGTTACACGGGGATCTACAGCCTGGCCGCCATTCGGGCCCAGCCCGTACTGGACGCGTTCTTTCGCGATGCGATGAACTGCACGATCCTGGCCTTCGCCCTGAACACCTGCGCCTACACCACGGAGATCTTCGCCGGAGCCATCCGCAGCATGAACCACGGCGAAGTCGAAGCGGCCAAGGCTTACGGCCTGACCGGCTGGAAACTGTATGCCTACGTGATCATGCCATCGGCCCTGCGTCGCTCGTTGCCGTACTACAGCAACGAAGTGATCCTGATGCTGCACTCGACCACCGTGGCTTTCACCGCGACTATCCCGGACGTGCTCAAAGTTGCTCGGGACGCCAACTCGGCGACCTTCCTGACCTTCCAGTCGTTCGGCATCGCCGCGCTGATCTACCTGACCGTCACTTTTGCGCTGGTCGGCCTGTTCCGCCTTGCCGAACGCCGATGGCTGGCCTTCCTCGGGCCGACCCACTAGGTCTCAACCTGCTTCAGGAACAACAGATGCGCCACCAGAAACATGACCTGCTGGCCCCACTGCCGGGGACCGCGAGACAGATCCACAGCTTTCACTTCGGCCCTCAATCGGCCAACGGCAAGATCTACATCCAGGCCTCCCTGCACGCCGACGAAATGCCCGGCATGCTGGTGGCCTGGCACCTCAAGCAACGCCTGGCGGAGCTGGAAGCCGCCGGGCGCCTGCGCAGCGAAATCGTGCTGGTGCCCATCGCCAACCCCGTGGGCCTGGAACAGGTGCTGATGGATGTGCCGCTGGGTCGCTACGAGCTGGAAAGCGGCCAGAACTTCAACCGCTGGTTCGTCGACCTCAGCGAGGAAGTCGGCAACGCGATCGAAGGCAAGCTCGGTGACGATCCGCAGCACAACCTGCAATTGATCCGCAGCAACCTGCGCGACGCGCTGGCCCGGCAGACCGCCGGCACCCAATTGCAATCCCAGCGCCTGACCCTGCAGCGACTGGCCTGCGACGCCGACATGGTGCTCGACCTGCATTGCGATTTCGAAGCGGTCGCGCACCTCTACACCACACCTGAAGCCTGGTCGCAGGTCGAGCCGCTGGCCCGTTACATCGGCGCCCAAGCCAGCCTGCTTGCAACCGATTCCGGTGGCCAGTCGTTCGACGAATGCTTCACCCTGCTCTGGTGGCAATTGAAGGATCGCTTCGGCGAGGACTTCGACATTCCGCCGGGCAGTTTTTCGGTGACCGTCGAACTGCGCGGTCAAGGCGACGTCAATCACCCGCTGGCCAGCCTCGATTGCCAGGCACTGATCGATTACCTGATCCATTTCGGCGCGATCGCCGGCGAACCCGCGCCCCTCCCCGACCTGCCCTATCCGGCGACACCGCTGGCGGGTGTTGAGCCGGTGGCCACGCCCGTCGGCGGCCTGCTGGTGTTCACCGCGCGGCCGGGCCAGTACCTGGAAGCCGGGCAACTGATCGCCGAGATCATTGATCCGGTCAACGATCTGGTCACTCCCGTTCATTGCGCCACAGCCGGGCTGATGTACGCCCGCTCGCTGCGCCGCATGGCCACTGCCGGCATGGTGATCGCCCACGTCGCGGGCACCGAAGCCTATCGCAGCGGCTATCTACTTTCGCCTTGAGGATGCACGCCCCATGTACAAATTGACCATCGAAGGCCTGCATAAAAGCTACGGCGACCATGAAGTCCTCAAAGGTGTTTCGCTCAAGGCCAAAACCGGCGACGTCATCAGTCTGATCGGCGCCAGCGGCTCGGGTAAAAGTACCTTTCTGCGCTGCATCAACTTCCTGGAACAACCCAACGATGGCGCCATGAGCCTCGACGGGCAGAACATCCGCATGATCAAGGATCGTCACGGCATGCACGTGGCCGACGCCGATGAGCTTCAACGGATTCGCACCCGCCTGGCCATGGTGTTCCAGCATTTCAACCTGTGGAGCCACATGACGGTGCTGGAAAACATCACCATGGCCCCACGCCGGGTGTTGGGCTGTGACAGGAAAGAAGCCGAGGATCGCGCCCGGCGCTACCTGGACAAGGTGGGGCTGGCCCCCCGTGTGGCTGACCAATACCCGGCATTCCTGTCCGGCGGTCAGCAACAACGGGTAGCGATTGCCCGCGCACTGGCCATGGAGCCGGAAGTCATGCTGTTCGACGAACCGACCTCGGCGCTGGACCCGGAACTGGTGGGTGAAGTGCTCAAGGTGATCCAGGGCCTGGCCGAAGAAGGCCGGACCATGATCATGGTGACCCACGAAATGAGCTTCGCCCGCAAAGTGTCGAGTCAGGTGTTGTTTCTGCACCAGGGCCTGGTGGAGGAAGAAGGCGCACCGGAAGAGGTGTTGGGCAATCCGAAAAGCGAGCGGTTGAAGCAGTTCCTCAGCGGCAACCTGAAATAGCCGCCGGGAGTAGAAGTGGAAGCCGGCTTGTCCGGCTTCCACCATCAATCAACCGTTATGCCCCCGCTTCGTTTTCCAGCCTGAAACTGCCATTTGTTATCTGTAGACCATTAGCGTCCGTCCCACTGAAGCGCCCGGCAAACTGCGCGTCACCTCCCACCGTTAACTCAAGCGTTCCTGGATAAAGCTCTGCCTCCGAGTTGCCGCTCACATGGATGACCATGGGAGCTGCCTCGTCGAGCCTGAGGCTGTAGCTGCCACTCTGGATGTCCAACGGCAAGTACACGTAAAACGCAGTCCCCTGACCGTTATCCGCTTCAATGCAATGGATGTCTGGGCGCCGATAAAAATCGACCCCATCCGTTACGCGAAACTGCATGGAGCCGCCCGTCGTGATTACATCGGCACTCAAATTCCCCGATCGATTTGCACTCATCTGAATGTTCCTTTTCATATTCGAAGTTAACTGCCTGACGCCCTTTGCTTCCGGCCCAAGGGCACGCAGCTCCTGAATGGAACCACAGCCGTGCCCGTCGATTGGTTTCCACGACAGACACAGTTACTTCCGAATATTTTCAGGCTGATTCAGACGCCACGGTCGTCAACAGCAACAACAGGCACAGGCCTGCTTGCTGAAGACGACAGCGGCAGTTCACCGGCCATGAGTAGCGGGAATCGAAAGTCAGACAACAGGCGCTGGTGGCGGCTCATCCGGCAGCGTAGGCTCGCCCGGTTCATTAGGCTGCTCGTTCGGGGTATCAGGATCAGGCTGGCCGGGAATACCCCCTGCCATGCTGACGGGCGGGTGTGCCAACAAGGACCAGGCCAGAACGCCAACCTGATTGGGTTCAAGCCTTGCCAGTTCGGCACTGATTCGCGGATCGATCTTCATTCGGCACTCCTGAGCGATGACCCGACCCACCTTGCGCGGATCGGAACAGTACACCCCATAGAGTGTACGCCCGCTCAGGAATTCCCGGCATTTGCCGGACGGTTGACTCAGGTGCGAGGCAGGGTCACGCCACGCTGGCCCTGATACTTGCCGCCACGGTCCTTGTAGGACACTTCACACTCTTCGTCAGACTCAAGGAACAGCATCTGTGCCACGCCCTCGTTCGCGTAGATTTTCGCCGGCAGATTGGTGGTGTTGGAGAACTCGAGGGTCACGTGACCTTCCCACTCAGGCTCGAGTGGTGTGACGTTGACGATGATGCCGCAGCGCGCATAGGTGCTTTTACCCAGGCAAATGGTCAAAACATTACGCGGAATGCGGAAATATTCGACGGTGCTGGCCAGGGCGAAGGAGTTCGGCGGAATGATGCACACGTCGCTGTGGATGTCGACGAAGCTGCCGGCATCGAAGTTCTTCGGGTCGACGATGGCCGAATTGATGTTGGTGAACACCTTGAAATGATTGGTGCAACGCACATCGTAGCCGTAGCTCGACACGCCGTAGGAGATCACACGGCTATCGTCGCTGCCGCGCATCTGGCGCTCGACGAATGGCTCGATCATGCCGTGTTCCTGCGCCATGCGGCGAATCCACTTGTCCGATTTGATGCTCATGGCGGGTGTCCTGAATAGCGAGGTCGAAAAATTCTGTCCGGCATCTTACCGGGCGCGCCGCCGGGTTCAAAGTCCGCGGTGCAATTCTCGCCGAACAGGCGGGAATTACCTGCGCTGGCGACGAACCGTCACACCGCCGATCCTTAAAACAGAGAAACCTGTGCAAGAAGCATTGGCACGTTCCGGAAAAAGGGTTAAGGTGGCGTCACTGTGCTGCTTGTGTCACTGAGAATCTCTACACGATATGTTGAATTTCGATCCAACCATCTACAAGAATTTTTCCTGCTCTTTGCACTCAGTCTCGGCCAGGGTTCTTCCTGAGTCGCAGTTATCTTTGTTCAAGGAGTTACACCATGTCTAATCGCCAAACCGGTACCGTTAAGTGGTTCAACGATGAAAAAGGCTTCGGCTTCATCACTCCACAATCCGGTGACGACCTGTTCGTTCACTTCAAAGCTATCCAGTCCGACGGCTTCAAAAGCCTGAAAGAAGGCCAACAGGTTTCTTTCATCGCTACCCGCGGTCAGAAAGGCATGCAAGCTGAAGAAGTTCAAGTTATCTAACTTGTACTTGCTTTAGTAAAAAGCCCCGCCCTCAACAGCGGGGCTTTTTTGTGGGCGGATGTTTTGTCCACACAAAAAAGATCGCCGCCTTCGACAGCTCCCGGGTTGCCCCTGCAGGCGCTGTCGAAGGCGGCGATTTTTTGATGCTCTTACCAGGTCACGCCAAACCCTGCGGTGTAGCGTGTCTTGTCCAGATCCGCATCGTCGGCGCCGCTGATGATATCGCGCTCTGCCTTCAGGTTCAGCGAAGCCCAGTCAGTCACCTTGTATCGCAACCCCATCTCGGCATCGAGCGCGTAGTCGGCCACGCCCGACAGCGGCTTGCCGACCTCACCATTGGTGAAGAACTCGACACGTTTGCCGATCAGGTAGCGGTTGTAGTCCCACTTCATGGCCAAGGCGTAGAAATTTTCCTCGCTGCCATCGGAGAATTCATAGTCCGTGCGGTTGACCAGCGAGCCCAGGGAGAACGCCCCGAGTTCGTTATCCCAGAACTGATAGCCGGGACCGGTACCGACGGTGCGTTGACGGGAAAGGTCTTCGACCTTGTCGCGTTTGTAGACCAGGCGCCCCTGCCAGAACCATTGCTCGGTCAGGAATCGGTCGATGGAGTACTCCGCCCGCCAGTTGTCCGTGGTCACCACGTCGTCCTGGAACTCACGGTTGTACTCACCTTCAGCGGTGTGCCGCCAGCGCCCGTGTCGCGCACTGGTCTTGAAGTCGATGTCGTAGTCATCGGTGTCGTTTTCCGCCCGCTGATAATCCAGCGCGACATCGACGTTGCCTTTCCACACCAGATCCTCGACCACCGGTTTTGGCTTGAGAATCTGCTGGATGCTCGCCAGTTCGACCGTCTTCGGTCCCTCGCCGTTGGCCAGCGTGACCTTGCCGTCGTCCGCCGCTTTCAACGATTTGGCTTTCTCACCACTGTAGGCATCCTGCTTGACCAGCAACTCCTGATCGCTGTCCAGGGTCTTGACCTGTTTCCAGTCGATCGTCACCGCACCGGCGTACTCGGTCTGGATCAGCAGCTTTCCGCCATCGAACAGCGTGATCTTGCCGCTCAGCTTGTCACCGTTCTTCAACCACACGGTATCGGCCAGCAAGGGAGAGGATGCGCCAAGGACGGCGAGACACAGCAGGGATCTGGACAACATAAGCAAAATACAGGCTCAGGCTTGCGAGAAAAGTCGGCATTATCCGTAGGAACAAGGCCCTGACAAGGACTGACCCGACTATTTCTGTTGAGTTCATTTCTCAACTTCCTGCGCAGGAATTACTCTACAGATGGTAAGGCAAACTTCTTCAGGACTGACGGACGTGAGCGATCCAACCGAAGACCCCGAGAGTGCCGCGCAAATCCGACGCACGGCGCTGTATTTGACGCTGGCACAAGTACCCGAGGGCAAAGTCGTCAGCTACGGCCAGTTGGCCGAGCTCGCAGGACTGGGTCGCGCCGCCCGCTGGGTCGGGCGCACACTCAGTCAACTGCCCGGCGACAGCAAGTTACCCTGGCACCGTGTTCTGGGCGCGAACGGGCGTATCAGCCTGCCGGTCGGCAGCCCTTCGGGCGATGAGCAGCGCGCACGATTACGCATGGAGGGCATCAGTGTCCTGAACAATCGTGTTGATATTCAGCGCCATGGCTGGCGTCCGGTAGAGCACAGCGGTTAGAGTGCGCGCTTTGTTTCCGTATTTCTTGAGGCAGACTCCAGCCCATGCCCCGTAAAACCTGGCGCGCCGCGCTCGCCGCTTATGCCAGCCCCTCGACACTCGTGCTGTTGCTGCTTGGTTTCGCCGCCGGCCTGCCCTACATGCTGGTGTTTTCGACGCTTTCAGTCTGGCTGCGTGAAGCCGGCGTGGCGCGTGAAACCATTGGCTATGCAAGCCTGATCGGCCTGGCGTATGCCTTCAAATGGGTCTGGTCACCCCTGCTCGACCAATGGCGACTGCCATTGCTCGGCAAACTCGGTCGACGAAGGTCCTGGCTCGTGCTGTCCCAGGCACTGGTTATCCTTGGCCTGATCGGGATGGGTTTCTGCGACCCGCAAAAGCATTTGTCCTGGCTGATCGCCATTGCCGTCGTCGTCGCTTTCGCATCAGCGACGCAGGACATCGCGGTCGATGCCTACCGTCTGGAAATCGCCGAAGACAACCGCCAGGCCGCACTGGCCGCCAGTTACATGTCCGGTTACCGGGTCGCCGCGCTGCTGGCTACCGCAGGCGCGCTGTACTTCGCCGAAGGTTTTGGCTCCACCGGCTTCAACTACAAGCATTCGGCCTGGGCCGGCACTTACATCCTGTTCGGTGCCCTGATGGTCCCGGCACTGCTGACATCCCTGTTCATGCGCGAGCCGCCAGTACCATTGCGCACGCAACTGCAGGCCGGGCGCTACAGCTTCGTGCATCAACTGGCCTCGGTGTTCGTGCTGATCGTATTGCTGGTGTCCGTGCCGGCCATGTTCACCCAGCTCTACAACACCGACTTCGCCAGCGTACTGTTCGAAGGCGAGAGCCTGCTCGACCTGCTGCTGGAGGACCGCGCCTTCCTGCGCGCGATTCTCTATACCACCCTCACCGCCCTGTGCCTCTCGGCCATGGGCCGCCGTGGCCTGGCGCCAGTGCTGACACCCGTCAACGACTTCATCCTGCGATACCGCTGGCAAGCGCTGCTGCTGCTCGGCTTGATCGCCACCTATCGGATGTCCGATACGGTCATGGGCGTGATGGCCAACGTGTTCTACATCGACCAGGGCTTCACCAAGGACCAGATCGCCAGCGTCAGCAAAATCTTCGGCCTGATCATGACCCTGGTCGGCGCTGGCATGGGCGGCCTGCTGATCGTGCGTTTCGGCATCCTGCCGATCCTGTTCATCGGCGGTGTCGCCTCCGCGGCGACCAACATCCTGTTCCTGATGCTCGCCGACATGGGCCCCAACCTGAACATGCTGGTGCTGACCATCTCCCTGGACAACTTCAGCTCGGGCCTGGCGACCTCGGCGTTCGTCGCCTACCTGTCGAGCCTGACCAACCTCAAATTCTCCGCCACCCAATACGCCCTGCTCAGCTCGATCATGCTGCTACTGCCACGCCTGATCGGCGGCTACTCAGGGGTCATGGTGGAGAAGTTCGGTTATCACGACTTCTTCCTGATTACCGCCCTGCTGGGCGTCCCGACCCTGCTGTTGATCGCCTTGCACTGGTTCCAGGAGAACCGCCGTGAAGGTCCGACACCTACACCGGAACCGGTGCACACCCCGGTCGCCGAAGAATCGTAGGTTCTTTACGCAGGAAGAATCGCGGAGGGCCGAGTGAATCGCGCCCTCCTGCCACACCACCGACCGCACGCCTGTACGCCAGCGGATCTCGCCCGTACAATGCTCCGTCATATCTCGTCATCAGCAATCGATAACGGCCAACCATGCGCACCAGTCAATTTTTGCTCGCCACACAAAAAGAAACGCCTTCCGACGCGGTCGTGATCAGCCACCAGCTGATGCTGCGCGCCGGCATGATCCGCAAACTCGCCTCAGGCCTGTACACCTGGCTGCCGATGGGCTTGCGGGTAATGCGCAAGGTCGAAGCCGTCGTTCGTGAAGAAATGAACGCTGCCGGCTCTCTCGAAGTGTTGATGCCAAGCACGCAACCGGCTGAGCTGTGGCAGGAATCCGGGCGCTGGGAAGAGTACGGCCCTGAATTGCTGCGCTTCAAGGATCGCCACGGTCGCGACTTCTGCGCCGGCCCGACCCACGAAGAAGTCATCACCGATCTGATGCGCAACGAATTGAGCAGCTACAAGCAGCTGCCGATCAACCTGTACCAGATCCAGACCAAATTCCGTGACGAAATCCGCCCACGCTTCGGTTTGATGCGCGGCCGCGAATTCATCATGAAGGACGCCTACTCCTTCCACGCCGACCAGCCTTCGCTGCAGGTCACCTACGACCGCATGCACCAGGCCTACTGCAACGTGTTCACCCGTCTGGGCCTGAAGTTCCGCCCTGTAGAAGCCGACAACGGCTCCATCGGCGGTGCCGGCTCCCACGAGTTCCACGTACTGGCCGAGTCCGGTGAAGACGACATCGTGTTCAGCAACGGCTCCGACTACGCCGCCAACATCGAAAAAGCCGAAGCCGTGCCTCGCGAAACCTCGCGTGCCGCTGCGACAGAAGAGCTGCGCCTGGTCGACACACCGAACGCCAAGACCATTGCGCAACTGGTCGAAGGGTTCAACCTGCCGATCGAGAAAACCATCAAGACCCTCGTGGTGCATGCTGAAGAGAAAGGCAAGCTGATTGCCCTGATCATCCGTGGCGACCATGAGCTGAACGAAATCAAGGCCGCCAACCAGCCAGGCGTTGCCAGCCCGCTGGTCATGGCCTCGGAAGGCGAACTGCGCGAGGCCATTGGCGCCGGTGCCGGCTCCCTCGGCCCGTTGAACCTGCCGCTGCCGATCATCATCGACCGTTCGGTCGAGCTGATGAGCGACTTCGGCATCGGTGCCAACATCGATGATAAACACTACTTCGGCGTGAACTGGGAACGCGACCTGCCTGTTCCGACCGTTGCCGACCTGCGCAACGTCGTGGCCGGCGACCCGAGCCCGGACGGCAAGGGCACCCTGGAGATCAAGCGCGGCATCGAAGTCGGGCACATCTTCCAGCTGGGCAACAAGTACAGCAAAGCGATGAAATGCGAAGTGCTGGGCGAGAACGGCAAGCCGGTCACCCTGGAAATGGGCTGCTACGGCATCGGTGTGTCTCGCGTGGTGGCGGCTGCCATCGAGCAGAACAACGACGAAAACGGGATCATCTGGAGCGACACCCTCGCGCCGTTCCAGATTGCCCTGGTGCCGCTGCGCTACGAAACCGAGCAGGTTCGCGAAGCCACCGACAAACTGTACGCGCAACTTACCGCTGCCGGCTTCGAAGTGCTGCTGGATGACCGTGACAAGAAAACCAGCCCGGGCATCAAGTTCGCGGACATGGAGCTGATCGGCATTCCACACCGGATCGTGGTCAGCGACCGCGGCCTGGCCGAAGGCAACCTGGAATACAAGAGCCGTACCGAGGCCGACGCACAAGCGCTGCCGGTCGCCGACGTACTGTCCTTCCTTCAGGCCCGCATCCGCCGCTGATAGCAGATATAGAGACGTCATGTTCAAGCGAAACACCTTAGGCCTCGGTGGTGCCGCCTTGTGCGGCGCCCTGCTGGTCAGCGGCTGTGCCAATCAAATGTCACAACGCAGCGAGCACGAGGAACGTGTCGAGCGCAAATTGCTCGATCACAGCCTGCAGATCGATGTCGGTGAGCCCAAGGTGCTTGAGCTTCCGCAACGGCGGGTGAAAATCCACGAGCAGAAGACTTTCGAAGTCACCGAATACGAAGTCACGCGTCACTACGACCGCTATACGCCGTACCAACCCTGGCGGGAGATTTACGAAATCCCGCTGGGCGCGGTGGCCGTGGTAGCGGGTGTCGGTGCCAACGTGGTCAATGTGTTCGCCCTCGGCAATTTGCCGGACAGCGTGACCAAGGACTGGCTGAGCTACGGTTTCGCCGGGCTCAACCCGTTCATGAACGTGCAGTCCCACGGTCGCGCGCAGCAGAACCTGGCCGGTATCGATGAAGTCCAGCGCGACAAGCGCACGGAGTACTCAAGCCTGCCCTGGAGCGAGCGCCCGGTCGAGGTCAAGGCCGGCAAGGAAACCTTCGAACTGACCACCGACAAAAACGGCGTGTTGCGCCTGAATCTGTTGGACAACCCGTTCGCTGAACATGACATCAATCACCTGAGCCGGTTGCTGATTCGTGTCGAGGATGCCAAGGACGACGTACACACCGACTCCTCGCTAGCCGTCAGCAGCACCTTGCGCAGCAAGCTCTATGAGGCCCACGGGCTGATTTATGACGATCTCGAGGGCGACGAAGTCAATCAGTGGGTCCACCGGGTCAAGCGCCTGTCGGAGCTGGGTCTTGAAGAGGAAGCCAGTGAACTGGAACAGAGCCTGATCGAACTGACACGCAATGATCCCGAATTGCAGACCGAATTCCTCAAGTCACTGGCCCGCAATGGCGAGCGACTGGTAGCGAATCCGGGGCTGAACTAAACGCGAGCAGGCTCGCTCCCACATAGGATTTCAGGTGTTCACAAATCCAATGTGGGAGCGGGCTTGCTCGCGAAGGGGCCCGCACATTCACCACAAAACTACCGCTCAAACAACTCCATCTGCTCGAACCCACCCCGCAAGTCCTCCAGCCGCACCCCGACACCCAACAACCGCACCGGCTTACCGCCGCGATTGAAGGCCTGGGTCAGCATCAACTGATAACTGCCCAGATCCCGCCCTGCCCCGGCCTGCTCCAATGTAGTCTGGGTGAAGTCGTGGAACTTCACTTTGACGAATGGCTTGCCCGGACGATAGCTGCTGTCGATCCGCGCCATGCGACCGGCCAGGGTCTCCAGCAGCTCGGGCAACTTGTCCAGGCAGCTCTTCAGGTCCGGCAGGTCAACATCGTAGGTGTTTTCAACGCTGATCGACTGACGACGACTGTCGTTGTGCACCACACGGTCGTCGATCCCACGGGCCAGGCTCCAGAGTCGCTCGCCAAAGCTGCCGAACTCACGCACCAGCGCCAACTTGTCCCACTCGCGCAATTGCAGGCAATCGCTGATACCCAGCTTGCCGAGCTTGTCGGCGGTGACTTTGCCGACCCCGTGCAATTTGCTCACAGGCAAACCACTGACAAAGTCCTCGACCTGGTCCGGTGTGATGACAAACAGGCCGTTGGGCTTTTTCCAGTCACTGGCAATCTTGGCCAGAAACTTGTTCGGCGCCACACCCGCCGACACGGTGATATGCAACTGGTTGGAGACCCGGCGCCGGATGTCCTGGGCGATTCGCGTTGCACTGCCTGCGAAATGCGCGCTGTCCGACACATCAAGGTACGCCTCATCGAGCGAGAGCGGCTCGATGATCTCGGTGTAATCGCGAAAGATCGCATGAATTTCCCTGGACGCTTCTCTATAGGCATCCATGCGTGGCTTGACGATGGTCAGGTCCGGGCACAGCTTCAAGGCATGCCCGGAGGACATCGCCGAACGCACCCCGTACGCTCGCGCCTCATAATTGCAGGTGGCGATCACCCCGCGCCGGTCCGCCGCCCCACCTACCGCCAGTGGTTTACCGGCCAGGCGTGGGTCGTCGCGCATCTCGATGGCTGCATAGAAGCAGTCACAATCGACGTGGATGATCTTGCGTTGGGTCATAGCAAAGCTGTGTTCATGGCAAGGAAAAGGCGTCATGGCGTGCCGGACAAACAGTATCTCACCGACACCTGTATATAGCACCAGTAGTCTGAATGTTCTTTTCCAATTGTGGGAAGAGTCGATTGTGAATTTATTTTTTCAATCGAAAAAATACTTTCAATAGACTCGCAGGCCTTGTCCTGCCTGCCTCACAGACCGGTCGACCTCCCCTTTTGAACGCTAAGCGATTGAACGGGAAGAGGTTTTATCGGAATTGGAGGTTGACACCCGAGCGCATCTCTATAGAATGAGCCACACAGACGCGGGATGGAGCAGTCTGGTAGCTCGTCGGGCTCATAACCCGAAGGTCGTCGGTTCAAATCCGGCTCCCGCAACCAAACATCAAAAAAGGCTACTCGAAAGAGTGGCCTTTTTTGTGCGTGCTCGTTTTATAGCACCGAACGCAGGAACAAGGCCTGGACGCTCAACGAGAGCGAAACCGGAAATCGTTCTGATTCCGAAACTTAGGCCATCCCTGCGACCGTTTGCCGCGATTCAGCATTTATTTGACCTGCTTCAGGATTAACGGTTGACACCCCGGCGCATCTCTATAGAATGCCGCCACACAGACGCGGGATGGAGCAGTCTGGTAGCTCGTCGGGCTCATAACCCGAAGGTCGTCGGTTCAAATCCGGCTCCCGCAACCAAACATCAAAAAAGGCTACTCGAAAGAGTGGCCTTTTTTGTGTCTGTTGAAAAAGTCCTTTCGCAACAATGACCTGTCACTGTGTAGCAAGCCGCTTGGGGGTCACCCATGTGCCGGGTTCAGACTATGCTCTATCACAGGCTGAAGCCTCCGCGACTGATACCGCGCCATCCCTGTTGCCGGGTGATAGGCGTTAATATTTGTGATTATTTTTTTCTACAGGGATTGGTAACTTGGCTGGATACCTCCATCCTGTCGCGCACGATCCAAGAGGTGATTGATGCGCGCCAACTCGTCTGATTCACAAGACACTGTCACAGCGACACAACCGATCAATGCCGAGCGCCTGCGCCTGCTTGATCGATTGAGCAAATACCGTCAACCCATTGGCCTGGCGGTCACCCTGCTGCTGTTCGCGATCGCGCTGATTGCCTGTCGCCACCTGTTGAGCGAACTCGACCTTAACGCCCTGCACGACTCGATCCTCGACGTTCCGAAACCTGCCTTGATGGGCGCACTGGCTGCAACTGTAGTGGGCTTCATCATTCTGCTCGGCTACGAATGGTCAGCCAGCCGCTATGCCGGGGCGAGCCTGGCACCGCGCACGCTGGCTCTGGGCGGTTTCACGGCCTTTGCCATCGGCAACGCCATCGGTCTTTCAATGTTGTCGGGAGGCTCGGTTCGCTATCGCCTCTATGCCCGTCATGGCCTGGGAGCGGCAGAAGTCGCCCGCATGACTTTGTTCGCCAGCCTCTCGCTGGGTTGCGCCCTGCCACCACTGGCGGCCCTGGCGACGCTCAGCGACCTGCCAGCGGCGTCCTCCGCCCTGGGACTCTCCGAGACGTTGCTCGGCGTGGTGGCGACTGCCGTGCTCGTGCTGTTTTCGGTGCTGGCCATCGGTATCTACCGTCGTCGGCTGCCGGAACAGCCTTACCCGGACAGCCTGCTGGTCAGGATCGGGCGCCGCACCTTGCGCCTGCCCGGGCGTCGCCTGACCTTCCTGCAATTGGTCATCACCGCCCTGGACGTAGCCGCTGCCGCGACCGTGCTCTATCTGCTGCTGCCGGAAACACCGCCCTTCGGTGCGTTCCTTCTGGTTTACCTGCTGGCGCTGGCTGCCGGCGTGCTCAGCCATGTGCCGGGCGGTGTCGGGGTGTTCGAGGCCATTTTGCTGGCGGCGTTTTCCGACACCCTGGGTGCTGCGCCACTGGCGGCCGCCCTGCTGCTCTATCGCTTGATCTACGTGGTCCTGCCCTTGCTGGTGGCCTGCCTGTTGCTGCTGATCAACGAAGGCCAGCGCCTGTTCCAGACACGCCAGACGTTGCGCGCTGCCTCGGGTCTGGCGGCTCCGATACTGGCGGTGCTGGTGTTCCTGTCCGGTGTTGTCCTGCTGTTCTCCGGCGTCACTCCGGAAATCGATACGCGCCTGGAACACATCGGTTTTCTGATCCCCCATCGACTGGTCGATGCTTCGCACTTTGGCGCCAGCCTGGTCGGCGTACTTTGCCTGTTGCTGGCCCAGGGGCTGCGTCGCCGGCTGTCGGCCGCGTGGATGCTGACCACCATTCTGTTACTGGTCGGCGCCCTGCTCTCACTGCTCAAAGGCTTCGACTGGGAAGAAGCCAGCCTGATGGTGCTGACGGCGAGCCTGCTCGGGGTATTCCGCCGCTCGTTCTATCGCCCCAGCCGCCTGACCGAAGTACCGTTCTCGCCGCTGTACCTGGTGGCCAGCCTGTGCGTGCTCGGTGCGTCGATCTGGTTGCTGCTGTTCGCCTATCAGGACGTTCCGTACAGCCACCAGCTCTGGTGGCAGTTCACTCTGGACGCCGATGCCCCTCGCGGCCTGCGCTCGCTGCTCGGGGCTGCCGTGCTGCTGGTGGTGGTGTCCCTGACCTGGCTGCTGCGCACCGCGCGCCCGGTCATTCACCTGCCCACACCCGACGAACTGGAGCGCGCCAGCAAGATCCTCATGGCATCGGCCCAACCGGATGGCGGCCTGGCCCTGACCGGCGACAAGGCGCTGCTGTTCCACCCCAACGACGAGGCGTTCCTGATGTACGCCCGCCGTGGTCGCAGCCTGGTGGCGTTGTATGACCCGATCGGCCCGGGCCAGCAACGGGCGGAAATGATCTGGCAGTTCCGCGACCTTTGCGACATCCACCACGCCCGCCCCGTGTTCTATCAAGTGCGTGCAGAGAACCTGCCGTACTACATGGACATCGGCCTGACCGCGATCAAGCTCGGCGAAGAAGCCCGGGTCGACCTCAAGCGTTTTGATCTCGAAGCCAAGGGCAAAGAGATGAAGGACCTGCGCTACACCTGGAACCGTGGCACCCGCGACGGCCTTTCCCTGGAAATCCATGAACCCGGCCAGGCGCCGATGGATGAGCTCAAGGTAATTTCCGATGCCTGGCTGACCGGCAAGAATGTCCGGGAGAAAGGTTTTTCACTGGGTCGCTTCAGCGATGACTACCTCAAGCATTTCCGCATCGCGGTGATTCGTTTCGAAGGGCGCCCGGTGGCGTTCGCCAACCTGCTCGAGACCTACGGCCATGACCTAGCCAGCCTCGACCTGATGCGCGCGCACCCGGATGCTCCGAAGCTGACCATGGAGTTCATGATGGTCGGCCTGATTCAACATTATAAAAATCATGGATACGCGCGTTTCAGCCTGGGCATGGTGCCGTTGTCGGGGTTGCAACCCCGTCGAGGCGCACCCTTGACCCAGCGCCTTGGCTCGATGGTATTCCGCCGTGGTGAGCAGCTGTACAACTTCCAAGGCTTGCGCCGTTTCAAAGACAAGTTCCAGCCTGATTGGGAACCCCGTTATATGGCCGTGCCCGCCGGACTCGATCCGCTGGTTGCGCTGGCCGACACTGCTGCCCTGATCGCGGGTGGCTTGACCGGATTGGTGAAACGCTGATGATTCAACGCTCCTTGCGGTATGTATTGGGCACGCTGGTGATAGTGGCCCTGATTCTCGGTGGCGGTTTCTGGTACCTGAAACGCCCGGCACCGGAGCCGACCCTCGAATTGCTGACCCCGGCCGATGGTGCGGCGATGACCCGTGTCATCCCCGGCACAACGCCACGCGCCCAGGTGCTGGTGGCGGTCAACGAAGACCAGAAACTCAGCGACAAGCAATTGATGACCCTGAGCCGCAGTGGTTCGGCGCAAATTGTCCAGGTGATCCTGCCCAAGGATTGCCTGCTGCAAAGCCGCGCCCTGCAATCGGGCCTGCGCGAACTCAAAGGCCCGGCGACCCTGGTCAGCGGCATCGGCCCTGGCGCCGTGCTGGCCTGGCGCTGGTTGTCCGAGCAAAAGGACGACAAGGCCCAGGCCGTCTCGGTCGACCTGGCCCTGGAAAAGGGCGGCTGCACTCACCTGCTGCCCAAAAGCGCGGCCCACGGTCACTGGCTGGTCGCGTGGAACGACAACCCGGACGACACCAGTGCCGGTTTCGTGCGTGATCAACCGAACGCCGAAACCAGCATCAGCGACTACGACATCAACCTGCCACAAGTGCTGAACAACGAACTGCGCAAGATCCTCGTCGGTGGCGATAAAGCCGCTGGCGGCCTGCAGATCCCGGTGGTCGAAGTGCCAGCGGGCCAGGCCAGTGACACCGTGACCCTGTTCCTGTCCGGCGACGGCGGCTGGCGCGACCTCGACCGCGACGTGGCGGGCGAGATGGCCAAGATCGGCTACCCGGTGGTCGGCATCGATACCCTGCGCTACTACTGGCAGCACAAGAGCCCGGAGCAAAGCGCGCTGGACCTGGCTGAACTGATGCAACACTACCGGCAGAAATGGGGCACCAAGCGCTTCATCCTGACCGGCTATTCGTTCGGCGCCGACGTACTGCCGGCGATCTACAACCGCCTGGCCGAATCGGAACAGCAACGCGTCGACGCGATCATCCTGCTGGCCTTCGCCCGTACCGGCAGCTTCGAGATCGAAGTCGAAGGCTGGCTCGGCAATGCCGGCAAAGAAGCCGCCACCGGCCCGGAAATGGCCCGGCTGCCAGCCGCCAAAGTGGTGTGCATCTACGGCGAAGAAGAAACCGACGAGAGTGGCTGCACCGACAAGACGGCAGTAGGCGAAGCCATCAAGCTGCCTGGCGGCCACCACTTCGACGAGAACTACCCAGCGCTGGCCAAGCGTTTGGTGGATGTGATCGAGAAGCGTCAAGCCAAAGAAGCAGAAGCTCAAGAGTGATCTGAGCCTCGCTGAAGAAAAGCCCCCGCCATCTCACGATAGCGGGGGCTTTTTCATTCAACACCACAAATCCCTGTAGGAGCGAGCCTGCTCGCGATGGACGTCAACGATAACGCTGGCTACCTGAATGCCCGCGGTGAACTCAGGTTTTTCGCGAGCAGGCTCGCTCCTACAGGATCAGGTTTACATTTCGACCTGCGTCCCCAACTCAATCACCCGGTTCAGCGGCAGATTGAAGAAACGCAAATTGCCGTTGGCGTTCTGCAACATGAACGCGAACAGCGCTTCACGCCAGCGCGACATGCCTTCGAGCTTGGAGGCGATGACCGTTTCGCGGCTGAGGAAGTACGTGGTGCGCATGGGGCTGAAATCCAGCTCATCGAGATGACACAGCTTCAGCGCCTGCGGTACGTCCGGCTCATCGGTGAAGCCGAAATGCAGGATGACCCGGAAGAACCCTTCGCCATAGGAGTCGACCTCGAAGCGCCGATTCGGCGGCACCCGCGGGATGTCTTCGTACACTACCGTCAGCAGCACCACTTGCTCGTGCAGTACCTGGTTATGCAGCAGGTTGTGCAACAGCGCGTGGGGTACGGCATCCGGCCGTGCCGTCAGGAACACGGCGGTGCCCTGAACACGATGGGGTGGTTGTACGGCAATGCTGCTGATGAAGATCGGCAGCGGCAATCCACCCTCATCGATACGCTCGACCAGCAACTGCTTGCCGCGCTTCCAGGTGGTCATCAGCACAAACAGCGCGAAACCCGCGATCACCGGGAATGCACCGCCCTGAACGATTTTCGGCACGTTGGCGGCGAAGTACAGACCATCGACCAACATGAAGCCGAACAATATCGGAACCGCGAAGATTGGTGGCCACTTCCACAGCAGCAGCATCACCGCCGACACCAGGATGGTGGTCATCAGCATGGTGCCCGTTACTGCCACGCCATAGGCCGAAGCCAAGGCGCCGGAGGACTCGAAACCGATCACCAGCAGGATCACGCCGACCATCAACGCCCAGTTCACCGCACCGATGTAGATCTGGCCCTGTTCGGCACTGGAAGTGTGTCGGATGTGCATGCGCGGAATGTAACCGAGCTGGATCGCCTGGCGGGTCAGGGAGAACGCACCGGAAATCACCGCTTGCGAGGCAATCACCGTGGCCAGGGTCGACAGGCCGACCAGCGGGATCAACGCCCAGCTCGGCGCCAGCAGGTAGAAGGGGTTACGGGCCGCCTCCGGATCACCTAGCAGCAGCGCGCCCTGGCCGAAGTAGTTCAGCACCAGCGCCGGCAGTACTAGGATGAACCACGCACGTGCAATAGGCTTGCGGCCGAAGTGGCCCATGTCCGCGTACAGCGCTTCGGCACCGGTCAATGCCAGCACCACGGCGCCGAGAATCGTCACGCCCATGCCCGGATGGACCATGAAGAAACGTACGCCCCACATCGGGTTCATCGCTTCCAGGACTTCCGGATGCTGGCTGATGCCATAGACGCCCAATGCACCCAGCACGAGGAACCATGTGACCATGATCGGCCCGAACAGAATGCCGATGCGCGCCGTGCCGTGACGCTGGATCAGAAACAGCGCGACCAGCACCACCAGCGACAGCGGCACGACCCAATGGTCGATACCTTCGAACGCCAGCCCCAGGCCTTCAATCGCCGACAGTACGGAGATCGCCGGGGTGATCATGCTGTCGCCATAGAACAATGCCGCGCCGATCAGTCCGCAGACCACCAGCAACATGCGCAATTTGGCATGCCCCGCCGCCGCCCGCCGGGCCAGTGCGGTCAAGGCCATGATCCCGCCTTCGCCCTGGTTGTCGGCGCGCAGCACGAACATCATGTACTTGATCGAGACGACCCAGATCAGCGACCAGAAAATGAGCGCAAGAATCCCCAGCACCCCGTCATGGTTGACCGGCACGCCATAGCCTCCGGAAAACACTTCTTTGAGGGTGTACAACGGACTGGTGCCGATATCGCCATAAACCACCCCGACTGCCGCGACCAGCATGCCGATCGGCTTCACCGCCGAATGCTCGGCATCGGTAGCCTGACTACTTGCCTGACCCATCCACCACTCCTACTTCTCAGACCCGGGCTTCTTTGAAAGAAGCACTATGCTTTGTCGTGCAGCATGCGCTGTTTTACTTCACGTTACAGACGTTTTGTTGACAGTAAAAAATCTGTAAAGCCTAACGGCGCGAAGCATAGCGCAGCACTCGTCGTATTTCCCCGCATAAAGCTGGTCAAGTGAACGACTCATCGCTAGAATTGCGCACTTTTTGATCAGAGGCGCAGTTCAAGCGCCCGTCCGTCGGTTTTGCCTGCCCGGCAAGCGGCGTCACAAAATACCGAGGTTAGACATGTCCACCACTCCTGCGCCGGCCAACCCAAAGGTTGGCTTCGTATCCCTGGGTTGCCCCAAAGCACTGGTCGACTCCGAGCGCATCCTTACCCAGCTGCGCATGGAAGGCTATGACGTGGTGTCCACCTACCAGGACGCCGATGTCGTGGTAGTCAACACTTGCGGCTTCATCGATTCGGCCAAGGCCGAGTCCCTGGAAGTGATTGGCGAAGCCATCAAGGAAAACGGCAAGGTCATCGTGACCGGCTGCATGGGCGTCGAAGAAGGCAACATTCGCAACGTACACCCGAGCGTGCTGGCGGTGACCGGCCCGCAGCAGTACGAGCAAGTGGTCAATGCCGTGCACGAAGTCGTGCCGCCGCGCCAGGACCACAACCCGCTGATCGACCTGGTGCCGCCACAAGGCATCAAGCTGACCCCGCGCCACTACGCCTACCTGAAGATTTCCGAAGGCTGCAACCACAGCTGCAGCTTCTGCATCATCCCGTCGATGCGCGGCAAACTGGTCAGCCGCCCGGTGGGTGATGTGCTCGACGAGGCCCAGCGTCTGGTCAAGTCCGGCGTCAAAGAGCTGTTGGTAATCTCCCAGGACACCAGCGCCTACGGCGTCGACGTGAAATACCGCACCGGTTTCTGGAACGGCGCGCCGGTGAAAACCCGCATGACCGAACTCTGCGAAGCCCTGAGCACCCTCGGCGTCTGGGTTCGCCTGCACTACGTTTACCCGTACCCGCACGTTGACGAGCTGATCCCGCTGATGGCCGCCGGCAAGATCCTGCCGTACCTGGACATCCCGTTCCAGCACGCCAGCCCGAAAGTGCTCAAGTCGATGAAACGCCCGGCCTTCGAAGACAAGACCCTGGCGCGGATCAAGAACTGGCGCGAAATCTGCCCGGACCTGATCATCCGTTCGACCTTCATCGTCGGCTTCCCGGGCGAGACCGAAGAAGACTTCCAGTACCTGCTGAACTGGCTGACCGAAGCCCAGCTCGACCGCGTCGGCTGCTTCCAGTACTCGCCGGTTGAAGGCGCACCGGCCAATGACCTGGACCTGGAAGTCGTCCCGGACGACATCAAGCAGGACCGCTGGGAGCGCTTCATGGCGCACCAGCAGGCCATCAGCTCGGCGCGCCTGCAAATGCGCATCGGCCGTGAGATCGAAGTGCTGGTCGATGAAGTCGACGAGCAAGGCGCGGTCGGCCGCTGCTTCTTCGATGCCCCGGAAATCGACGGCAACGTTTTCATCGACAACGGCAGCAACCTCAAGCCGGGCGACAAGGTCTGGTGCAAAGTGACCGACGCCGACGAATACGATCTGTGGGCTGAACAGATCTAAACGCAAAAAATGCGCAAAGCCCCGCTCTCTTGACGAGATGCGGGGCTTTTTTACGGCTATCGTTTGCACATGGAAGGATTCCTATCAACCACTGCATAAGAGGCAGACGGGCATGCGTCAGCATTCGGTCATCCACACGCCGAAACTCGGCGACTACGAAGAATTGACCCGGGTCTGGGAGGCCTCGGTACGCGCCACCCACGACTTTCTGCCAGACAGCTACATCGAACTGCTGAAGAACCTGGTGCTGACCCGCTACCTCGATGCGGTGATGCTGATCTGCACCAAGGATTCGAACCAGCGCATCACCGGGTTCGCCGGCGTCGCGGCCGGCAAGATCGAAATGCTCTTCATCGACCCCGACCATCGCGGCCAGGGCCTGGGCAAGAAATTGTTGCACTATGCCCTGGAACACCTGAACGCCGACGAACTGGACGTCAACGAACAGAACCCGCAAGCCCTCGGCTTTTACTTCAAGCAAGGCTTCGAGGTCATCGGTCGCTCGGAGGTCGATGGCATGGGGCAGCCGTATCCGTTGTTGCACATGCGTTTGCGTCAGGACCAGCAAAAATCACGGCATGGATGACACGACACAGATCAAATGTGGGAGCGGGCTTGCTCGCGAAGGCGGTGTGTCAGCCAACATACATGTTGAGGCTGATGGCCCTTTCGCGAGCAAGCCCGCTCCCACAAAAAGCCTCACTGCGTAAATGGAACCGGGATTAACCGGCGCCAGGCAGGTACAATGCCCACCCCCTTTTTGTTACGGCCCTGACATGACTGACCCGATTCGTCTCTCCAAACGCCTCATCGAACTCGTCGGCTGTTCCCGTCGGGAGGCTGAGCTGTTCATCGAGGGCGGCTGGGTCACCGTCGACGGTGTGGTCATCGACGAGCCGCAATTCAAGGTCGACACCCAGAAAGTCGAGCTTGATCCAGAAGCCAAGGCCACCGCACCGGAACCGGTGACCCTGCTGCTCAATGTGCCCGCAGGCATGGACGCAGACACTGCCATGGCCACCCTCGGCGCCGAGACCCTGAGCGAAGAGCACCGCTACGGCAAGCGCCCGTTGCGCGGACACTTCCTGCGCCTGACCGCCAGCACCGACCTGCAGGCCAACGCCAGCGGGCTGCTGGTGTTCACCCAGGACTGGAAAATCCTGCGCAAACTCACCGCCGACTCCAGCAAGATCGAGCAAGAGTATGTGGTCGAGGTTGAAGGCGAGATGGTGGCCCACGGCCTGAACCGCCTGAACCACGGCCTGACCTACAAGGGCAAGGAGTTGCCGGCGGTCAAGGCCAGCTGGCAGAACGAGAACCGTCTGCGCTTTGCCATGAAGAACCCGCAGCCGGGCATCATCGCCCTGCTCTGCCAGGCGGTCGGCCTCAAGGTCGTCGGTATCCGCCGTATTCGCATCGGTGGCGTGTCCATCGGCAAAGTGCCGGTGGGGCAATGGCGCTATCTGTCCGGCAAAGAGAAGTTCTAAGGCTTTTCTCGCCGCCATCCATTTCGGCGCCGCGCCTGGCCGCGACGCCCACAGCTGAATATCAGGACTGCACACATGATTCATAACGACGTACTGCGCAGCGTGCGCTACATGCTCGACATCAGCGACAAGAAAGTCATCGAGATCATCAAGCTCGGCGGCCTGGACGTGACCCTGCCGGACCTGTTGACCTACCTCGACAAGAAAGAGGAAGACGAGGAAGGTTTCGTACGCTGCCCGGACGAAGTCATGGCGCACTTCCTCGACGGCCTGGTGATCTTCAAGCGCGGCAAGGACGAAAGCCGCCCCCCGCAGCCGATCGAAGTACCGGTAACCAATAACATCATCCTGAAAAAGCTGCGGGTGGCGTTCGAGCTCAAAGAAGACGACATGCACGCGATCCTCAAGGCTGCCGAGTTCCCGGTGTCCAAGCCTGAGCTGAGCGCACTGTTCCGCAAGTTCGGTCACACCAACTATCGCCCATGCGGCGACCAGCTGCTGCGCAATTTCCTCAAGGGCCTGACCCTGCGAGTGCGTCCGCAGTAAACCGTTTCCTGTGTAGGAGCGAGCTTGCTCCGGGCGGCGTTCCGACGATGGATTCGAAAACGCTGCGATTATCCAGCAAGCACGCGTTATCGTTATCGACCATCGCGAGCAAGCTCGCTCCTACAAGGCCGAATGGCCCCTCATTCCGCGCAAAAATAGTGGCTCCGCTTCTGGCGGCTGACGACTAGGGTGTAAAGACCTCAGTTCTCAGGATTCGCCATGCATCCCTACTTTTCCCTGCAAGGCCGCACCGCCCTGGTGACCGGCGGCACCCGTGGTATCGGCAAGATGATCGCCAAGGCCTACGTCGAGGCGGGCGCCACCGTATACGTCTGCGCCCGCGACGTCGAAGCCTGCCAGCAAACCGCTGACGAACTCGGTGCACTTGGCCGCTGCCGCGCCATCGCGGCGAACCTCGCCACCGAAGAGGGCGTCCTGCAACTGGCCACGCGCCTGGGCGAGCAGATCACTCATCTGGACATCCTGGTGAACAATGCCGGCACCACCTGGGGCGCACCGTTGGAGAGCTACCCGATCAAGGGCTGGGAAAAAGTCATGCAGCTCAACGTGACGTCGGTGTTCAACTGCATCCAGCAGTTCCTGCCCCTGCTGCGCAAGGCCGGTTCCGAAGCGAATCCGGCGAGGATCATCAACATAGGATCGGTGGCAGGGATTTCCTCCTTCGGCGAGCAGGCGTATGCCTACGGGCCGAGCAAGGCTGCGTTGCACCAACTGTCGAGGATTCTGGCGCGCGAACTGGTGAGCCAGCACATCAACGTCAACGTGATCGCCCCGGGGCGGTTTCCGAGCAAGATGACCCAGCACATCGGCAATGATGACCAGGCGCTGGCGCAGGATACGGCGTTGATCCCGATGAAGCGTTGGGGCCGCGAGGAAGAGATGGCGGCGCTGGCGATCAGTCTGGCAAGTACTGCCGGAGCCTATATGACCGGAAACATTATTCCTTTGGATGGCGGGTTCAGCCTGTAGCTCGGCGGTGCGGCCTTCGCGAGCAAGCCCGCTCCCACCTTGGTCCTGAGTTGTTCACATATTTGTGTTTCAACCCGTTCAAATGTGGGAGCGGGCTTGCTCGCGAAAGGGCCGGCACTGCCACCACTGAACACAGGTCGATCGGGTTATCATGCCCGCCTCTTCCCCCGTCTCGACCTCAAACCATGACCTACAGCGTTTCCCCCATCGGCTTCGTGCGCTCCTGCTTCAAGGAAAAATTCGCCATTCCGCGCCAGCCGCAACTGGCCCCGGCTGCTCGTGGCGTGCTGGAACTGGTGGCTCCGTTCGATCAAGGGGACGCGGTTCAAGGCCTGGAGCAGGTCAGCCACGTGTGGCTTCTGTTCCTGTTCCACCAGGCCCTGGAAGAAAAACCTCGCTTGAAGGTCCGCCCACCGCGCCTCGGCGGCAATAAGTCCATGGGCGTGTTCGCCACCCGCGCCACCCACCGCCCCAATGGCATCGGTCAATCCGTGGTCAAGCTGGACAAGATCGAAGCCAATCGCCTGTGGATATCCGGTATTGACTTGCTGGACGGCACGCCGATTCTCGACATAAAACCCTACGTGCCTTACGCCGACATCATCGATACAGCCACCAACAGCATCGCCAGCGCTGCGCCGCTATTGATTCCCGTGCAGTGGACTGACGCAGCGCTGCAACAGGCTCACGAGCACGCTCAGCGCCTTGAGGAGCCTTTGGTTGAGTTGATCGAGCAATGCCTGGCGCAGGATCCACGCCCGGCCTATCAAATACCTGCACCCGAGCGGGAATACGGCGCGCAGTTCTGGGATCTGGATGTGCGTTGGCATTACCCGACACCGGAGCTGATCCGCGTCCTGGAAGTCATTCCCGCGCGGGTCTGAACTCCGGAAACGAAAAAGCCCGCATGACCTTCTCAGGTCATGCGGGCTTTTTAGATGTGCTGCAAATCTTCTGTAGGAGCGAGCATGCTCGCGAAAAACCTGAGGACGCCGCGGGATATCAAGCTTCCCGCGTTATCGTTAACGACCATCGCGAGCCAGCTCGCTCCTACAGGTGACCTGCGGTCACTTCTCGACGAACGCTCGCTCGATCAGGTAATCACCCGGCTCACGCATCCGCGGCGAAACCTTCAGGCCGAAGCTGTTCAGCACTTCACTGGTCTCGTCGAGCATGCTCGGGCTGCCGCACAACATGGCACGGTCGTCCTGCGGGTTGATCGGTGGCAGACCGATGTCGCTGAACAGCTTGCCGCTGCGCATCAGGTCGGTCAGGCGACCTTCGTTCTCGAACGGCTCACGGGTCACGGTCGGGTAGTAGATCAACTTGTCACGCAGCGCGTCACCGAAGAACTCGTTCTGCGGCAGGTGCTCGGTGATGAACTCGCGGTAAGCGACTTCGTTGACGTAACGAACGCCGTGGCACAGGATCACTTTTTCGAAACGCTCGTAGGTTTCCGGGTCCTGGATGACGCTCATGAACGGCGCCAGACCGGTGCCGGTGCTGAGCAGGTACAAATGTTTGCCAGGCTTGAGGTCATCCAGTACCAGCGTGCCGGTAGGCTTCTTGCTGATGATGATCTCGTCGCCTTCCTTCAGATGCTGCAACTGCGAAGTCAGCGGACCATCAGGCACTTTGATGCTGAAGAACTCGAGATGCTCTTCCCAGTTCGGGCTGGCAATCGAGTAAGCGCGCATAAGCGGGCGGCCGTTGGGCTGTTGCAGGCCGATCATCACGAACTGACCGTTCTCGAAGCGCAGGCCCGGATCACGGGTGCACTTGAAGCTGAACAGAGTGTCGTTCCAGTGGTGAACACTGAGGACACGCTCGTGGTTCATGTTGCTCATGTACGTGGGACTCCTGGAGATTGGTCTGCGCGTGTTCGGCGCCTGCTCTGCAAAAAAGCCGGCTCTGCGCAATTGCATCGCATTCTAAAGGCAGAGACAATATCTGTTAAATGGATTATTAAGATAAGGGTTATCGGTTATATCGATATGCGATTTACTCTCCGTCAACTTCAAGTATTCGTCGCCGTCGCCCAGCAGGAAAGTGTGTCCCGTGCCGCGGGTCTGCTCAACCTCTCGCAATCGGCGGCGAGCACCTCGATCACCGAACTGGAGCGCCAGTGCAGCTGCCAGTTGTTCGACCGTGCCGGCAAACGGTTGAGCCTGAACGCCCTTGGTAAACAACTGTTGCCACAAGCGGTGGCGCTGCTGGACCAGGCCAAGGAAATCGAGGACCTGCTCAATGGCAAATCCGGTTTCGGCTCGCTGGCCGTGGGTGCGACCCTGACCATCGGCAATTACCTGGCCACATTGTTGATCGGCAGCTTCATGCAGCGCCACCCGGAAAGCCAGGTGAAGCTGCATGTGCAGAACACTGCCAATATCGTGCAGCAAGTGGCCCACTATGAAATTGATCTGGGTCTGATCGAAGGCGACTGCAGTCATCCGGACATCGAAGTACAAAGCTGGGTCGAGGACGAACTGGTGGTGTTTTGCGCCCCTCAGCATCCGTTGGCCAAGCGTGGCACGGCCACCATGGAGGAGTTGAGCCACGAAGCCTGGATCCTGCGCGAACAGGGCTCGGGTACGCGGTTGACCTTCGATCAAGCCATGCGCCATCACCGCACTTCGTTAAACATCCGGCTCGAGCTTGAACACACCGAAGCGATCAAACGCGCGGTGGAGTCTGGTTTGGGGATTGGCTGCATTTCCAGGCTGGCTTTGCGCGACGCATTTCGCCGCGGCAGCCTGGTGCCTGTCGAGACGCCGGATCTGGATCTGGCGCGACAGTTTTATTTCATCTGGCATAAACAGAAATATCAGACCTCGGCGATGCGCGAGTTTCTCGATCTGTGCCGCGCCTTCACCGCCGGGGTTCAGCGCAGCGACGAGATCGTGCTGCCGACGATCGCCTAGAGCAGAATCACCGCCCACACCAGGGCAATCATGCTCAATGCCACGGCCTGGGCTGCACTGCCCATGTCCTTGGCATTCTTGGACAGCGGGTGCCGCTCAAGGGAAATGCGGTCGATGGCCGCTTCCACGGCCGAGTTGAGCAACTCGACGATCAACGCCAACAGGCATACCGCGATCAACAACGCCTGTTCGACCCGGCTGACATTCAGGAAGAACGACAAAGGAATCAGGATGACGTTGAGCAATACCAATTGCCGAAAGGCGGCTTCACCGGTGAAGGCTGCGCGCAGGCCGTCCAGCGAATAACCGGAAGCATTGAGAATACGTTTCAGGCCGGTCTGGCCTTTGAAAGGTGACATAGAGTGGGCAACTGGCAAAAAAGAAGTGGGAAAGCTAGTTCAACCAAAGTCAAAAAAGCGTGAATTTGCCAGCCTTTAATGGCTGGAAATTGACTCAAGTTGTTGCAAGAGCAGCGCGGCCTGGGTCCGGGTCCGCACATTCAGTTTACGGAAAATCGCGGTCACGTGCGCCTTGATAGTCGCCTCGGAAACACTCAGCTCGTAGGCGATCTGCTTGTTCAGCAAGCCTTCGCAGACCATGGTCAGCACCCGGAATTGTTGCGGGGTGAGGCTGGCAAGCCCTTCGCTGGCCGCCTTGGCTTCATCCGAGACGCTGACCGCTTCGAACGCCTGTGGCGGCCAGTACACGTCGCCATCGAGGACCGCCCGCACGGCTTTCTGGATCACACTCAAGTCGCTGGATTTGGGAATGAAGCCACTGGCGCCGAATTCACGAGACTTGACCATGATGGTCGCCTCTTCCTGGGCCGAGACCATGACCACCGGAATCTGCGGGTACTGCCCCCGCAGCAGGACCAGCCCGGAAAAACCGTAGGCCCCCGGCATGTTCAGGTCCAGCAGCACCAGATCCCAGTCGGACTTTTCCGTCAGGCGGGCTTCCAGTTCGGCGATGCTCGCCACTTCCACCAGACGGACATCCGGGCCAAGGCCCAGGGTCAGCGCTTGATGCAAGGCACTACGAAAAAGTGGGTGGTCATCGGCAATCAGGATTTCGTATGTGGCCATTTTTCAAATGATCCTGTTTTTCATGGGACGCCCGATGCATTCGGACCACGCCAAAGCACCTCAAGGCACAGCCACGCAGCTGCACTGACAAGGCACGCTCAGCGCAAAAAACGGCGCCGAAAACTCCGGCCGCACCCTAATCGGCGCCAAGCATGCCCAGCGAAACCGGGGTGGTCAAGCAGCATGGCCGGTACACTTTATTGCAGTATGCGCGACAATCAGTCCATCAATGGGGCAGCCACCTGAACATAGGGCATCAATTCGGCGTGCGCAGGGGTCGAAACGTTCATGTCCAACTGATGTTTGGCATCGAGGTAATGCTGGCTGAACACATCGAAGTAGGCATCCAGCGCCGATGCCGCCGCGACATCACCTGCAAGGTCGAGGCATAGCGCCGCCACTTCCGCCGTGCACAGATGCTCGCTGCGGGTCGAGCGGCGCAACCGGTAGCGGGAGAGTTTCTCTGGCAACAGACTGAGGATCGGCAGTCGGTCGAAATAGGGGCTCTTGCGAAAGATCTTTCGCGCTTCAGTCCAGGTCGCATCCAACAGAATGAAAAGCGGGCGCTTCGTGCCATCGACGTCCACGGTGTTTGTCACGCGCTCAGGTTCGACGTACTCACCCGGAAACACCAGGTAAGGCTGCCATTGCGGGTCGGACAACAGCGCCAGCAACTTCGGATCAACCTCGGTACGGGACCAGATGAATGCATGGTTGTCAGGCACCACGTCGGCAATCAGCCAACCGGTGTTGCTCGGTTTGAACACCTCCTTGTTGGTCATGATCAGGCACACGCCGGAACGGGTAGCGACCTGCGGACGCCATGCACACAGACAGTGACTCTCGATCACCCGGCAGTCACGGCAGCGCGGCGCACGCCAGCCGCGGGCCTGAATCGGCTTGATGCCCTCCTCTTCGCGCTGATCGCGCAAGCGGGCCACGGCATTCAAGGCAAAGCGCGCGGGGGTATGACTCATCGCGGGCAACGCCCACAGAGAAGGGAAATCGACACGAAAAACACTCGACAGGGTAAAAAGTGCCAGCAGTTTACCAGACCGCCCGGCGCAAGCCTGTACCGTCCAGCTAGCCTCCCCTATAATTCGCCGCCACTGAACGCACAGTCACGTGACGGGTCAAACCCCGCATCACTGAACCAGGAGAGTTTCATGCTGCGCCTTATCGTTCCTACCGCGGCCATTTTGCTGGCGTCGTCCTTCAACGCCCAGGCTGCGTCCTTGAAAGACACGGAACTGAACAAAATGCTGCAAAACGTCGCCACCCAAAGCAGCGTCGGCACTCCTCGAGCGATCAACGAAGACATTCTCGATCAAGGCTACACCGTTGACGGCAAACAGCTGATCAACCATCTGAGCGTGCAGAGCAGCCACGCCGACAAGATGCGCGCAGATCCAAAAGCGGTTTACTTCCAGTTGGGGGCCTCAGTCTGCCGAAACGAAGGGTTTCGCAAGCTGATGGCCAAGGGCGCGATCATGCGTTACGACTTCACTGAGGTGAAGACCAACCGCCCGGTCGGTTCCGCAAGCTTCCAGGAATCGGACTGCCTGCAACCTGCCAAGAAGAAAAAGTAATCACCTGGAGTTGGCGCGCCGCTGTTCATCTTCGGCGCGCAGTTCCGCCAGCAGCGCCTGCAAGTAATGCGAACGACGCTCGCCACCGCGCAAACGTCGGCAGCACTCCTCTTCGAGACTCAAATGATGGGTCTCGGCCGATGACTTCAGCAATCGATACAGTTGCGTATCGATCTCCAGAACGACTCTGGCCATGGTTTCCCGCCTCCTTGCACTTCACTCATGTTTGAGCAAAAAAATCCTTGAACCGCTTGTATTGCGCGCCTTGCCGTTGACGCAAAGTTGTCGTGTCGCACCTGTAACTTAGTAAATCAGAGTGCAGCACACGCGACGTGCGTTCAGACGAGCGGTGAAAGCACCTTGCAAATCGTCAATAAGCGGTTGCCAGGAAAGACTTTGAGGCGCAATGATCAAGGCAGCGTAAATCACTGTGAAGGTCTAGATTTCAGGGTATCCACTTTCACTTTTTCAGGCCTGGAAAGGGGCTGGCCGTCGCTTGTCGTGTTATGCGAACGTTTCTTTCATCCAAGGGAAAACAGAACCTGTTTGGATGATCCGATGCCTTTCGGGTCAAGTAGGTCGCCCAGGCATGGGCCTGGGCAGACAGCGACACATGAAGTGTCGTGGCACCGACGTACATTGTCGGGCCGAGGGTTCTGTGCAGAAGGAGAAGTTGAATGCCTTACCAACCGAACGATCTCCTGAGCCGTCATTTTGAAGAAAGCGGCCACGACCTTATCAGCAAGGTCGAAGAACAACTCAAGCTGATTTCACCCAACAGCCCGAACATCCCGATCTACCGCGACATGATCCTGACCGTGCTGCGCATGGCCCAGGAAGACCACAACCGCTGGAATGCCAAAATCACCCTGCAAGCCCTGCGCGAACTGGAGCAGGCTTTCCGTGTGCTCGAACAATTCAAGGGGCGACGCAAGGTCACTGTATTCGGCTCGGCCCGTACCCCCATGGAACACCCGCTCTACAGCATGGCCCGGGAACTCGGTGCCGCGCTGGCGCGCTCGGACATGATGGTCATCACTGGCGCCGGTGGCGGCATCATGGCCGCCGCCCATGAGGGTGCCGGACTGGCAAACAGCCTGGGGTTCAACATTACCCTGCCCTTCGAACAGCATGCCAACCCCACTGTCGACGGCACGACCAGCCTGCTGCCCTTCCACTTCTTCTTCACCCGCAAGCTGTTCTTCGTCAAGGAAGCCGATGCCCTCGTGCTGTGCCCGGGTGGCTTCGGTACCCTGGATGAAGCGCTGGAAGTACTGACACTGATCCAGACCGGCAAAAGCCCATTGGTACCAGTGGTGCTGCTCGACACGCCGGACGGCAAATTCTGGCAAGGCGCACTGGACTTCATTCACCAGCAACTGGAGGAAAACCACTACATCCTGCCCACTGACATGAAGCTGATGAAACTGGTCTACAACGTCGAAGAAGCGGTAGAGCACATCAACCAGTTCTACAGCAACTTCCACTCCAGTCGCTGGCTCAAGCATCAGTTCCTGATTCGCATGAATCACACACTCAGCGACCACGCACTCGAACACATGCAGGAGGCATTCGCCGACCTGTGCCTGAGCGATCATTTCCATCAGCACGCTTACAGCGGTGAAGAACACAACGAAGCCGAATTCAGCCATCTGGCGCGGCTGGTCTTCAACTTCAATGCCCGCAATCATGGTCGCCTGCGCGAGCTTGTGGACTACATCAACCTGCCGGAAAACTGGGCACAATCAAAACCCCAGGTACAACAACGCACGCGGGAGCCGTCAAAGGTTTCGTGAGGCATAAAAAAACGGCCCGCTATCTAAATAGCGGGCCGTTTCAGTTCAATCGTCCATCCCTCGACCGCTGAACAGGCGGTTGATCATTTCCATGGAGTATCCCCGATACGCCAGGAACCTGCCTTGTTTGGCTCGCTCCCGGGCGTCTGCCGGCAATTGCCCGGAGAACTTGCGTCGCCAGGTATCGATCAATTGCTCCTGCCAATCGATACCGCTCTCACGCAGGGCGAGTTCAATATCGGTGCGCTGCAGGCCACGCTGGCCCAACTCTTCACGAATGCGTAAAGGGCCATAACCGGAGCGGGCGCGGTAGGAAACGAAACTTTCCAGGTAACGGGTTTCGGACAACAACCCCTCTTCCGTCAACCGGTCGAGTGCTGTTTCGATCATTTCAGGGAGGGCGCCGCGCTGACGCAGTTTACGCGTCAGCTCGACACGACCGTGCTCGCGTCGTGCGAGCAGGTCCATTGCGGTTCGCCGCACCGCGACGAGTGTATCGAGTACGGCGGTCATCGCTTCGATCAGATATCAGCGTCAGCCAGGTCGTCTTCGGTCTCTTTGACCGCAGAAGCTTTGGCGTCCGCAACCGATGCAGGCGACAGCAGCTTGTCACGCAGTTGCTTCTCCAGCTTTGCCGCGACTTCCGGATTGTCTGCCAGGAACTTGGCCGAGTTGGCCTTGCCTTGACCGATCTTGGTGCCTTCATAGGCATACCAGGCGCCGGATTTCTCGACGAAACCGTGCAGAACACCCAGGTCGATCATCTCACCGTTGAGGTAGATGCCCTTGCCGTAAAGAATCTGGAACTCGGCCTGACGGAACGGCGAAGCCACCTTGTTCTTCACAACCTTGACGCGGGTTTCGCTACCGACGACCTCATCACCTTCTTTCACCGCACCCGTACGACGGATGTCCAGACGAACCGATGCGTAGAACTTCAGTGCGTTACCACCGGTGGTGGTTTCCGGGCTACCGAACATCACGCCGATTTTCATACGGATCTGGTTGATGAAGATCACCAGGCAGTTGGCGTTCTTGATGTTACCGGTGATTTTACGCAGTGCCTGGGACATCAGACGGGCTTGCAGGCCCACGTGCATGTCACCCATTTCGCCTTCGATTTCAGCCTTTGGCACCAGGGCGGCCACGGAGTCGACGATGATCACGTCAACCGCGTTGGAACGCACCAGCATGTCGGTGATTTCCAGGGCCTGCTCGCCGGTATCCGGCTGGGAAACCAGCAGGTCGTCGACGTTGACGCCCAGCTTGCCGGCGTACTCAGGGTCGAGGGCGTGTTCGGCGTCGACGAATGCGCAGGTCGCGCCGGCTTTTTGAGCCTGGGCGATCACGGACAAGGTCAGCGTGGTTTTACCGGAAGATTCAGGACCGTAGATTTCAACAATACGGCCTTTTGGCAGACCGCCAATGCCGAGAGCGATGTCCAGCCCCAGAGAGCCAGTGGAAATGGCCGGGATCGCCTGACGGTCCTGATCGCCCATACGCATTACGGCACCCTTGCCGAATTGACGTTCGATCTGACCCAAGGCCGCAGCCAAGGCTTTCTTCTTGTTGTCGTCCATTAAAGTCCTCACGTAATCAATAAGGCCTGACGGCCAACACCTGTATAAGTAGCCAGTATTATTCCACAGCGTTTCCGGATCGCCTACCCCTGATTTGAGATTTCTGCCGTGGCATAGCGCAGCAGCCCCTCTAGCGCGGCCTTCACCGTTTGTCGGCGGACGTCATCGCGATTACCCGGGAAGTGCTGCCGTTCGCAGAACACCTGATCTCCGACGCCCCAGGCCAGCCACACCGTGCCAACCGGCTTGTTCGCCGTTCCACCATCCGGCCCGGCGATGCCACTGACCGCCACGGAGAAATACGCGCTATTTTTCTCCTGCGCCCCCCGGACCATCGCCTCGACCACCTCGCGGCTGACCGCGCCCACGGTGGTGAACAACTCCACCGGGACATTCAGTTGCAGGGTTTTCTGTCGGTTGGAGTAAGTGACATAACCGGCCTCGAACCAGGCCGAACTCCCGGGGATACGGGTGATTGCCTCGGCGATGCCTCCGCCGGTGCAGGACTCCGCCGTGGTGACGTGGGCATTGAGAACCTGCAGGCGTCTGCCGAGTTCGGCGGCGAGCTGGGTGATTTCGTTCACGGTCATCTCCTGATCGGGCGGGATGAGGTTAACCGTACACGAGCAGACCGCACTTGCAAGCGACAGGAACGATCAAAATGTAAAGAACCGGAGGCTCTGGAAAAGGCCTGTCGGAGAATCAATCCTCCACGTCACCGGAGGGGGTATGGCCGATACCCATGCGCTTGGCCAGCCAACGCTCATACAACCCCAGAACGACGTCTGTCCCGGCCATCGCCGCTAAACAACCACCCGCACAAGCAGCCCAGATGGAAACATTGGCAGCGTGCAGCAGCATGATGACCGAAGCGCCGCAGATCATGCTGGATCCAGACCGCAGGCTCAGGCGCCGGACAAGGGACCAGCCACGAACGCCCTCTTTTTCGGCACGCCACATTTCACCGGTAACGCCACCAAGTATTGGCAGACTGATGACCAGCCACAGAGGCATGTCCAGCAACGCATATTGCTCAGCGGTCATTTCATGCCTCCTTGAGTAGTGATCACAGCGCATTCTTTAATAGTCAGGCAGCAACATTATGCACTTATGCATAATCAGTCAATGCACAAACGCATGATCAAAGGATGTCCAATGCTTTCGGCACACGAAAAAAACCCGCTCGGGAAGCGGGTTTTATCTAAACGGATGAGTGTTAGCGGGCGTACATACCCCACCAGAAGACATGTCCGAGGATAACAATCGGCTCCTCCTGGATCTCCTGAAAGGTGTAATCTTCGTCCGGATGCTCGTCACGGTTGAAGCTGCGCAGGCGAATCCCGGTCGGCAGGCGATAGAGTTGCTTCACCCGCAATTGGCCGTTGTGATTGATTGCATAAAGGTCGCCGTCAACGATATCGCCAATGCCGCACTTGCCGGCATTGACCCCGACCGTGGCGCCGTCGCGCAGCACCGGCAACATGCTGTTGCCCCGCACTGTCACGCATTTGGCCTGGTCGAACTGCACGCCGTTATGGCGCAGGCTCCGCTTGCCGAAGCGCAGGCTAGAGCGCTCGCTCTCCTCGATAACGAATCTTCCCGATCCCGCAGCCAATTCAACCTCGCGAAGAAAGGGGACCGACACCTCGTCGTCATCGACTGGGGTATCGTCGTCCCACAGACTTATATCCTTGAGTTCCGAATGCACAGGAGCACGCCCGGCATTGGCGGCAGACGAGACGTCCGCGCGACCACGCAACTGGTCGGTGCTCAAGGCGAAATACTCGGCAATCTTCGAAATATGTTTATCCGAAGGATCGACGATCTTCCCGCTGAGAATGCGCGAGAGCGTGGATTGAGGCACGCCGGTGCGACGGTGAAGCTCCGTGGGGGAGATCCCGTGCTGATCGAGCAATGCCCTTAATACAGTAGATACGTTGCGCTTTTGCATAACGCGCATAGTGCTTGCACTTTTCGAAGAAGACAATGCCGATTTGCATAATCGATGCATAACATGATTTTGCATCGTAAAGGATGTCACCCGGCCGTGGCGCCTGCGTCGGGCAGACCGCCCATGGTAACCTTGCGCCCATCGCGGAAAAGCCCGGCCGTTGCCCTGCTTTTGCCCCACCTCTTTCAACGAGCTTCCTGACAATCCGATGAATAAAGCCGTCTCCGACCTGTCCTCCCACACCCCGATGATGCAGCAGTACTGGCGCCTGAAAAACCAGCACCCGGACCAGCTGATGTTCTACCGCATGGGCGACTTCTACGAGATCTTCTATGAAGACGCGAAGAAGGCCGCCAAGTTGCTGGACATCACCCTGACGGCCCGCGGGCAGTCGGCTGGCCAGGCGATTCCGATGTGCGGGATTCCTTACCACGCCGCCGAGGGTTACCTGGCAAAACTGGTGAAGCTTGGCGAATCGGTGGTGATCTGCGAGCAGGTCGGCGACCCGGCCACCAGCAAAGGGCCGGTGGAGCGGCAGGTGGTACGCATCATCACGCCGGGGACGGTGAGTGACGAGGCGCTGCTCGACGAGCGCAGGGACAACCTGATCGCCGCTGTCCTGGGCGATGAGCGCCTGTTCGGCCTGGCGGTGCTGGACATCACCAGCGGCAACTTCAGCGTGCTGGAAATCAAGGGCTGGGAAAACCTGCTGGCGGAACTGGAGCGGGTCAACCCGGTGGAGTTACTGATCCCGGATGACTGGCCCAAGGACTTGCCGGCGGAAAAACGCCGCGGCGTGCGTCGCCGTGCGCCGTGGGATTTCGAGCGCGATTCGGCGCTCAAAAGCCTGTGCCAGCAATTCTCGACCCAGGACCTCAAGGGCTTTGGCTGCGAAAACCTGACCCTGGCGATCGGTGCCGCCGGTTGCCTGCTGGCCTACGCCAAGGAAACCCAGCGCACCGCCCTGCCCCACTTGCGCAGCCTGCGTCATGAACGCCTGGACGACACCGTGGTGCTCGATGGCGCCAGCCGTCGCAACCTGGAGCTCGACATCAACCTGGCCGGGGGCCGCGACAACACCCTGCAATCGGTGGTGGACCGTTGCCAGACCGCCATGGGCAGCCGCCTGCTGACCCGCTGGCTGAATCGCCCATTGCGCGACTTGACGGTGCTGTTGGCACGCCAAAGCTCGATCACTTGCCTGCTCGACGGTTATCGCTTCGAAAGACTGCAACCGCAGCTCAAGGAAATCGGCGACATCGAGCGGATTCTTGCGCGGATCGGCCTGCGTAATGCCCGCCCCCGCGACCTCGCCCGGTTGCGTGACGCCCTCGGCGCACTGCCCGAACTGCAAGTGGCAATGACGGAGCTCGAAGCCCCACACCTCCAGCAACTCGCCACCATCACCAGCACCTACCCGGAACTGGCGGCACTGCTGGAAAAAGCCATCATCGACAACCCGCCCGCGGTCATTCGTGATGGGGGCGTGCTAAAAACCGGCTACGACAGCGAACTCGACGAATTGCAGTCGCTGAGCGAAAACGCCGGACAATTCCTGATCGACCTCGAGGCACGGGAAAAGGCCCGCACCGGCCTGTCGCATCTGAAGGTTGGTTACAACCGCATCCATGGTTACTTCATCGAGCTGCCAAGCAAGCAGGCGGAATCGGCACCGGCCGACTACATTCGCCGCCAGACGCTCAAAGGCGCCGAGCGTTTCATTACGCCGGAACTCAAGGCGTTCGAAGACAAGGCACTGTCAGCCAAGAGCCGCGCCCTGGCCCGCGAGAAGATGCTGTACGAAGCGTTGCTCGAAGATCTGATCAGCCAGCTGCCACCTTTGCAGGACACCGCCGGTGCCCTGGCCGAGCTGGACGTCTTGAGCAACCTGGCCGAACGTGCACTGAACCTCGATCTGAACTGCCCACGCTTCGTCAGTGAGCCGTGCATGCGCATCAGCCAGGGTCGTCACCCGGTGGTCGAACAAGTGCTGACCACGCCGTTCGTGGCCAACGACCTGAGCTTGGACGACAACACCCGCATGCTGGTGATCACCGGTCCGAACATGGGCGGTAAATCCACCTACATGCGTCAAACCGCATTGATTGTGCTCCTGGCGCACATCGGCAGCTTCGTGCCAGCGGCCAGTTGCGAATTGTCGCTGGTCGACCGCATCTTCACCCGGATCGGCTCCAGCGATGACCTGGCCGGCGGGCGTTCGACCTTCATGGTGGAAATGAGCGAAACCGCGAACATCCTGCACAACGCCACCGAGCGCAGCCTGGTGCTGATGGATGAAGTCGGGCGCGGCACCAGCACCTTCGACGGTCTGTCCCTGGCATGGGCGGCGGCCGAGCGCCTGGCGCATCTGCGTGCCTACACGCTGTTCGCCACCCACTACTTTGAACTGACC
The DNA here is from genome assembly GCF_019956175.1 of Pseudomonas sp. BF-R-30. Classification (NCBI taxonomy): domain Bacteria; kingdom Pseudomonadati; phylum Pseudomonadota; class Gammaproteobacteria; order Pseudomonadales; family Pseudomonadaceae; genus Pseudomonas; species Pseudomonas sp. BF-R-30. The sequence continues at coordinate 52,690 of NZ_JAHBDE010000005.1, read as the reverse complement.
GTCCTGCCGGAAGCCCAGCCGCTGGTGGCCAACGTGCACCTCAATGCCACCGAGCACAACGAGCGCATCGTGTTCCTGCACCACGTGCTGCCCGGGCCGGCCAGCCAGAGTTATGGCCTGGCAGTTGCGCAGCTGGCAGGCGTACCGAGCGAGGTCATCACCCGTGCTCGCGAGCATCTGAGCCGCCTGGAAGACACCGCCTTGCCCCACGAAACACCGGCACCGGCCAAAGGCAAACCGGCCGCGCCGCAGCAAAGCGACCTGTTTGCCAGCCTGCCGCACCCGGTGCTGGATGACCTGGCCAAGCTCGACCTGGACGACATGACGCCACGTCGTGCTCTCGAAATGCTCTATACACTAAAGACACGGATCTAACGCAGCGGCTTGCAAGCTGTTAGAATCTCGCGCGGTTTGGGATGCTGCTGGCTAATAGCCTGGCCAGCAGACTATCGCTCCCGAACCTGGCGACCCCTACGAGAAGGGGCGCAGCAAGCCGCGCCTGAGGAGAAAATTAGAAATGACCTTCGTCGTCACCGACAACTGCATCAAGTGCAAGTACACCGACTGCGTAGAAGTCTGTCCGGTGGACTGCTTTTACGAAGGCCCGAATTTCCTGGTGATCCACCCGGATGAGTGCATCGATTGCGCGCTGTGCGAACCTGAATGCCCTGCCGTGGCTATCTTCTCTGAAGATGAAGTTCCGGCCGGCATGGAAAACTTCATTGAGCTGAACGCTGAGTTGGCCGATATCTGGCCAAACATCACCGAACGCAAAGATCCAATGCCCGATTCCGCAGAATGGGACGGCAAGCCAGGCAAGATCGCAGACCTCGAACGCTGATTACCCCCGCGTTCGCGAAAAAGGCCCCACAAGGGCCTTTTTGCTTTTCTGCGGGCAAAAAAAAGGGGCGGTTTGACCCGCCCACATTTTTTCCCTATTCCCTGTGTTCCTTTTCATCGTCCTGATGAATCGCGTCCTGCGATATCCATATCCCTCATCCATGAAGGACGTGTCTGTCCGTCGACACAACCTCAATACTAGAGTGTTCCCCTCCGGGATCAATCGGCCCCTGGCGCGAGATTCTGGTGTCACACATCATTAATACTAAAAAATATTAATATAAATCAAACATATATATGCGGTCAGCGCTCCGAATGGACGACTGCCGGGGTGTAAAAATAACGAACACTTACGCAAGAGTAAGCCTAGGCTTACAGCACGAAACCAAAATCCCGAGGGGGCTCGGTCTCCTGGCCAGGCAATAAAAAACCCCGAGCCAGTCGGGGTTTTTCATGCCATCGCAGTGAGTGCCTTATTGGAACAGCGACTCGCTCGACAGACCATTTTTTTCCAGGATCTCGCGTAGCCGCTTCAAGCCCTCCACCTGAATCTGTCTGACCCGCTCCCGGGTCAGGCCGATTTCCAGGCCGACGTCTTCAAGGGTGCTGCTTTCATGGCCGCGCAGGCCGAAGCGGCGTACAACCACTTCGCGTTGCTTGTCGGTCAGTTCCGAGAGCCATTGATCGATGCTCTGGGACAGGTCGTCGTCCTGCAACAACTCGCATGGATCGGTTGGACGATCGTCAGTCAGGGTGTCCAGCAGGGTTTTATCCGAATCCGGACCCAGCGAGACGTCGACCGAAGAAACCCGTTCGTTAAGGCCGAGCATACGCTTGACCTCTCCCACCGGTTTTTCCAGCAGGTTGGCGATTTCTTCGGGTGAGGGTTCATGGTCGAGTTTTTGCGTCAGCTCCCGCGCAGCCCGCAGGTACACGTTCAGCTCCTTGACCACATGGATCGGCAGCCGGATGGTCCGGGTCTGATTCATGATTGCGCGTTCGATGGTCTGGCGAATCCACCAGGTCGCGTAGGTCGAGAAGCGGAAACCGCGTTCCGGATCGAACTTCTCCACCGCCCGGATCAAGCCGAGGTTGCCCTCTTCGATCAGGTCCAGCAGCGACAGCCCACGATTGACGTAGCGTCGGGCGATTTTCACCACCAGTCGCAGGTTGCTTTCAATCATGCGTTTGCGCCCGGCCGGATCGCCACTTTGCGACAGGCGCGCAAAATGAACTTCTTCTTCGGGTGATAGCAGGGGAGAGAAACCAATTTCATTGAGATACAACTGCGTGGCATCAAGTGCCCGCGTGTAGTCAATGTACTTGTGCTGTTTCAAGGATGCGGAGTGTTTGGATTTGGCACGAACGGAAGGTGGAGCCGCCCCTTCATCATTCGACATCGAATCCGTATCGATGCTGCTCTCCATCAGGAGAACCTCATCGTCGATGTCAAACTCCGGCACTTCTTTACTGAGAGCCATTGTTATAGTCCTTTGGTGAGTTCGACCTCAAGCTCAAGCGGCGCCTTTCTCCCTGGCAACGCTGGAGCCTGTCCCCTCTACGCGACGGAACAGGCTGGTAGCGATCAACGGCGTGGCAGGAATTGCAGCGGATCTACAGGTTTACCTTGGCGGCGAATCTCAAAATGCAGTTTCACCCGGTCTGTACCCGTTGACCCCATTTCGGCAATTGTCTGTCCGACCTTGACCTGCTGCCCCTCCCGAACCAACAGCCTGCGGTTATGTCCGTAGGCACTGACGTAGGTTTCACTGTGCTTGATGATCACTAATTCGCCGTAGCCCCTTAAGCCACTCCCGGCGTATACCACCGTCCCATCAGACGCAGCTAAAACAGGCTGTCCCAAATCTCCGGCGATATCAATTCCTTTATTCAAACTACCGTTTGAAGAGAATTTTCCAATCAGAATGCCATTAGATGGCCATCCCCAGCCGGTCGGGGCTGGCCCGGGAGGTGGCAAAGGAGCAGGGGCTGGCTTGCTCGCGACGGACGGTACAACCGTCGTTGTGCTGGTGGTCGTACCGTTTGCCGAACGACGGATGACCGTGGTTTTACTCGACGACGAAGGTGTTGAACTGGACGAGCTGACCACCGCCGTCGACGTTGAATTGGTACGACCATCAAAGCGAATCGTCTGACCCGGACGGATGGTGTAAGGCGCAGGAATGTTGTTGCGTGCCGCCAGGGCCTTGTAGTCCCAGCCGTAACGGAAGGCGATGGAGAACAGGGTGTCCTTGGGCCGAACAATGTATTGCCCGGTGGTCACGGCTGGACGCTGAGCCGCGGCATTGTTACGGTCCACGACACGAACATCGCTGGACTTGTTGCTGGAACAACCGACCAGCAAAGTGCTCAAGACAAGGCCAGTCACCAGGCGCTGAAAGCTCGTTTTACTCATACGCTGCGCAATGACTGTGAGACTCACCCGCCGCTCCCTCTGTGGTGGCTGAAAATGTGAAATGCCGGAGTCCGGCATGAACTGTCGCAAGTATAACGGGCCGTGCACGCTTTACCTTTAATGTGGCGAATCGGTGCCGCGCACACGTTTGCTGCCTGACGATGAATCCCGTTTAACACAACGATGCCGCTGTAAGACAAAGGCAATCGAAGAGAATTCAGCGTGCCGAAACAAATGCTCAGGCCAGTGGCCCATTGAGCAGTGGCACGAAGCGCACAGCCCCCAGGACATGCCTGGAAAAACCTTGTTCCTCGCGGATGATCAGCATCAATTGCTGGACTTCGCCGGCCCCGACCGGGATCACCATTCGGCCTCCCGGTGCCAACTGGTCAAGCAATGCCTGGGGCACGTCGGTTGCCACTGCGGTGACGATAATCCCGTTGTATGGTGCCAGTGCCGGCCAACCCTCCCAGCCATCGCCCCAGCGGAACACCACGTTGCGCAGGTTCAGTTCGACCAGGCGTTCCTTTGCCCGATCCTGCAGAACCTTGATGCGCTCGACCGAGAACACACGCTCGACCAGTTGCGACAGCACCGCCGTCTGATAACCCGACCCGGTGCCGATCTCCAGCACCTTGTCGAGGGGACCGGCCTCCAGCAGCAGCTCGCTCATGCGCGCCACCATATAAGGCTGGGAGATTGTCTGGTTGTTGCCAATCGGCAGCGCGGTGTCTTCATAGGCACGGTGCGCCAGCGCTTCGTCGACGAACAGGTGGCGCGGGGTCCGGCGAATGACCTCCAGTACCCTGGCATTGGAGATGCCTTCTTCGTACAGGCGCTGGATCAGCCGCTCCCGGGTTCGCTGGGAGGTCATGCCGATGCCGCGACGCAGCATATCGTCTTGTTCGCGACCCATCAGCGCAGCCCCTCCAGCCAGCCGTCCAGACTTCTGAAGGCATCATTGAAGGTGCGATCCAGTTGCAGCGGCGTGATCGAAACATAACCCTGCATCACTGCATGGAAATCGGTACCCGGGCCGCCATCTTCGGCATCCCCGGCCGCCGCGATCCAGTAACCGGACTTGCCCCGCGGATCCACCACTTTCATCGGTGCCGCGGCTCGGGCGCGATGGCCCAGGCGGGTCAGCTGGATACCGCGGATGCGGTCCAGCGGCAAATTGGGAATGTTCACGTTCAGTACCGTACGCGGTGGCAGATCCAGGTCAGCATGGGCTTCAACCAGTTTGCGCGCGAAATGGGCAGCTGTGGGAAGGTTCTCTACCTGGCGTGAGACCAGCGAAAAGGCAAACGAGGGGTGATTCAGGAAACGCCCCTCGAGGGCCGCCGCCACCGTGCCGGAATACAGGACATCGTCCCCCAGGTTCGCACCCAGGTTTATTCCGGAAACCACCATGTCCGCTTCGCGCTCCAGCAGGCCGTTGAGGCCCAGGTGCACACAATCGGTTGGCGTGCCGTTGAGGCTGATAAAGCCGTTGGCCAGGGTTTGCGGGTGCAACGGACGGTCGAGCGTCAGCGAACTGCTGGCGCCGCTCTTGTCCTGGTCCGGGGCGATAACCACGCACTCGGTGTAATCCGCCAGCGCAGCATAAAGCGCGGCGAGACCGGGTGCGGTTACCCCATCGTCGTTAGAAATCAGAATACGCATGGGCTGTCCGTCTGCCCCACCGGCACCAGATCAACAAGCTCGCGCACCAATACGGTGGCGAAGCATCCGGCCGGCAGGACGAATTCCAGTTGCAGAATGTCAGGCTCGGGATAATGCCACGTCAACCCGCCAATGGGCAGCCGCAGGATGCGACGTTCGTGGCTCATACCGGCGTTAATCAACCAATCGCGAAGGTCCGCTTCGCGCGCGGCGATTGCCTGCTCCAGTTCATGGACAACACCCGTGGCCGGCGAGTCACCTTCGCCCCACTGCGGGCCGGTCGGGTGCAGATCGAGAATCGCCAGGCGCGGGTCGCTGCACTCGGCTTCGCCTGCCGGGAAAAAGCTGCGGCTGTCGGTGAACGCCAGCAGGTCACCGACCTGGGCACGCTGCCAGGTGCCATCGGCGACGCGGGCGGCCAGCACCTGATTGAACAGAAAACTGCGCGCCGTGGAGAGCAGACGCGAGCGCACGTTGCGCTGCTCCGGCAAGGCCTTGCGCGCGGCCCAGGCGCGAGCATCGACGACGTTGCCGCCGTCATGGCCGAAGCGCTGTGCGCCGAAATAGTTAGGGATGCCGTGTTTAACGATCAGTTGCAGGCGTTCTTCGATAGCAGCCTTGTCGCCAGCGAACTGGGTGAGGCGCAAAGTAAAGCCGTTGGCCGAGTGGGCACCGCGTTGCAGTTTGCGCTTGTGGCGGGCGGTCTTGAGGATCTTCAGCGTATCGTTTTCCGCAGCCGACAGATCAGGGTCGGCCTTGCCCGGCAATTGCACGCTGAACCACTGGCGAGTCAACGCCTGACGGTCCTTGAGCCCGGCATAACTGACGGTGCGCAATGGCACGCCGGCAGCCTTGGCAATCCGTCGCGCCGCTTCTTCAGTATTCAGACCACGCTTTTCCACCCAGATCCACAGGTGTTCGCCCTCGCCGCTGAGGGGAATGTCGAGGACTTCGTCGACCTGGAAATCTTCGGCGATCGCTTTCAGGACCGCCGTGCCGAGGGCCTCACCGTACGCCCGCGGGCCGAGCAATTGCAGTTCGTTCATGCGCGCAGCAACAAGGCAACGGAGTGCACGGCAATGCCTTCTTCGCGACCAACAAAGCCGAGCTTTTCGGTGGTGGTAGCTTTCACGTTCACTTGATCCAACTCTACTTGAAGATCCGCGGCAATCAGCGCGCGCATCGATTCGATATGCGGGGCCATTTTCGGCGCCTGGGCGACGATGGTGTTATCGACGTTGCCGACTTTCCAGCCTTTGGCATGGACCAGTGCGACGACGTGACGCAACAGCGCACGGCTGTCGGCGCCCTTGAATTGCGGGTCGGTATCCGGGAAATGCTTGCCGATGTCGCCCAGCGCCGCGGCGCCGAGCAAGGCATCGCTCAAGGCGTGCAAGAGGACGTCACCGTCAGAGTGGGCGAGCAGCCCGAAGCTGTGTGCAATGCGCACACCGCCCAGAGTGATGAAATCGCCTTCAGCGAAACGGTGCACATCATAGCCGTGGCCAATACGCATAAAAAAACGCCCCGATTTTTGTCAGGGCGTGATTCTACCTGCATTAGCCAACCAGAGCATGCGCGTGATGCCGCAAGTGCTCATCGATGAAACTGGCAATGAAGAAATAGCTGTGGTCATAGCCCGGTTGCAGGCGCAACGTCAGCGGGTGACCGGCCAGTTTGGCCGCCTGCTGCAAGGCTTCCGGCTTGAGCTGGTTGGCGAGGAAATCGTCGCGATCACCCTGGTCGACCAACAGCGGCAGCTGTTCATCGGCCTCGGCAATCAACGCGCAGGCATCCCATTCGCGCCATTTCGAACGGTCCTCTCCCAGATAGCGGGAAAAGGCTTTCTGCCCCCACGGGCAATCCATCGGGTTGTTGATTGGCGAGAACGCCGACACCGACAGATAGCGCCCCGGATTGCGCAAGGCGCAGACCAGCGCACCGTGGCCGCCCATGGAATGGCCACTGATACCGCGCCTGTCCGACGCAGGGAAATGGGCTTCGACCAATGTCGGCAATTCCTGCACGACATAGTCATGCATCCGATAGTGACGCGACCAAGGCTCCTGAGTGGCATTCAGGTAAAACCCGGCGCCGAGGCCAAAGTCCCAGGCACCATCCGGATCGCCCGGCACTTCAGGACCGCGAGGGCTGGTGTCCGGTGCGACGATGATCAGCCCGAGCTCCGCGGCCATGCGCATGGCGCCGGCCTTCTGCATGAAGTTCTCGTCGGTGCAGGTCAGGCCGGACAACCAGTACAACACCGGCAGCTTGCCGCCCTGCTCCGCTTGCGGCGGCAGGTAGACGGCGAACACCATGTCGCAGCCGAGTACTTCCGAGCGATGGCGATAGCGTTTGTGCCAGCCGCCGAAGCTTTTCTGGCAGGAGATGTTTTCCAGGCTCATGGCGGACCTCAGAAATGGATGACGGAGCGAATGCTTTTCCCTTCGTGCATCAGGTCAAACGCCTTGTTGATATCTTCCAGGCCCATGGTGTGGGTGATGAAGGTATCCAGCGGAATCTCGCCGGTTTCGGCCATTTCCACATAGCTTGGCAACTCGGTACGGCCGCGCACGCCGCCGAACGCCGAACCGCGCCAGACGCGGCCGGTGACCAGCTGGAACGGACGGGTCGAGATTTCCTGGCCGGCACCGGCAACGCCGATGATCACCGACTCGCCCCAACCCTTGTGGCAGCACTCCAGTGCGGCACGCATCAGTTGCACGTTACCGATGCACTCGAAGGAAAAATCCACGCCGCCATCGGTCATGTCGACGATGACTTCCTGGATCGGACGATCGAAGTCTTTCGGGTTCACACAATCGGTTGCACCCAGTTGCTTGGCGATCTCAAATTTGGCCGGGTTGATGTCGATGGCGATGATGCGGGCAGCCTTGGCTTTTACGGCGCCGATAACAGCCGACAGACCGATGCCGCCAAGACCGAAAATGGCGACCGTATCACCCGGTTTCACCTTGGCGGTGTTGAGCACTGCACCGATACCGGTAGTGACACCGCAGCCCAGCAGGCAGACTTTTTCCAGTGGCGCTTCCTTGGCGATTTTCGCAACGGAAATCTCCGGAAGCACGGTGTACTCGGAGAACGTGGAAGTGCCCATGTAGTGGAAAATCGTTTCGCCCTTGTAGGAAAAACGCGAAGTACCGTCGGGCATCAAGCCTTTGCCCTGGGTCGCGCGAATCGCCTGGCAGAGGTTGGTTTTTCCCGACAGGCAGAATTTGCACTGACGGCATTCCGGGGTGTACAGCGGGATCACATGATCACCGACTGCAACGGAGGTCACACCCTCGCCGATCGCTTCCACGATCGCACCACCTTCATGGCCGAGGATCGACGGGAAGATGCCTTCCGGATCAGCGCCGGACAAGGTGTAGGCATCGGTATGGCAAACACCGGAGGCCACCACGCGCAGCAAGACTTCGCCGGCCTTGGGCATGGCGACATCGACTTCAACGATTTCGAGGGGCTTCTTGGCCTCGAAGGCAACGGCGGCGCGCGACTTGATCATGGTGATTCTCCAGTGAATTAAAACGAGACAAGGAGTGTAATACATGGCTCAACGATGAATAATCGATGCAAATGCAAAATATTATTGCCACACGGGGATAATCATTGATGTCCGAAAATCGCTGGGAAGGGATCGACGAGTTTGTCGCCGTTGCCGAATGCAGCCAGTTCACCGCTGCCGCGCAACGCCTGGGGGTTTCTTCCTCCCATATCAGTCGACAAATCGTACGCCTCGAAGAGCGCCTGCAAACCCGCCTGCTCTACCGCAGCACCCGCCGGGTCACGCTGACCGAGGCCGGGCAAACCTTCCTGCAACATTGCCAACGCTTGCAGGATGGCCGCGAAGAGGCGTTGCGCGCGGTCGGCGATTTGACCAGCGAGCCCAAAGGCATGCTACGCATGACCTGTGCCGTGGCCTATGGCGAACGGTTCATCGTGCCGCTGGTGACCCGCTTCATGGGCCTGTATCCGCAATTGCGCGTCGATATCGAATTGAGCAACCGCCAGCTTGATCTGGTGCATGAAGGCCTCGACCTGGCGATTCGCCTCGGGCGCTTGCAGGACTCACGGCTGGTCGCCACCCGCCTCGCGCCGCGACGCATGTTTCTCTGTGCCTCTCCGTCCTACCTTGAACGGTACGGTCGCCCACACAGTTTGTCGGAACTGAGCCGCCACAACTGCCTCATCGGCAGTTCGGACCTGTGGCAGCTGGAACAGAACGGGCGGGAATATTCGCAACGGGTGCAGGGAAACTGGCGCTGCAACAGTGGGCAAGCGGTGTTGGACGCGGCGCTACAAGGCGTGGGGCTGTGTCAGTTGCCGGACTATTACGTGCTGGAGCATCTGAAGAGCGGTGCGCTGATTTCGCTGCTGGAGGCGCATCAACCACCGAACACAGCGGTTTGGGCGCTGTATCCGCAGCAGCGGCATCTGTCGCCGAAGGTGCGCAAGTTGGTGGATTATTTGAAGGAAGGGTTGGCCGAACGGCCGGAGTACCAGTGCTAGTGTTTTGTTGGTGTGTCAGCGAGATGTCAGCTGCCTGGACCACCGCTTTCGCGAGAAAGCCCGCTCCCACAGGGGATTAGGGTTGTTCACTAGTATTGCGGGTAACGCCGATCAAATGTGGGAGCGGGCTTGCTCGCGAAAGACGCGACGCAGTCCAGCAGTTACCCCCAAAACCCTCTAGCGGCGGTTAGCCCAACGCTGCTTCAACCATTCCAGATCCTCCGGCCGAGTGACTTTGAGGTTGTCAGCTCGACCTTCAATCAAGCGTGGCGCCAGCCCCGCCCACTCCATGGCCGACGCCTCGTCGGTGATCACCGCGTCAGCCACCAGACTGTCCGCCAAAGCCCGATGCAACGCCCCAAGGCGGAACATCTGCGGCGTGTAGGCCTGCCAGATCACACTGCGATCCACGGTTTCGACCACACGACCGTGCTTGTCGACCCGCTTGAGCGTATCCCGCGCAGGAACCGCCAGCAGCCCGCCGACAGGATCGTCAGCCAGTTCAGCCAGCAATTTGTCCAGATCGTCACGGCTGAGGTTCGGCCGTGCGGCATCGTGAACCAGTACCCAATCCTCATCATCAGCGCCCTGCGCATGCAAGTGCAGCAAGGCGTTGAGCACCGACCCGGAACGCTCCGAGCCGCCCTCGACCCGGGCAATACGCGGATCACTGGCACACGCCAGGTTCGGCCAATAAGGATCGTCCACAGCAACACTGACCACCAAACCTTTCAGGCATGGATGATCAAGGAAACAGCCAAGGCTGTGTTCGAGAATAGTGCGCCCGCCCAGTTGCAGATACTGCTTGGGACGGTCCGCGGCCATACGGGCACCGACGCCCGCGGCAGGAATCACGGCCCAGAAGGCCGGTAACGAATTAATCATTGGGCCAACTGGTAAAGGGTTTCACCGTCCTTGACCATACCCAACTCATGGCGAGCCCGTTCTTCGACGGTCTCCATGCCCTTTTTCAACTCACTGACCTCGGCGTCCATCACCCGGTTGCGTTCCAGCAATGCCTGGTTCTCAGCCTGCTGATCCGCAATCTGCTGAGTCAACTCGGCCACTTGCGCCAGACTGCCATTTCCCACCCACAGGCGGTACTGCAGGCCAGCCAGCAACAAAAGCAGGATGAGGAACAACCAATTGGGACTGCGCATCGAATATCAGGTATCCAGTGAAAAAAGACAGCCATGCCAAACGTGAAGCTTCTGATAGCACGAAGCCTGGAAGAACCAGGCTTGTGCATATAAGGCATCAGATTAGTGGCAAAAACGTCGCTGTAGCGATTTTTCCGACACAATCCGGTGTCTTTTTACCAGTTACCGCTTAACCGCGGAACTCGCCGCGACCGTTGTACTTGGCTTTGCCGTTCAACTGCTCTTCGATACGCAGCAGTTGGTTGTACTTGGATACGCGGTCGGAACGGCACAGGGAGCCGGTCTTGATCTGGCCAGCCGAAGTGCCCACGGCCAGGTCGGCAATGGTCGAGTCTTCGGTTTCGCCGGAGCGGTGCGAGATCACGGCAGTGTAACCGGCGGCCTTGGCCATCTGGATGGCTTCCAGGGTTTCGGTCAGGGTGCCGATCTGGTTGAACTTGATCAGGATCGAGTTGGCGATCTTCTTGTCGATGCCTTCTTTCAGGATCTTGGTGTTGGTGACGAACAGGTCGTCGCCTACCAGCTGAGTCTTCTCGCCGATCTTGTCGGTGAGGATCTTCCAGCCAGCCCAGTCGGACTCGTCCAGGCCATCTTCGATGGAGATGATCGGGTAACGCTCGGTCAGGCCTTTGAGGTAGTCAGCGAAACCTTCGGCGGTGAACACCTGGCCTTCGCCGGACAGGTTGTACTTGCCGTCTTCGTAGAATTCGCTGGCTGCGCAGTCCAGGGCCAGGGTCACGTCGGTGCCCAGCTTGTAACCGGCGTTGGCCACGGCTTCGGAGATCACTTTCAAAGCGTCTTCGTTGGAGGCCAGGTTCGGCGCGAAACCACCTTCGTCACCGACGGCAGTGCTCAGGCCACGGGCCTTCAGCACGGCTTTGAGGTGGTGGAAAATCTCGGTGCCCATGCGCAGACCTTCCGAGAAAGACTTGGCGCCAACCGGCTGAACCATGAATTCCTGGATGTCGACGTTGTTATCGGCGTGCTCGCCGCCGTTGATGATGTTCATCATCGGAACCGGCATCGAGTAGACACCCGGGGTGCCGTTCAGGTTGGCGATGTGAGCGTACAGCGGCAGGTCCTGGTCCTGTGCTGCTGCCTTGGCCGCGGCCAGGGAAACGGCGAGGATCGCGTTGGCGCCCAGGGAACCTTTGTTTTCAGTACCGTCGAGCTTGATCATTGCCAGATCGAGCGCTTTCTGGTCGCTTGGGTCCATGCCTTTCAACAGGTCGCGGATCGGACCGTTGATGTTGGCTACGGCCTTCAGAACGCCCTTGCCCAGGTAACGGCTCTTGTCGCCATCGCGCAGCTCGAGCGCCTCACGCGAGCCAGTGGAAGCACCGGACGGCGCGCAGGCACTGCCGATGATGCCGTTGTCGAGAAGCACGTCCGCTTCCACGGTGGGATTGCCACGGGAGTCGAGAACTTCACGACCTTTGATGTCGACGATTTTAGCCATTGTTGTAAACACTCCAAAGTTGACGAAAACGACGCAGCTGTAGGAAATCTTTGATCGTCGGCAAGTGATGTGCAGCGGGCAGTCTTGCAGACGATAAGGCTCAGGCCCGAGGGCCTGAGCGTTAAATCGTGCGGTACTTTACCGGAGAATTGAGGATTACGCGGTTTCTACCGTCGGAAAACTCTTCACCAGTTCGTCCAAAGCTTTGAGCTGGGCCAGGAATGGCTCCAGTTTGTCCAGGCGCAAGGCGCAAGGACCGTCGCACTTGGCGTTGTCCGGATCCGGGTGGGCTTCCAGGAACAGGCCGGCCAGCGACTGGCTCATACCGGCTTTTGCCAGGTCGGTGACCTGGGCGCGACGACCGCCGGCGGAATCGGAGCGACCACCAGGCATTTGCAGCGCGTGGGTCACATCGAAGAACACCGGGTATTCGAACTGCTTCATGATGCCGAAGCCGAGCATGTCGACGACGAGGTTGTTGTAGCCGAAGCTCGAACCACGCTCGCAGAGGATCAACTGATCGTTACCCGCTTCCACGCACTTGTTCAGGATGTGCTTCATTTCCTGGGGGGCGAGGAACTGGGCTTTCTTGATGTTGATCACGGCGCCCGTTTTGGCCATCGCGACCACGAGGTCGGTCTGGCGCGACAGGAATGCCGGCAACTGGATGATGTCGCAGACTTCAGCGACGACCGCGGCCTGGTCAGGCTCGTGGACGTCGGTGATGATCGGCACGCCGAAGGCTTGCTTGATGTCCTGGAAGATGCGCATGCCTTCTTCCAGGCCAGGACCACGATAGGAGGTCACAGAAGACCGGTTGGCCTTGTCGAAACTGGCCTTGAACACGTAAGGGATACCGAGCTTTTCGGTGACCTTCACATACTCTTCGCAAACCTGCATGGCCATGTCACGGCTTTCCAGCACGTTCATGCCGCCGAACAGCACCATGGGTTTGTCGTTGGCAATCTCGATGTCGCCGACGCGGATGATCTTCTGTGCCATCGGGGTTACGCCTTCTTCTGGTGTTGAGCCAACGCGGCCTTGACGAAACCGCTGAACAGCGGGTGACCGTCGCGTGGCGTCGAGGTGAACTCAGGGTGGAACTGGCAAGCGACGAACCATGGGTGATCCGGAGCTTCAACCACTTCAACCAGTGCGCCATCACCGGAACGACCGGAGATTTTCAAACCGGCTTCCATGATTTGCGGCAGCAGGTTGTTGTTCACTTCGTAGCGATGACGATGACGCTCGACAATCACGTCCTTGCCGTAGCAACCGTGGACCAGGGAACCCGGCTCCAGCAGGCAATCCTGCGCGCCCAGGCGCATGGTGCCGCCCAGGTCGGAGGTTTCGGTACGGGTTTCGACGGCGCCGGTGGCATCTTCCCACTCGGTGATCAGGCCCACGACCGGGTGACCGCTTGCACGATCGAACTCGGTGGAGTTGGCGTCTTTCCAGCCCATCACGTTACGTGCGAACTCGATAACGGCCACTTGCATGCCCAGGCAGATACCCAGGTACGGAACCTTGTTTTCGCGAGCGTATTGAACGGCAGTGATCTTGCCTTCAACGCCACGCAGACCGAAGCCGCCCGGTACCAGGATGGCATCGACGCCTTCGAGCAGCGCGGTGCCCTGGTTCTCGATGTCTTCGGAATCGATGTAGCGCAGGTTGACCTTGGTACGGTTGCTGATGCCCGCGTGACTCATCGCTTCGATCAGCGACTTGTAGGCGTCCAGCAGCTCCATGTACTTGCCGACCATGGCGATGGTGACTTCGTGCTCAGGGTTGAGCTTGGCGTCGACCACGGCTTCCCACTCGGACAGATCGGCACCGCCGCATTGCAGGCCGAAACGCTCGACGACGAAATCGTCCAGGCCCTGGGAGTGCAGGATGCCCGGGATCTTGTAGATGGTATCGGCGTCTTCCAGCGCGATTACCGCACGTTCTTCGACATTGGTGAACTGCGCGATCTTGCGACGCGACGACACATCGATCGGGTGGTCGGAGCGGCAGACCAGCACGTCTGGTTGCAGGCCGATCGAACGCAGTTCCTTCACCGAGTGCTGGGTAGGCTTGGTCTTGGTTTCGCCGGCAGTGGCGATGTACGGCACCAGTGTCAGGTGCATCAGCATCGCGCGCTTGGCGCCGACTTCGAAACGCAGTTGGCGGATCGCCTCGAGGAACGGTTGCGACTCGATGTCACCCACGGTGCCACCGATTTCGACCATTGCCACGTCAGCGTCGCCGGCACCCTTGATGATGCGGCGCTTGATTTCGTCGGTGATGTGCGGGATCACCTGGATGGTTGCACCCAGGTAGTCACCACGGCGCTCCTTGCGCAGGACGTGTTCGTAGACACGGCCCGTGGTGAAGTTGTTGTTCTGGGTCATGGTCGTGCGGATGAACCGCTCGTAGTGACCCAGGTCCAGGTCGGTCTCGGCGCCGTCGTGAGTGACGAACACTTCACCGTGCTGGAACGGGCTCATCGTGCCCGGGTCGACGTTGATGTACGGGTCCAGCTTCAGCATGGTGACCTTAAGTCCCCGCGCCTCCAGGATGGCCGCCAATGATGCCGATGCAATGCCTTTCCCCAATGAAGAAACAACACCGCCCGTGACGAATATGTAGCGCGTCATGAAAAACCCTAGAAGTCTGCGTTAAAGCGGTCCGAGCCGCCGGGGAAAGCGAAGGAAGGCCGAAGCCCCCGATCACCTGCATTAATCACAGTGCACCTTTCGAAAAAACCGCCGCGTTGGGACAGACCGGAAAATGAAACACCGGTTCGTTGCTCGCTACACATTTTTTGGAATCGCCCAGCAAAGACTGCTTGGTAATCGGCAACTCCTGCAATTCAGGCGAATCCACAGAAGTTGTATCAAGAAGGGAGCGTAGTCTACCGGAAAGCCCCTTTCAGCTCAAACCTTGATCTTCGTTCAGTGGCTGCCAATGCAAATGCCAGTCGCCGAGTGCACCACCATCGAGCCCCTTGAGGTTCGCTACCGCCAGCAGTTGCCCGTCTTTGTAGAGCAGCGGCAATCTGCCGCGTACGAAGGACGGTACAGCGCTTTCATTGAGCAAACGTTTCAGGTCCCTATGGCCGCGGCCTGGCAATGCCATGACCTCTCCCCCTTCACGATAGCGGATATGCAGCGGGCCATCGGGGATTTGCCCGGTCAGCGAAAGCACGCCGTTGCCCGGGATAACCAGCGGTGAAGCCGGATCCAGCCACACCCCGGCGCCGGGCAGAGGCCTCAGCCAGTGGCCGGACAGCCACCAGATCCGCCCGCCCGCCCGATGCAGTTCGCCATCGGCCAGCCGCCACACCGGGCAGGCATCGCCGGTGGCATCGCGCAAATCCTCCCAACCCGACCAATGGTCAGTGTCCGGCAAGCGGGTCAGCGGTTCGAGCCAATGACTCAAGGCATTGCGCTGCCGGGCACCGGACATTTGCGCAAGCGGCGCCAGCTCAAGCGACCGCAAGCCCAGCCAGGCAAACTCACTGGCAGAGCTGGCCTCACGCAAATCCATGTCCGCCAGTTCTTCAAGCAGTCCCTGAGCCTCACTCAAATGCGTCGCGCTGCGGGCCATGGTCGCCACCGCTTGCGGCCAGCGCTGGATCAGCACGGGCAAGACTTGATGCCTAAGGTAATTGCGCGAGTACTGCCGATCCTGATTCGAGGGATCTTCGACCCAGCTCAAGCCATGCGCACTGGCATAAGCCTCCAACTCAGCCCGCGTGACATCAAGCATTGGCCGCAGCAAATGCCCCTTGCCCAAAGGGCGCTGACGCGGCATCCCGGACAGTCCGCGCACGCCCGCTCCGCGCAACAAGCGAAACAGCAGCGTTTCCGCCTGATCGTCGCGGTGCTGGGCCGCCAGCAGCACTTCGTTGGCCTGAAGGGCTTCAGTGAAGGCGTGATACCGCGCATCCCGGGCTGCACGTTCAAGGCTGGCACCCGGTTGCACCTGCACGCGAACCACTTGCAGCGGCACGCCCAGCGCAGCGCACACGGCACGACAATGTTCCGGCCACGTATCGGCTACGGCTTGAAGGCCGTGATGCACATGGATGGCGTTGAGCGCCGGCAGGGATTCGGTTTGGGAGAGTGTTGCCAGAAGGTGCAGCAGGACAGTGGAGTCGAGGCCGCCGGAGAAGGCGATGCGCCAGGTCGCAGCATTGCGCCACGAGGCAAGATTCAACAAGAGTCTGGCGGGCAAATCAATATTGGACCGACTCATATCCATCACCTTGCACAAATCAAATGTGGGAGCGGGCTTGCTCGCGAAGGCGGATCAACATTCAACGCACCCGTTGACTGTTATACCGCTTTCGCGAGCAAGCCCGCTCCCACATGGGCACTGCGTGTACGGCTTAGAGACCGTAGCTCATCAGTCGATCGTAGCGGCGCTTGAGCAGCGCGTCGTTATCGAACTTCTTCAGCATCGCCAGTTGCGAGCTCAGCTCGGCGCGAATCGATGCGGCTGCGGCGGCCGGGTCGCGGTGCGCGCCGCCCAGTGGCTCGCCAATCACCTTGTCCACGATGCCCAGGCCTTTGAGGCGCTCGGCGGTGATGCCCATCGCTTCTGCGGCATCCGGTGCCTTCTCGGAGGTTTTCCACAGAATCGAAGCGCAACCTTCCGGCGAAATCACCGCGTAGGTGGAGTATTGCAGCATGTTCAACTGGTCGCAGACACCGATCGCCAGTGCACCACCGGAACCACCCTCACCGATCACGGTGGCGATGATTGGGGTTTTCAGGCGGGCCATGACACGCAGGTTCCAGGCAATCGCTTCGCTCTGGTTGCGCTCTTCAGCGTCAATGCCAGGGTAAGCGCCCGGAGTGTCGATGAAGGTCAGGATCGGCATTTTGAAACGTTCGGCCATTTCCATCAGGCGGCAAGCCTTGCGGTAGCCTTCCGGACGCGGCATGCCGAAATTGCGGCGAACTTTCTCGCGCACTTCACGGCCTTTCTGGTGACCGATGATCATCACCGGCTTGTCGTCCAGACGGGCAATACCGCCAACGATGGCAGCGTCGTCCGAGAAGTGACGGTCACCGTGCAGTTCGTCGAACTCGGTGAAGATGTGTTCGATGTAGTCCAGGGTATACGGACGTTTCGGGTGACGCGCCAGACGTGCGATCTGCCAGCTGGTCAGCTTGCCGAAGATGTCTTCGGTCAGCGTTTTGCTCTTGTCCTGCAGGCGGGAGATCTCATCGCCGATATTCAGCGAATTGTCATTACCGACCAAGCGCAACTCTTCGATCTTGGCTTGCAGGTCGGCGATCGGCTGTTCGAAATCTAGAAAATTCGGGTTCATAGGCGTCCGTCTTGGGTCGAGTCCCAAGGGTTCTTGGGCCGGCCGGTTGTCTATTCGCGCCCTACCTTAAGGGACAGGCGCGTTGAGGTCGAGATTAAAAATTCAGGTCAAGGTCAGGGCAATCTGATAGCACTGACCGTCAACGGTATTGGAGGAAGACGTTGTCTCGCCCGAACTGGTCACGCAGGGCTTGAATCAACGCATCCGCCGGATCGATTCGCCAGCCTTCGCCGAACTGCAACAAGGCCTTCGCATCGGGGCTGGTGTAGTCCAAGGTGATCGGGCACGCGCCGCGGTGACGCTTCAACAGTTCACCCAGCCAGCGTAGCTGATCGCCCTTGAGGTCCTTGGTATGCAACTTCAGGCGCAGGCTTTCGGCCAGATTGGTGCGCGCATCCTCCATGCTCATCACCCGCTTGACCCGCAATTTCAGGCCACCGGAGAAGTCGTCGTTGCTGACCTCGCCTTCGACCACCACCATCGCGTCGGTCTGCAACAACGATTGCGCGGAATGGAACGCCTCGGAAAACAGCGAGGCCTCGATTCGTCCGGAGCGGTCGTCGAGGGTGATGAACCCCATCTTGTCGCCCTTTTTGTTCTTCATCACCCGCAAGGCGATGATCATCCCGGCAACGGTCTGGGTATCACGCGCCGGTTTCAGGTCGATGATGCGCTGGCGGGCGAAGCGACGGATTTCACCTTCGTACTCGTCGATCGGGTGACCGGTCAGGTACAGGCCGAGGGTATCTTTCTCCCCCTTCAGGCGCTCCTTGAGGGTCAGTTCCTTGGCCTTGCGGTGATTGGCGTAGACGTCGGCGTCTTCTTCGACAAACAGACCGCCAAACAGGTCGGAGTGACCGCTGTCCTGGGTGCGCGCGGTCTGTTCGGCCGCCTTGATCGCCTCTTCCATGGCCGTCAGCAGCACCGCGCGATTGCGGTCGATGTTGGCCTGGTAGGCTTTCTGCTCGTCGTGGAAATACGGCCCGAGGCGATCCAGGGCGCCGCTGCGGATCAAACCGTCGAGGGTGCGCTTGTTGATGCGCTTGAGGTCGACCCGTGCGCAGAAATCGAACAGATCCTTGAACGGACCGGCCAGACGCGCTTCGGTGATCGCCTCGACCGGACCTTCACCCACGCCCTTGATGGCGCCCAGGCCGTAAATGATCCGGCCTTCGTCGTTCACCGTGAACTTGAACTCGGACGTGTTCACGTCCGGCGCGTCGAGACGCAGCTTCATCGTCCGCACTTCTTCGATCAAGGTCACGACCTTGTCGGTGTTGTGCATATCCGCAGAGAGTACCGCGGCCATGAACGGCGCCGGGTAGTGCGCCTTCAGCCATGCGGTCTGGTACGACACCAGGCCATAGGCGGCGGAGTGGGATTTGTTGAAGCCGTAACCGGCGAATTTTTCCACCAGGTCGAAAATGTTACCGGCGAGGTCCGCGTCGATATTGTTGGTGGCGCAACCTTCAATGAAGCCACCGCGCTGCTTGGCCATTTCCTCGGGTTTTTTCTTACCCATGGCTCGACGCAGCATGTCCGCACCACCGAGGGTGTAACCGGCCATGACCTGGGCAATCTGCATCACCTGTTCCTGGTACAGGATGATGCCGTAAGTCGGTGCCAGTACCGGCTTGAGGCCTTCGTACTGGTAGTCCGAGTGCGGATACGCCAGCTCGGCGCGACCGTGCTTACGGTTGATGAAGTCGTCCACCATGCCCGATTGCAGCGGGCCCGGACGGAACAGTGCCACCAGTGCGATCAAGTCTTCCAGGCAGTCGGGCTTGAGCTTTTTGATCAGCTCCTTCATGCCCCGGGATTCAAGCTGGAACACCGCCGTGGTTTCGGCTTTTTGCAGCAAGGTGTAGGTCGGTTTGTCATCCAGCGGGATGAACGCGATATCCAGCGGCGGTTCGTTGACCTTGGCACGGTCGCGGTTGATCGTTTTCAGCGCCCAGTCGATGATCGTCAGGGTCCGCAGGCCGAGGAAGTCGAACTTCACCAGGCCGGCCGCCTCGACGTCATCCTTGTCGAACTGGGTTACCAGGCCATCACCGGCTTCGTCGCAATAGATCGGCGAGAAGTCGGTCAGCTTGGTCGGGGCGATTACCACACCACCGGCGTGCTTGCCGACGTTACGCACAACGCCTTCGAGCTTGCGGGCCATCTCCCAGATTTCTGCGGCCTCTTCATCGACCTTGATGAAATCGCGCAGGATCTCTTCCTGCTCATAGGCCTTTTCCAGGGTCATGCCGACTTCGAACGGAATCATCTTCGACAGACGATCCGCCAGGCCATAGGACTTGCCCTGCACCCGCGCCACGTCGCGGACCACCGCCTTTGCCGCCATGGAACCGAAGGTGATGATCTGGCTCACGGCGTTGCGGCCGTACTTCTCGGCTACGTAGTCGATTACCCGGTCGCGACCGTCCATGCAGAAGTCGACGTCGAAGTCGGGCATGGATACCCGTTCCGGGTTGAGGAATCGTTCGAACAGCAGGTCATATTCCAGCGGGTCGAGGTCGGTGATCTTCTGCACATAGGCCACCAGCGACCCGGCACCCGATCCACGGCCAGGACCCACCGGTACGCCGTTGTTCTTGGCCCACTGGATAAAGTCCATCACGATCAGGAAGTAACCGGGGAACCCCATCTGGATGATGATATCCAGCTCGAAATTCAGCCGGTCGACATAGACCTGGCGCTTGGCCTCGTAGTCTTCGGTGGTGTCCTTGGGCAGCAGAACGGCAAGGCGCTCTTCCAGACCGTCGAAGGACACCTTGCGGAAGTACTCGTCGATGGTCATGCCATCGGGGATCGGGAAGTTGGGCAGGAAGTGCGTGCCCAGCTTCACTTCAATGTTGCAGCGCTTGGCGATCTCGACGGTGTTTTCCAGCGCTTCGGGAATGTCGCTGAACAGCTCGGCCATTTCCTCGGCGCTTTTGAGATACTGCTGATCGCTGTAATTCTTCGAACGCCGCGGATCGTCGAGGGCGCGGCCCTCACCGATGCAAACGCGGGTTTCGTGGGCAGCGAAGTCTTCCTGCTTGATGAAGCGCACGTCGTTGGTCGCCACCAGCGGCGCACCGAGCTTCTCGGCCAGGGCCACGGCACCGTGCAGTTGTTCTTCATCGTTGGGGCGGTTGGTGCGCTGGATTTCCAGATAGAAACGATCCGGAAACACGTCCATCCATTCGCGGGCCAGGGTTTCGGCCTCGGCGGGGTTGCCGCTGAGCATGGCCTGGCCGATCTCGCCTTCTTTGGCCGCCGACAGCATGATCAAGCCCGAGTTGGCTTCAGCGACCCATTCGCGCTCGATGATGATCGCGCCGTTGCGCTGACCATCGATAAAGCCGCGGGAAATCAGTTCGGTGAGGTTGCGATAGCCTTCGGCGTTCATCACCAGCAGGCTGATCCGGCTCAGGGGGTTGTCCGGATCCTTGTTCGACAGCCACAGGTCGGCGCCGCAGATCGGCTTGATCCCGGCACCCATGGCGTTTTTATAGAATTTGACCAGGGAACACATGTTGTTCTGGTCGGTGACCGCCACGGCAGGCATGTTCATGCCCACCAGGGTCTTGACCAGCGGTTTGATCCGCACCAGACCGTCGACCAGAGAGTATTCAGTGTGCAGGCGTAGGTGAACGAATGAAGCCGGCATAGTGATCCTGTCTATAAACATGAAGACAACAAGGCCCGGATTGTACCGGGCCTTGGTAAAAAAAATCAGCCTTGCGACTAACTCTCTACGGCGCTCTCTAGCGCCTCATACGCCAGCCGCACCGGGGCAAACGAACGCCGATGAATCGGGGTCGGCCCAAGCCGTGCAAGCGCTTCCAGATGAACAGGCGTCGGGTAGCCTTTGTGCCCGCCGATGCCGTAACCCGGGTAGATCAATTCGAACGCGGCCATTTCACGATCACGGCTGACCTTGGCCAGAATCGATGCGGCGGCGATGGCTGGAACCTTGCTATCGCCCTTGACCACGGCTTCGGAGCGCATCGGCAGTTTCGGGCAACGATTACCGTCGATCATCGCCAGCTTCGGCTGAACGTGCAGCCCGGCGACCGCGCGCTGCATGGCCAACATGGTGGCGTGCAGGATATTCAGTTCGTCGATTTCTTCGACTTCGGCGCGAGCGATGCACCAGCTCAGGGCTTTTTCGCAGATTTCGTCGTAGAGCTTTTCGCGACGGGCTTCGGTGAGTTTCTTCGAGTCATTCAGGCCGAGGATCGGACGGTTCGGATCGAGGATCACCGCCGCTGTCACCACCGCACCACAGAGCGGACCGCGACCCACCTCATCGACACCGGCAACCAACTCTTCGATTTCAGCGACCAAGGTGAAATCCAGCCCCATCTGCATATTCGTTTTACTCATTTTACTTGGCCGATCAGGTTCAGCACTGCGTCCGCAGCCTGGTTGGAGGCATCCAGACGCAGGGTCCGGTGAATCTCGTCAAAACCGCGGGTCTGCTCTTCCCCATCCTCGATCAGTGGCGACAAGGTCTGGGCCAGCGCTTCGACCGTGGCATCGTCCTGCAACAACTCGGGCACCAACAGACGTTGGGCCAACAGGTTCGGCAACGAAATGTAGGGGCTTTTCACCATGCGCTTGAGAATCCAGAACGTCAGCGGCGCCAGGCGATAGGCGACCACCATCGGTCGCTTGTACAGCAGCGCTTCAAGCGTCGCGGTACCGGAGGCGATCAACACCGCATCGCACGCTGCCAGGGCCAGATGAGATTGCCCGTCGAGCAGGGTCAGCGGCAGATCGCGACCGGCCAACAGTTCTTCGAGCTGTGCGCGACGTTGCGCACTGGCGCACGGCATGACAAACCGCACCCCCGGGCGCAATGCCCGCAGGCGCTGCGCCGTATCGAGAAACAATGAACCGAGCCGGCCAACTTCACCGCCACGGCTGCCTGGCATCAACGCCACCAGCGGCCCGTCAGGCAAACCGAGTTCGGCCCGCGCAGCAGCGCGATCGGCCTGCAGTGGAATGGCATCGGCCAGGGTATGGCCGACGAAACGCACCGGCACGCCTTTCTCTTCGTAGAATCTGGCTTCGAACGGGAACAGCGTGAGCATCAGGTCGCAGCCTTCGCGAATCTTCAGCACGCGTTTCTGACGCCAGGCCCAAACCGACGGGCTGACGTAATGCACCGTCTTGATCCCGGCCTGGCGCAGCTTGAGTTCGATATTGAGGTTGAAGTCCGGCGCGTCGATACCGATGAATACATCGGGTTTCGCGTCGATCAGGTCGGCGACCAGCTTCTTGCGCCGAGCCAGCAACTCGCGCAATCGGCCCAGCACTTCCACCAGGCCCATGACGGACAGACGCTCCATCGGGAAATACGAGGTCAGGCCTTCAGCCTGCATCAACGGACCACCGACACCGATGAACTCGACCGCCGGGTGGCGAGTCTTGAGCGCGCGCATGAGACCCGCACCCAGAATGTCACCGGAAGCCTCACCCGCTACCAGCGCAATACGCAGATTGGCCATGGTTAGCGGGTGATGCCGCGGGTCGAAGACTGGATGGAGTCACGGAACACCGCTACTTCCGGGAACTGCGCAGATGGCTCCGCCAGTTCGGCGAGCGCCTGCTCCACGGTCAGGCCCTGGCGGTACACCACCTTGTAGGCACGACGCAGCGCGTGGATCGCATCTTCGCTGAAGCCCCGACGGCGCATGCCCTCGAAGTTCATGCTCCGGGCTTCGGCTGGGTTGCCGAACACCGTGACATACGCAGGAACATCCTTGCCGATCGCTGTACCCATACCTGAAAAGCTGTGGGCGCCAATGTGGCAATACTGGTGAACCAGGGTAAAACCGGAAAGGATCGCCCAGTCTTCCACATGCACATGGCCCGCCAGTGCGGTGTTGTTCACCAGGATGCAATGGTTGCCGATAACGCTGTCGTGGCCTATGTGGGCATAGGCCATGATCAGGTTGTGGTCGCCCAGGGTCGTTTCCGAGCGGTCCTGGATGGTGCCACGGTGAATCGTCACACCTTCACGGATGACGTTGTGGTCACCGATCACCAGGCGGGTTTCCTCGCCCTTGTACTTCAGGTCGGGTGTGTCTTCGCCCACCGAGGAAAACTGGTAGATGCGATTGTGCTTACCGATTCGGGTCGGGCCCTTGAGAATCACGTGTGGCCCGATGATTGTCCCCTCGCCGATTTCCACACCTGCGCCGACGATCGACCACGGGCCGACTTCGACGCCGTCAGCCAGAACGGCTGCCGGATCGATGATTGCACGAGGGTCAATCAAACTCATAGCTTGCGTTCCGCACAGATGATTTCAGCCGAGCAGACAGGCTTGCCATCGACCGAAGCCTGGCACTCGAACTTCCAGATCTGACGCTTGCAGCTGATGAACTTGGCCTCAAGGATCAGCTGATCGCCCGGCAAAACCGGCTGGCGGAAGCGCAGCTTGTCGGACCCGACGAAGTAATAGAGCGTGCCGTCAGCCGGTTTCACGTCAAGCATTTTGAAACCAAGGATCCCGGCAGCCTGAGCCATTGCCTCGATGATCAATACGCCCGGCATGATTGGATGCGCAGGGAAGTGACCATTGAAGAACGGTTCGTTGATGCTGACATTCTTGTAGGCGCGAATGCGCTTGCCTTCAACATCCAGCTCCACTACCCGGTCCACCAGCAGGAACGGGTAACGGTGAGGCAGGTATTCGCGAATCTCGTTGATGTCCATCATTTCGGGGGGAAGCCTATGTAAAGATTGGGAGCGCACGACTGACACACGCCCCTCTAGCAAATCAAGCAGGCCGTCTAACGGCTGTGCACACTTGATATGGAAATGGTATCAGCCATCTGATGAAGCATTACCGTCAGGGGTCACTTCCCCTACACGCTTTTCCAGCTGTCGCAGGCGCCGCGCGATGTCATCGAGCTGACGGATGCGAGCCGCGCTTTTGCGCCATTCGGCTGCTGGCTGCATTGCCGTTCCGGAAGAATAGGAACCCTTTTCGGTAATCGAGTGGGTCACCATGGTCATTCCGGTGATGAAAACGTTGTCGCAAATTTCGATATGCCCCACCAGCCCTACACCGCCAGCGAGCATGCAATGCTTGCCGATTTTGGTGCTGCCGGAGATCCCGACGCAGGCGGCCATGGCGGTGTGATCACCGACCTGAACGTTGTGGGCGATCTGGATCTGGTTGTCGAGCTTCACACCATTACCGAGAACGGTATCGGCCAATGCGCCGCGGTCGATAGCGGTATTCACGCCAATCTCTACATCGTCACCGACCAACACACCACCGATCTGGGCAATTTTCTGCCAGACACCTTTCTCATTGGCAAAACCGAAACCTTCGCCACCAAGCACGGCACCTGACTGAATGACCACACGCTTGCCGATGCGCACGTCGTGGTACAGCGTGACCCGCGGGGCCAGCCAGCCGCCTTCGCCAATTTCGCAACGGGCACCGATGAAGCAATGCGCACCGATGGTCACACCCGCAGCAATACGTGCCGCGCTTTCGATCACCGCAAAGGCACCAATACTCGCAGCCGGGTCAACCACCGCGTCCTCGGCCACAACGGCTGTCGGGTGAATGCCGGCAGCCGCTTTCGGCTTTGGATCGAACAGGTGGGAAACACGCGCGTAGGCCAGATACGGATCAGGCACCATCAGCGCATTACCGGCAAAACCTTCGGCATCAGCAGCCTTCAGTAACAGAGCTGCGGCCTGGCTATCTGCCAGGTACTTACGGTATTGAGGGTTTGCGAGAAAGCTCAACTGAGCTGGGCCAGCCTCTTGCAAAGTGGCTAGCCCAGTAATTTCTTTCTCCGGGTCGCCACGTAGCGTGGCGCCGAGGAACTCGGCCAATTGGCCGAGCTTTATAGTCGCGGTCATAGTTACTTCAGCTGATTCATGCGCTCGATAACCTGGCGAGTGATGTCGTACTGAGGCTTGACATCAATCACTGCGCCACGCTCGAAGACCAGGTCAAAAGCACCTTTCTTGATGACTTCTTCCACAGCGCTGTCCAGTTTCGGCTTGAGCTGCTTCAGCATTTCACGGTCGGCAACGGCTTTGGCTTCGTTCAGTTCCTTGGACTGGAACTGGAAGTCACGGGCCTTTTGCTTGAATTCAAGCTCCAGACGCTCGCGCTCGCCCTGCTGCATTTTGTCGCCACCGGCCATCAGGCGGTCCTGAATGCCCTTGGCGCTGCTTTCCAGCGTCTTGAGCTTGGTCAGCTGAGGACCGAACTTCTTCTCGGCATCCACGGCGTATTTCTTGGCCGCGTCGGACTCCAGCAGAGCCATCTGATAGTTCAGAACAGCAATTTTCATGTCGGCGAACGCCGGACCAGCGACCAGTACGCTGGCCAGGAGAACCAATTGAGTCAACTTACGCACGATGCACCCCTACAAAATTCATTGTCGTTATCTGGGTCAGACGCTTAGAACGTCTGGCCGAGAGAGAATTGGAACACTTGAGTTTCAGCGTCATCCGGTTTCTTGACTGGCATGGCCAGGGCGAAACTCAGAGGACCCAGTGCGGTGACCCAGGTCACACCCACACCGACGGAACTGGCCATGTTGCTCAGACTGATATCGTTGCACTTGGTGTTGGACTTCGAGCCATCCGCGTTTGTGGTATCCGAGCAAGATGAATCGAACACGTTACCCACATCCCAGAATACCGAGGTCCGCAGGGAGCGTTGATCCTTGATGAACGGCAGCGGGAACAGAACCTCCACACCACCCTGGATCAGGACGTTACCACCGAACGGCAGCGGATCCTGGTCCGGATCGACCGCTGTACCAGGGTTCTTGCCGGTACTTGGTGTACTGCGAGGCCCCAGAGTGCTGTCCTTGAAGCCACGAACCGAGTTGAAACCACCAGCATAGTAGTTTTCATAGAATGGCAAGCCATCCGTCGACCCGTAGCCATCGCCATAACCCAGCTCGGTGTGCAGGCGCATGGTGTAGTTCTCGCTCAATGGCTGGAACAACTGGCCACGGTAGTCGAGCTTGAAGAACGACAGGTCGCTGCCTGGAATCGTGGATTCCAGCACCAGGCTCTGGGAATGACCACGGGTAGCGAGCACACCCTTGTTCAGGGTGGACTCGGACCAACCGGCCGAAGCCTTGAAGTTCAGGTACTTGTCGCCTTCCTTGTTAACGAAGTCGAAGATCTCGTCAACGGTGTACACACCTGTCTTGATCTCGTCCTGCTGAGCCGTCAGGCCAAAGGTCAGACGCGAAGTCTCGCTGATCGGGTAGCCAACGCTCACGCCTGCACCCAGGCTGTCTACGGCGTAGCTGGCGATGTCAGTATCGAGCTCGTCATAGTCAGTCGTGCGGTAGAACGCGTTGTAACCCAGGCTCACGCCGTCGGCGGTCCAGTAGGGGTCGACAAAGCCGAAGTTATAGCGGGTCTGGTATTCGCTTTTGGTCAAGCCGACGCTGACCTTGTTACCGGTACCCAGGAAGTTGTTCTGGGTGATCGAACCACCGAGGATCAGACCGGCGCTCTGGGCGAAACCGACGCTGGCGGTAATCGAACCGGAGGCTTGTTCTTCAACGCTGTAGTTGACGTCCACCTGGTCATCGACACCCGGCACGGCCGGGGTCTCAACGTTGACTTCCTTGAAGAAGCCCAGACGTTCAAGACGGGTCTTGGATTGGTCGATCAGGTAAGTGGAAGCCCAGCCGCCTTCCATCTGACGCATTTCACGACGCAGCACTTCGTCTTCGGACTTGGTGTTGCCACGGAAGTTGATGCGGTTCACGTAGGCACGCTTGCCCGGATCGACCGCGAACAGGATGTCTACGGTGTGATCTTCGTCGTGCGGTTGAGGCACACCGTTGACGTTGGCGAAGGTGTAACCCTCGTTACCCAGGCGACGGGTGATCAGTTCGGAGGTGGTGGTCATCAGCTTGCGCGAGAACACCTGGCCTTTTTGCACCAGCAACAGGGACTTGATCTGGTCTTCAGGGACTTTCAGGTCACCGCTGAGCTTGACGTCACGAACGGTGTACTTCTCGCCTTCGTTGACGTTGACGGTGATGTAGACGTGTTTCTTGTCTGGCGTAATGGAGACCTGAGTCGAAGCGATATCCATGTTGATGTAGCCACGGTCCAGATAGTAGGAACGCAGGCGCTCCAGGTCACCGGACAGCTTTTCACGGGCGTACTTGTCGTCGTTCTTGAAGAACGACAACCAGTTGGTGGTCTTGAGTTCGAACAGGTCGATCAGGTCTTCGTCAGGGAAGACCGTGTTGCCCACCACGTTGATGTGCTGGATAGCCGCAACGGTGCCTTCGTTGATGTTGACCTTCAGGCCGACGCGGTTACGCGGCTGCGGCACCACTTCGGTGTCGACGGTAGCCGAGTAGCGACCCTGGGCGACGTACTGACGTTGCAGCTCGTTACGCACACCTTCGAGGGTGGCACGCTGGAAGATCTCGCCTTCGGCCAGACCGGATTGCTTGAGGCCTTTCATCAGGTCTTCGGTAGAGATCGCCTTGTTGCCTTCGATCTCGATACTGGCGACCGACGGGCGCTCGACTACCGTGATGACCAGGACGTTGCCATCGCGGCCCAGCTGGATATCTTGAAAGAAACCGGTTTTGAACAACGCACGAGTGGATTCCACCAGGCGACGATCATCCGCCTGTTCACCGACGTTCAACGGCAAAGCACCAAAGACGCTACCCGCGGAGACCCGCTGGAGGCCATTGACGCGAATATCAGAGATAGTGAAGGACTCGGCGTGAACTTCGGCGATCATCAATACGGTGAGAACCGCAGTTAGCAGCAGACGTTTCATGAAGTCCTTTCTTATTCCAACTGGCAATAAACAAACTGCCGCAAAATGCGGCAGATTCGCAATTCAGCGAAGCGTTACAGTCGACCCAGATCATTAACCAGAGCAAGCAACATCACCCCGATCACCAAACTGATACCGATCTGTATCCCCCAACCTTGCACCCGATCTGACAAGGGACGACCACGCACCCACTCGATCAGATAAAACAACAAATGCCCCCCATCCAGTACCGGAATGGGCAACAAATTCAGAACGCCCAAGCTAATACTCAGATAAGCAAGGAAATTCAGGAAATCAGCAACACCCGACTGGGCCGAAGCGCCCGCCACTTTAGCAATGGTTATCGGTCCACTCAAGTTTTTTACCGAGAGCTCGCCGAACAACATTTTCTTCAGTGAATCGAGGGTCAACACGCTCATGGTCCAGGTGCGTCGAGCCCCCTCGCCAATTGCTGCCAATGGCCCGTAGCTGACCTCGCGGATCATCTCCGGCGGCCAGTCGATCGCTTTCACCCCTGCCCCCAAATAACCGCTGGGTGACTTGCTCTCGCCACGAGCGGCAAGTGTTACCGGGACGTCGATCTGAGCACCGTCGCGCTCAACCCGCAGCATGATTTTGGTATCAGGATGCATACGGACGGTATCGACAACCTGCTGCCAGTCATCGAGCGTACGACCATCGAGCGCGAGCAACCGGTCACCGGTCTTCAGGCCGGCAGCCTTGGCCGGCCCCTTTGGATCGAGTTCGGCCAGGACAGGCGGCAATGCCGGACGCCACGGACGAATCCCCAACGAATGGATAGGGTCGGGCTCGTCAGCCCCTTTGAGCCACTTGTCCAGCACAAGTTCACGAGGAGAGTCGGCCGTGGAACCCTGTTCGCGCACCACTATCTGCAACGAACCGCTTTCGCCCAGGCGACGCACCAGCTGCAGGTTCACCGCAGCCCAGCCGGAAGTCGCCTCACCATCAATGGCCACGATTTCCTGGCCGGGGCTCAAACCTGCCTTGGCCGCAATACTCCCGGACTCGACAGCGCCGATGACCGGACGCACCTGCTCGCTGCCGAGCATTGCCAATACCCAGAAGAACGCCAATGCCAGCAGGAAGTTGGCAATCGGCCCCGCCGCTACGATGGCAATGCGCTGACGAACGGATTTACGATTGAAGGATTGATCAAGCTGATCGAGCGGTACTTCACCTTCGCGCTCGTCGAGCATCTTGACGTAGCCGCCCAACGGGATGGCGGCGACGACAAATTCGGTGCCCTGCTTGTCGTGCCAACGCAGCAAAGGCATGCCGAAGCCTACGGAGAAACGCAGCACTTTGACCCCACAGCGACGCGCGACCCAAAAATGGCCGAACTCGTGGAAGGTAACCAGCACACCCAGAGCGACCAGGGTGCCGACAATCATATAGAGCGCGCTCATCTACTTTCTCCGCATTCCTATCCGCTGCTGCCTGGGCCAACTATCCGCAGCATTTACCGCCCGTGACGGCTCAACCATTGTCCGGCCAGCAATCGGGCCTTCGCGTCTGCCGTGAACACCGCATCGAGATCATCCACTGCCACTACGGGCTCCAGATTCAGTACTTCCTCGATGATACTCGCGATTTCCGGGTAACGAACCCGTTCGTCGAGAAATGCCGCTACAGCCACTTCGTTCGCCGCATTGAGCATGGCTGGCGCGCTGTTACCCGCTTCGGCCGCCTGACGAGCCAGACGCAGGCACGGGAAACGTTTTTCATCGGGCGCCTGGAAGTCCAGCCGCGCAATGGCAAACAGGTCCAGCGGCGCCACGCCCGAGTCAATCCGCTCCGGCCAGGCCAGGGCATTGGCGATGGGCGTGCGCATATCCGGATTACCCAGCTGTGCCAGAACAGAACCATCGACGTAGTCGACCAGCGAATGGATCACACTTTGCGGGTGAATCACCACCTCGACCTGCGAAGGCTTGGCATCGAACAGCCAGCAGGCTTCGATCAACTCAAGCCCCTTGTTCATCATGCTGGCCGAGTCAACGGAGATTTTTCGCCCCATGGACCAATTCGGATGAGCACACGCCTGATCGGGAGAAACATGCGCCAGCTCAGCCATGGGCGTCTGTCGGAACGGACCGCCGGAAGCCGTCAGCAGAATCCGACGCACGCCAACCGCCTCAAGGCCACGGGCATAATCGAGCGGCATGCACTGGAAAATGGCGTTGTGCTCGCTATCGATCGGCAGCAACACCGAACCGCTCTTGCGCACGGCCTGCATGAACAGCGCGCCGGACATGACCAGCGCTTCTTTATTGGCCAGCAGTATCTTCTTGCCGGTCTCCACCGCCGCCAGTGTCGGGCGCAAACCCGCCGCACCGACGATGGCCGCCATGACCGTATCGACTTCCGGATCGGAAGCGACCTGACACAAACCTTCCTCACCCACCAGAACACGGGTCGAGAGACCCGCCGCGCGCAAATCATCTTGCAGGGTGCGGGCAGCTGCGACCTCAGGCACCACGGCAAATCGTGGGACATGGCGCACGCAGAGCGCCAGCAATTCACTCAAGCGGGTGAAGCCAGTCAAGGCAAAGACCTGATACCGATCAGGGTGACGAGCGATGACGTCGAGCGTGCTCAGGCCAATCGAGCCGGTCGCCCCCAAAACGGTAATCTGTTGCGGGCGGCTCATGGGGCAGCCATCCACAGCAGCACCGCAAACACCGGAATCGCTGCCGTCAGGCTGTCGATACGATCCAGAACGCCGCCGTGACCCGGAAGCAGATTACTGCTGTCCTTGATCCCGGACTGACGCTTGAACATGCTTTCAGTGAGATCGCCCACCACCGAAATGAACACGATCAGCGCGGCACCGATCAACCCTTTGAGCAGCTCGGCCACCGTCCAGTCGCGTACCAGACCAACGATTGTGGTAATCACCAGGCTCAGCGCCAGACCACCGTACACGCCCTCCCAGCTTTTGCCCGGACTGACCTGTGGTGCGAGCTTGCGTTTGCCGAAAGCGCGACCGGAGAAGTAGGCGCCAATATCGGCACCCCAGACCAACACCATCACCGCCATGATCAGCCAGTTACCCAGCGGGTATTGCTTGATCTGCACCAGACCTTGCCAGGCTGGCAGGAGAATCAACAGACCGATCACCAACTTGGTCGCCGCACTGGACCATTGCTCGCTCGAGCGCGGATAGGTCAGCACCAGATACGTCGCCACTGCCCACCACAGCACTGAAGCGCCCAACACCCAAGGCGCAAGGCCGGGCAGGATGTACATGAGGAACAGCACCAAAGCGACCACAGCGGCATAGCCGACGCGGTACGCTTGAGCGGCAAAACCCGCCAGACGCGCCCATTCCCAGGCACCAAGGGTCACGACCAGCCCGATGAACAGTGCAAAACCGGAACCTTCAAGCAGGAAAAATCCGCACAAGGCAATCGGCAACAGGATCAGTGCGGTGATGATTCGTTGTTTAAGCATTAAACCCGGGCCCCAGCCTCGACCTGCTCGCTCGTTTTACCGAAGCGGCGCTGGCGGGAAGCGAAATCGGCCAGCGCATTGCGCATGGCGTCGTGTTTGAAGTCCGGCCAGAACAGGTCGGAGAAATACAACTCGGCATAGGCCAGTTGCCAGAGCAGGAAGTTGCTGATGCGGTGCTCGCCACCGGTGCGGATGCACAGGTCCGGCAACGGCAGATCGCCTGTGACCAGGCAGGTCTGCAGCAGATCAGGCGTGATGTCTTCCGGACGCAAGTGCCCGGCCTGAACTTCTCGCGCCAGTCGTTGCGCAGCTTGCGCGATATCCCACTGACCGCCGTAATTGGCGGCGATCTGCAGAACAAAACGATTGGCACCAACCGTCATGGCCTCGGCTTCACGCATGGCAGCCTGCAGCTCAGGATGAAAACGCGAGCGGTCACCAATGATGCGCAGGCTGATGTTGTTGTCGTTGAGGCGTTTGGCCTCACGACGCAGCGCCCTGAAGAACAGGTCCATCAAAGCGCTGACCTCATCGGCAGGACGCTGCCAGTTCTCACTGGAGAAGGCGAACAGGGTCAGCACCTCGACCTTGGCCTCGGCGCAGACTTCAATGACTGCACGTACCGCATCCACGCCCGCTTTATGCCCGGCGACACCAGGCATAAAGCGCTTCTTCGCCCAGCGATTGTTACCATCCATGATAATCGCGACATGGCGCGGCACCGCGGACGGTGCTGTCTGCTTAGTCTTTTCCATGAAAACACAACCCTTTATACGGCCATCAGGTCTTTTTCTTTCTGCGCCAGGTCCGCGTCGATTTTAGCCACGAATTTTTTGGTCAGGTCGTCGATCTCGCCAGTCGCACGACGCTCTTCGTCTTCACTGATCTCTTTTTCCTTGACCAGATCCTTGAGCTGACTGTTGGCATCACGACGAATGTTGCGCACGGCAACACGGGCATCCTCTGCAACGTCACGAGCCTGCTTGGTGAAGCCCTTACGGGTTTCTTCGGTCAGGGCAGGCATGGAGATCAGCAGAAGCTCGCCGAGGTTGGTCGGGTTCAGGTTCAAACCTGCGCTACCGATCGCCTTGTCGACGGCACCCAGCATGTTGCGCTCGAAAGCAACGACTTGCAGGGTACGGGCGTCCTTGACGGTGATGTTGGCCACTTGCTTGATCGGGGTGTCGGAGCCGTAGTACGGCACCATCACACCTTCCAGGATGCTCGGGTGCGCCTGGCCGGTACGAATACGGCCGAAGTTGTGCGCGAGCGACTCCACGGACTTCTGCATGCGCTCTTGAGCGTCTTTCTTGATTTCGTTGATCATTGTGCGCCTTCCTCGATCAGGGTCCCTTCCGCGCCGCCATGTACGATATTCAGCAGGGCGCCGGGCTTGTTCATGTTAAATACGCGTAGTGGCATCTTGTGGTCGCGGCACAGGCAAATGGCCGTCAGATCCATCACACCCAGCTTGCGATCCAGCACTTCATCATAAGTCAGATGATCGAACTTCTCGGCATGCGGGTCTTTGAACGGGTCAGCGGTGTAGACACCATCGACTTTGGTCGCCTTGAGCACGACATCGGCATCGATTTCGATTGCACGCAGGCAGGCTGCCGAATCCGTCGTAAAGAACGGGTTGCCGGTACCGGCCGCGAAAATCACCACGTCCTTGGAGTTCAGGTGACGCATGGCCTTGCGACGATCGTAGTGATCGGTCACGCCAACCATGGAAATAGCGGACATCACGATGGCCGAGATGTTGGCGCGCTCAAGGGCGTCGCGCATGGCCAGGGCGTTCATCACAGTGGCCAGCATGCCCATGTGGTCGCCGGTGACCCGGTCCATGCCAGCCTTGCTCAGCGCTTCACCGCGGAACAGGTTGCCACCACCGATAACCAGGCCAACCTGAACGCCGATGCCGACCAGTTGGCCAACTTCCAATGCCATGCGATCCAGAACTTTCGGATCGATCCCGAACTCTTCCGAGCCCATCAGGGCCTCGCCGCTAAGCTTGAGTAGAATGCGTTTATAGCGAGCCTGATAACCACTGCCCTGCTGAGCCATTGCGAATCTCTCCTGCGGCGTATTTTAAAAAAAATTCTTTGCGAGCTGTTTACAGCTGACGCTCACTCTAGCTTGGCACTGCTTCAGCGCCATCGGAACACGGCTTTGTAAGCCAGTTCCAAAGGGAAACCAAATAAAAATTGATACCCCATCTGAAAAGAGGCTGCGCGCGTGAGCGGGCAGCCTCTTCTGGGCGACAGTTAAAAAACCGTCTTATTGCTTGGCGGCAGCCAGCTGGGCAGCAACTTCTTCTGCGAAGTTGTCCACTGGCTTCTCGATGCCTTCGCCTACTTTGAAGTAAGTGAAGGAAACGATTTCAGCGCCGGCTTTCTTGGCCAGGGCACCAACGGTGACTTCCGGGTTCATCACGAAAGCTTGCTCTACCAGGCTGGCTTCAGCCAGGAACTTGGTGATACGGCCGGCAATCATCTTCTCGACGATTTCAGCTGGCTTGCCTTTCATCTTGTCTTCGTTCAGGGTCAGGAAAACGCCCTTCTCGCGCTCGATGGCTTCTGGCGAAACCTGCGATGGCAGCAGGAACTCAGGGTTGCTTGCCGCCACGTGCATGGCGATCTCTTTGGCCAGCTGAACATCGCCGCCCTTGAGAACAACAGCAACACCGATCTTGTTACCGTGCAGGTAGGTGCCGACAACGTCGCCCTCTACGCGTACCAGGCGACGAATGTTGACGTTCTCGCCTACTTTGGCGACCAGAGCTTCACGAGCCGATTCCTGAGCGGCGATCAGCGGAGCTGCGTCGGTCAGTTTTTCGTCGAAGGCTTTTTCTACGCAGGCAGAAACGAAGTTCTTGAAGTCGTCTTGCAGGGCCAGGAAGTCGGTCTGCGAGTTAACTTCCAGCAGCACGGCTGCCTTGTCGTCAGCCTTGATGGCGATAGCGCCTTCAGCGGCAACGTTGCCAGCTTTCTTGGCAGCCTTGATGGCGCCCGAAGCACGCATGTCATCAATGGCTTTCTCGATGTCGCCGCCAGCCTTGGTCAAGGCCTTTTTGCAGTCCATCATGCCTTCGCCAGTACGCTCGCGCAGTTCTTTGACCAACGCTGCAGTAATCTCTGCCATTTCAAAATCCTCTTGGATAGGTTTTCAACCATTCCACCCGATCGAACGGGCGATCAATTCTTCCCGAACCACCCTTGTTAGCTGCCGCACGTTACAGATAGAGCAGTGGGCGCCGACAAATGGTTTTCGAGGTGGCAAAAAGGGGGCCAAGCCCCCTTTTTGCTTACTGAGTCAACGCCAAGGCGTCAATTACTCAGCTGCTGCTACCGGAGCTTCTTCAACGAAAACTTCGGTGCCGCCGGCAACATTGTTGCGACCGCGGATGACAGCGTCAGCCATCGAACCCATGTACAGCTGGATAGCGCGGATTGCGTCATCGTTGCCTGGGATGATGTAGTCAACGCCTTCCGGGCTGCTGTTGGTATCGACTACGCCAATAACCGGGATGCCCAGCTTGTTGGCTTCGGTGATCGCGATGCGCTCGTGATCAACGTCGATAACGAACAGAGCGTCTGGCAGACCGCCCATGTCCTTGATACCACCCAGGGAACGATCCAGCTTTTCCAGGTCACGAGTGCGCATCAGCGCTTCTTTCTTGGTCAGCTTGGCGAAAGTACCGTCTTCGGCTTGTACTTCAAGGTCACGCAGACGCTTGATGGAAGCACGGATGGTCTTGAAGTTGGTCAGCATGCCGCCCAACCAGCGGTGATCGACGTACGGCGAACCGCAACGTGCTGCTTCTTCAGCAACGATCTTGCCAGCGGAACGCTTGGTGCCGACGAACAGAATCTTGTTTTTGCCCTGGGCCAGACGCTCTACGAAAGTCAGAGCTTCGTTGAACATTGGCAGGGTTTTTTCAAGGTTGATGATGTGGATCTTGTTACGCGCACCGAAAATGTACTTGCCCATTTTCGGGTTCCAGTAACGGGTCTGGTGACCGAAGTGCACACCGGCCTTCAGCATATCGCGCATGTTGACTTGGGACATGATAGTTCCTTAATAAGTCGGGTTTGGCCTCCACGTATCCCAATGACCAACCAGCAGCATCAGCTGAAGGCACCCAGGTCATCGTGTCGACACGTGTGTGGATTTAGGCTTCCCGGGACATCCCCGGAAAGCGGCGCATTTTATATCACAAGACAGGGCAAAACGGAACCCGGATTCTGAAATCCTGGCGAGCGTTTTGTTCCACCCCTTGGAATCCGCCAAGAATGCACCATTCTATAGAGAGAAGCGATGCACACAGCCGCAGATTTGCGCTGATCGTCTGGTAGAATCGTATTTTTCAGGGCTGCGAAGTTCGATCGCGCGCTGCCCTTTCCGTTTAGAAAGCGCCGCCTGGCGCAGAGAGAGCCTGTATGACCGTCACCCTCAAAACCCCCGAGGATATCGCCAAAATGCGTATCGCCGGCAAACTGGCCGCCGATGTGCTGGAAATGATTGCCGAATACGTCAAGCCGGGCGTTACCACCGATCAACTGAACCAGATCTGCCACGACTACATCGTCAATGAGCAGAAAGCCATCCCGGCCCCGCTCAATTACAAGGGCTATCCAAAGTCGATCTGCACGTCGATCAACCATGTGGTCTGCCATGGCATTCCAAACGACAAGCCGCTCAAAGATGGCGACACCCTGAACATCGACGTCACCGTCATCAAGGACGGTTTCCACGGTGATACCAGCCGGATGTTCCACGTCGGCAACGTACCGGTCTGGGCCGAGCGCCTGTCCCAGGTGACCCAGGAATGCATGTACAAGGCGATCGAGATCGTCAAACCCGGCTGCCGCCTGGGCGACATCGGCGAAATCATCCAGAAGCACGCGGAAAAGAACGGCTTCTCGGTGGTTCGCGAATTCTGCGGCCATGGTATCGGCAAGGTGTTCCACGAGGAGCCGCAGATCCTGCATTACGGCCGCGCTGGCACCGGCATGGAACTCAAGGCTGGCATGACCTTCACCATCGAGCCGATGATCAACCAGGGCCGCGCCGACACCAAGGTACTGGGCGACGGCTGGACCGCGATCACCAAGGACCGCAAGCTCTCGGCACAGTGGGAACACACCCTGCTGGTGACCGAAACCGGTTACGAGATCTTCACCTTGCGCAGCGATGACACCATCCCTCGCGTTTCGGCCTGATCCCGCTACCGTACATCGCCTATAGAAAGGAAAGCCAATCGATGCCGCAGGTGGATCCCGAACTCTTCGACCGCGGCCAGTTCCAGGCTGAACTGGCCCTGAAGGCAAGCCCGATCGCGGCCTTCAAGAAGGCGATCCGTCAGGCCCGCGAAGTGCTCGACACGCGTTTTCGCAATGGCCGGGACATTCGCCGGCTGATCGAGGATCGCGCCTGGTTCGTCGATAACATCCTGCAAAAGGCCTGGGAGCAGTTCAGCTGGAGCGAGGACGCCGACATCGCGCTGGTCGCGGTCGGCGGCTACGGCCGTGGCGAATTGCACCCTTATTCCGATATCGACCTGCTGATCCTTCTGGACAGCGCCGACCACGAGGTTTTCCGCGATTCCATCGAGCGTTTTCTGACGCTGTTGTGGGACATCGGCCTGGAGGTCGGTCAGAGCGTTCGCTCGGTCGAAGAATGCGCCGTCGAGGCCCGCGCCGACCTGACGGTCGTCACCAACCTGATGGAAAGCCGCACCATCGCGGGCCCCGAGCGTTTGCGCCAGCGCATGCTGGATGTCACCAGCACCGGGCACATGTGGCCGAGCAAGGACTTCTTCCTGGCCAAGCATGCCGAACAAAAGGCTCGCCACCACAAGTACAACGACACCGAATACAACCTGGAACCCAACGTCAAAGGCTCACCCGGCGGCCTGCGGGATATCCAGACGATTCTGTGGGTGGCCCGTCGCGAGTACGGCACCCTGAACCTGCGGGCACTGGCAGGCGAAGGATTCCTGGTAGAGAGCGAAAACGCCCTGCTCGCCTCCTCCCAGGAGTTCCTGTGGAAGGTTCGCTATGCCCTGCACATGCTGGCCGGCCGCGCCGAAGACCGCCTGCTGTTCGATCACCAGCGCACCATTGCCGGGCTGCTGGGCTTCAAAGGCGACGACGCCAAGCAAGCCATCGAAAACTTCATGCAACAGTATTATCGGGTGGTCATGAGCATCGCCCAACTCAGCGACCTGATCATCCAGCACTTCGAGGAAGTCATCCTCGCACCGGAAGACGAAGCGCCACCGCAGCCGATCAACTCGCGTTTCCAGTTGCATGACGGCTACATCGAGGCACGCAACGACAACGTCTTTCGCCGCACGCCGTTCGCCATGCTCGAAATCTTCGTGCTGATGGCCCAGCAGCCCGAAATCAAGGGTGTGCGCGCCGACACCATTCGCCTGCTGCGGGAACACCGCCACCTGATCGACGACGACTTCCGCAACGATATTCGCAACACCAGCCTGTTTATCGAATTGTTCAAATGCAAGATCGGCATCCACCGCAACCTGCGGCGAATGAACCGTTACGGCATCCTTGGGCGTTATCTGCCCGAATTCGGTTTTATCGTCGGGCAGATGCAACACGATCTGTTCCACATCTATACGGTCGATGCCCACACCCTGAACCTGATCAAACACCTGCGTAAGTTGCAGTACACCCAGGTGTCGGAAAAGTTCCCGCTGGCCAGCAAAGTCATGGGCAAGCTGCCCAAGCCCGAGCTGATCTACATGGCCGGCCTGTACCACGACATCGGCAAAGGCCGGCATGGCGATCACTCGGACATCGGTGCCGTGGATGCCGAGGCCTTTTGCCAGCGTCATCAACTGCCCACGTGGGACAGTCGCCTGATCGTGTGGCTGGTGCAAAACCACCTGGTGATGTCGACCACCGCCCAGCGCAAGGACTTGTCCGACCCGCAGGTGATCCACGATTTCGCCCAGATCGTTGGCGACGAAACCCGCCTCGACTACCTGTATGTGCTGACTGTCGCCGACATCAACGCCACCAACCCGACCCTGTGGAACTCCTGGCGCGCCAGCCTGCTGCGCCAGCTCTACACCGAGACCAAGCGCGCCCTGCGCCGTGGCCTGGAGAACCCGGTGGATCGCGAAGAGCAGATCCGCCAGACCCAGAGCGCCGCCCTGGATATCCTGGTGCGCGGCGGCACCGACCCGGACGATGTCGAGCAGTTGTGGGCGCAGTTGGGTGATGACTATTTCCTGCGCCACACCGCCGGCGACGTGGCCTGGCACAGCGACGCGATACTCCAGCAACCGGCCGACGGCGGACCACTGGTGCTGATCAAGGAAACCACCCAGCGCGAGTTCGAAGGTGGCACGCAGATCTTCATCTATGCCCCGGACCAGCACGACTTCTTTGCCGTGACCGTGGCAACGATGGACCAGCTCAACCTGAACATTCACGACGCCCGGGTCATCACCTCCAGCAGCCAGTTCACCCTCGACACCTATATCGTGCTCGACACCGACGGCGACTCGATTGGCGATAATCCGGCGCGGGTCAAACAGATCCGCGAGGGTCTGACCGAAGCCCTGCGCAACCCGGACAACTACCCGACCATCATCCAGCGCCGGGTGCCACGTCAGCTCAAGCATTTCGCCTTTGCACCACAAGTGACGATCCACAACGACGCCCAGCGCCCGGTGACGGTACTGGAACTCACCGCGCCCGACCGCCCGGGCCTGCTGGCGCGGATCGGCACGATCTTCCTGGAGTTCGATCTGTCGTTGCAGAACGCCAAGATCGCCACCCTCGGCGAACGCGTGGAAGACGTGTTCTTCATCACCGACGCCAACAATCAGCCGTTGTCCGACCCGCTGCTGTGCAGCCGCCTGCAGGATGCGATCGTCGAACAACTGAGCGTCAACCAGGAACCCGATATCAAACTGTCGCGCATCAGCATCTGAATCAACAAATTTCCCCCTGTGGCAACGGACTTCCTGTGGCGAGGGGGCTTGCCCCCGTTGGGTCGCGGAGCGGCCCCAAAACCTGCAAACGCGGCGTATCAGGTACACCGCACACCATGGTTTTACGACTGCTACGCAGCCGAACGGGGGCAAGCCCCCTCGCCACACAAGCCTGCTCCCACATTGAACGAGGCCACCATGAACAACGCTCTGTCCCAGCTCCAGCCCTACCCGTTCGAGAAGCTCCGCGCCCTGCTCGGCAGCGTGACGCCCAATCCGGACAAGCGTCCGATCGCGCTGTCCATCGGCGAGCCGAAACACCGTTCACCAAGCTTTGTCGCCGAGGCCCTGGCCGGCAATCTGGAAAAAATGGCCGTGTACCCGACCACACTCGGTATCCCGGAGCTGCGTGAAGCCATCGCGGCATGGTGCGAGCGTCGCTTCGATGTGCCCAAGGGCTGGATCGACCCGGCGCGCAACGTGCTGCCGGTCAACGGTACCCGCGAAGCGCTGTTCGCTTTCACCCAGACCGTGGTCAACCGTGGCGATGATGCGCTGGTGGTCAGCCCGAACCCCTTCTACCAGATCTACGAAGGCGCGGCGTTCCTCGCCGGGGCCAAGCCGCATTACCTGCCATGCCTGGACGAAAACGGCTTCAACCCGGATTTCGACGCCGTATCGCCGGACATCTGGCAACGCTGCCAGATCCTGTTCCTGTGCTCTCCGGGCAATCCGACCGGCGCCCTGATCCCGGTCGAGACCCTGAAAAAGCTGATCGCCCTGGCCGACGAATACGACTTCGTCATTGCCGCCGATGAGTGCTACAGCGAGCTGTACTTCGACGAACAAACGCCGCCGCCAGGCCTGCTCAGCGCTTGCGCGGAACTGGGTCGCAAGGACTTCAAGCGTTGCGTGGTGTTCCACAGCCTGTCCAAGCGTTCGAACCTGCCAGGCCTGCGCTCGGGCTTTGTGGCCGGTGATGCCGACGTCCTCAAGGGCTTCCTGCTCTATCGCACCTACCATGGCTGTGCGATGCCGGTTCAAACCCAACTGGCCAGCGTAGCCGCGTGGAATGACGAAGTGCACGTGCGCGCCAACCGGGCGCTGTATCGCGAGAAGTTCGATGCGGTGCTGGAAATCCTCAGCCCGGTGCTGGACGTACAGCGTCCGGATGGCAGTTTCTACCTGTGGCCGAATGTCGCCGGTGACGACGCTGCGTTCTGCCGAGACCTGTTCGAGCAGGAGCACGTGACCGTGGTGCCGGGTTCTTACCTGTCGCGGGACGTCGATGGCGTCAATCCAGGGGCCGGGCGTGTGCGCATGGCGCTGGTTGCGCCGTTGGCAGAGTGCGTTGAAGCCGCCGAGCGGATTCGCGATTTCATCCAGCGCCGCAAATAACTCCCCCACGGGGGGCAGGTGTTACTTCACCTGACCGAGTTTCGCCTCGCTCAGGTCCAACTCCCCCAACACCTCACGCAACACGTCATCACCAATCTGGTGATGACGACTGAGGCTGTACAACTCCAGGCGCTGCGCCCGCAGCGCCTTCAAGCGCAAGCGCCGCTCCAGCAAATCCATCTGAAACGCCAGGGCTTGCGCCTCAGCGGAGTCGTTGAACACCTCCAACTGATGTCGGTACTCGGACATGATCCGCGCCTTGAGCTCGACGGCCAGTGCGGACTGGGCGGCGTCCTGCGGATTGACCTCTTCTGTCTCAAGCGCATGAATGGCCGCCTCGGCGGTCTTGCGCCAGGCATCGCGCACTTCGTTGCGCCGCTTGTCGTCCGGACTGGCTTCGATGCCACGCAACAACAGTGGCAGCGCGATGCAGGCCGCAATCAACGAAAGCAGAATCACCCCGGCGGCGATGAAAATCAGCAGATCGCGCTCGGGAAATGCGCTCTCGCCCATGAGCATCGGCACCGACATCACACCCGCCAGCGTCACGGCCCCGCGCACGCCGCCCACGGTCAGCAACCAACAGGATCGCGCCGTCGGCACCCGGGTCACTTCACCCTTGCCACGCAAGCGCCGCAGCAGTACCGACAATCGCCAGATGCTTTGCACCCAGACGAACCGCAAAACCAGCAGCACCAGGAAAATCGCCACCACGTCGAGCCCGCGATACAACAACGTCGGCCATAGCGAAGTTTCGTGACTGGCCACCGCCTTGATGATGTCCGGCAACTGCAAACCCAACAGCAGGAAGATCAAACCGTTGAACGCGAACTCCAGCAGCGACCAGACACTTCGGTTGAGCAAGCGCGTGTTGGTCTGGCGCGGCAACAGGTCGAGCCAGCTCTGCATCATTCCCGCCGCCACCGCCGAGAGGATGCCCGACACTTCCATGCGCTCGGCCAGCACGTAGGCCGCAAACGGCAGCAGCAACATGAACACCACATGCGTCGCCGGATCATCCCAGCCCCGCTCGATCATCCACGCCCGCAGACGGCCGACCAGCCAACTCAAAGCCACCCCGACCGCCAGGCCACCGACAGCGACCAACACGAACGTCAGGCTGGCATTGGCCAGCGAGAACACACCGGTCACCGCCGCCACCAGGGCAAACTTGAATGTCACCAGGCCCGAGGCGTCGTTCATCAGCGCCTCGCCCTGCAAGATGTGCATCAAGGGCGTCGGCAGTCTGTTGCGGGAAATGGCCGACACCGCCACCGCATCCGTCGGTGACAGCACCGCTGCCAGGGCGAACGCCACCGGCAACGGCACACCGGGCAGCAACCAGTGAATGAAATACCCGGCGCCGACCACGGTGAACAGCACCAGGCCCACTGCCAGGGTCAGGATCGGGCCGCGCAAGTGCCAGAATTCGCGTTTGGGCATGCGCCAGCCGTCGGAGAACAACAGTGGTGGCAGGAACAGAAACAGGAACAGTTCGGGATCGAGGGCTACATGGAGGCCGAGCGTCGGCCAGGCAAGCAAGGCCCCAGCGGCAATCTGCACCAATGGCAACGGCAGCGGAACCACCCGTCC
This sequence comes from Pseudomonas sp. BF-R-30, assembly GCF_019956175.1. NCBI lineage: Bacteria > Pseudomonadati > Pseudomonadota > Gammaproteobacteria > Pseudomonadales > Pseudomonadaceae > Pseudomonas > Pseudomonas sp. BF-R-30. The sequence goes on along the minus strand of NZ_JAHBDE010000005.1, from coordinate 10,050 downwards.
GATCAGGCGCGAAACGCCAACCAGCATCAACAGGATCAGAACGGTATAAGCGGTTTGCATAAAGCGTGGTTCCCGGACAATCGACAGCATTGAAGTGCCATATTAGCCGCTTAGACTTCGGGCGACCCTTGCACCTATGTCGCACGCAGGTCGCCGAGCACCGTATTCCCTGTGGGAGCGAGCTTGCTCGCGATAGCGGAGGGTCTATCGACATGGATGTTGAATGTTATTGCGCCATCGCGAGCAAGCTCGCTCCCACAGGATTTGCGCTTCCATGGCATAATCCGTCACCTTTTATTTACGGCACCTGCAAAGGGGGCAATTCCTTGACCGTTTCAAGTAAAACGTTGCACCTTTTCGGCATCAAAGCCTGCGACACCATGAAAAAGGCGCGCACCTGGCTCGATGAACACGCTGTCAGTTATGACTTTCATGATTACAAAGCGGTCGGTATCGACCGTGAACACCTGACCCAATGGTGCAACGAGCACGGCTGGGAAGTGGTGTTGAACCGTGCAGGCACGACCTTTCGCAAGCTCGACGACGAATGCAAAGCCGATCTCGACCAGACGAAAGCCATCGAACTGATGCTCGCACAACCCTCGATGATCAAGCGCCCGGTGCTTGATCTCGGTGACCGAACCCTGATTGGCTTCAAGCCAGATATCTACGCGGCCGCGCTCAAGTAAGCAGCCCGTTTCAATTTGCTAGAGGTATCAACATGTCTACTACCCTGTTCAGCCTGGCCTTTGGTGTCGGCACTCAAAACCGTCAAGGCGCATGGCTGGAAGTGTTCTACGCCCAGCCACTGCTCAACCCGTCCGCCGAACTGGTCGCCGCCATTGCGCCGATCCTCGGTTACAGCGAAGGCAACCAGGCCATCACCTTCACCACCGCGCAGGCCGCGCAACTGGCTGAAGCCGTGAAAGGCATCGACGCGGTACAAGGCAAACTGCTGACCCGCCTCGCCGAGAGCCACAAACCGCTGGTTGCCACCTTGCTGGCCGAAGACGCCCAGCTGTCGTCCACCCCTGAGGCCTACCTCAAGCTGCACCTGCTGAGCCATCGCCTGGTCAAGCCACACGGCCTGAACCTGGCCGGGATCTTCCCGCTGCTGCCGAACGTGGCCTGGACCAGCCAGGGCGCTGTCGACCTGAGCGAACTGGCCGAACTGCAACTCGAAGCCCGCCTGCGCGGCGAGCTGCTGGAAGTGTTCTCGGTGGACAAGTTCCCGAAAATGACCGACTACGTGGTTCCGGCCGGCGTGCGTATCGCTGACGCTGCGCGCCTGCGTCTGGGTGCCTACGTGGGCGAAGGCACCACCGTGATGCACGAAGGTTTCATCAACTTCAACGCCGGCACCGAAGGCCCGGGCATGATCGAAGGCCGCGTATCCGCTGGCGTATTCGTCGGCAAGGGTTCGGACCTGGGCGGCGGCTGCTCGACCATGGGTACCCTGTCGGGCGGCGGCAACATCGTGATCAAGGTCGGCGAAGGCTGCCTGATCGGCGCCAACGCCGGTATCGGTATCCCGTTGGGCGACCGCAACACCGTCGAGTCGGGCCTGTACGTGACCGCCGGCACCAAAGTGGCGCTGCTGGACGAAAACAATCAGCTGGTCAAAGTGGTCAAGGCCCGTGAACTGGCCGGCCAGCCAGACCTGCTGTTCCGTCGCAATTCGGAGACCGGTGCCGTGGAATGCAAAACCCACAAATCGGCCATCGAACTGAACGAAGCGCTGCACGCTCACAACTAAGCCACACGATCCCTGTTCCTGTAGGAGCGAGCCTGCTCGCGATGGACGTCAACCATAACGCGGGGCATCAGACAGCCCGTGTCGTCCAAGCGATCATCGCGAGCCAGCTCGCTCCTACAGGGATCAAGTGCATAGGCCGAACAGCATGATGATTCTCTCCCCCTGGCGTGTCGATTTTCCGGCCATCGCCGCCCTGCAACGGCAAGACCAGACCTATCTGGACAACGCTGCCACCACGCAAAAACCTCAAGCCCTGCTCGATGCCCTGGCGCACTACTATGCCAACGGCGCGGCCAACGTGCATCGGGCGCAGCATTTGCCCGGCGCCCACGCCACCCAGGCGTTCGAGGACAGCCGCCGCAAAGTCGCGCAATGGCTCAATACTGGCGATTGCGGGCAGATCATATTTACCCACGGCGCGACGTCCGCGCTGAATCTCCTGGCCTATGGCCTGGAACATCTTTTCAATCCGGGCGACGAGATTGTCATCAGCGCCCTGGAGCATCACGCCAACCTGCTGCCCTGGCAGCAACTGGCGCACCGTCGCGACCTGAAACTGGTGATCCTGCCGCTGGATGCCGACGGCGTGATCGACCTTGAAGCCGCCGCCGGTTTGATCGGCGCACGCACGCGTCTGTTGGCGGTCAGCCAGCTGTCCAACGTGATTGGCGCATGGCAGCCGCTGCCGCAATTGCTGGCACTGGCCAAGGCGCACAACGCCCTGACCGTGATCGACGGCGCCCAGGGCGTGGTCCATGGTCGCCACGACGTGCAGGCGCTGGGCTGCGATTTCTATGTGTTCTCCAGCCACAAGCTCTACGGCCCCGATGGCCTGGGTGTGCTGTTCGGGCGCAACACAGCACTGCAACAACTGCGTCCCTGGCAGTTCGGTGGTGAAATGGTGCTCGATGCCAATTATCACGACGCACGCTTTCGCCCGGCACCGCTGGGTTTCGAGGCCGGTACGCCGCCGATTGCCAGCGTGATCGGCCTGGGAGCGACCCTGGACTACCTCGCCGGGCTCGATCAGGACGCCGTGTCTGCCCATGAAGCTGCGTTGCATGCCTGTCTGCTCAAGGGCCTGGAGGCGCGCAACGGCATTCGCCTGTTGGGCAAGCCGCAAGTGGCACTGGCCAGTTTCACCGTCGAGGGTGTGCATAACTCCGATCTCGCGCATTTGCTGACCGAACAAGGGATCGCGGTGCGTGCCGGCCACCACTGCGCGATGCCGCTGCTCAAACGCTTCGAACTGGCCGGAGCGATTCGGGTGTCGTTGGCGCTGTACAACGATTCCGAAGACCTGGAGCGGTTCTTTGAAGCCCTGGATCAGGCGCTGGAGCTATTGCGATGAAACTGCCTGCCGATGCCGTGACGGCACTCGATATCTTTCAGAAAGCGGCAGGCTGGGAACAACGCGCGCGCCTGCTGATGCAATGGGGCGAGCGCCTGCCCGCGTTGAGCGACACGCAAATGTGCGACGCCAATCGGGTACACGGCTGTGAAAGCCAGGTGTGGCTGGTGGGCGAGTTGCGCGACGGTCATTGGCAGTTCAGCGCCAACAGTGATGCACGGTTGATTCGCGGGTTGGTGGCGTTGCTGCTGGCGCGGGTCAACGGCTTGTCCGCAGCCGAGTTGCAACAGGTGGATTTGCCGGACTGGTTCAATCAGCTGGGGTTGGGACGGCAGTTATCCGAGTCCCGCAGCAATGGCTTGAATGCGGTGCTTCAGCAAATGCGGGAGTTGGCCGGTTAATCGCCTTCGCGAGCAAGCCCGCTCCCACATTGGACTTCGGTCGTACACAAAAACTGTATTCACTGAAGATCAAATGTGGGAGCGGGCTTGCTCGCGAAGAGGCCATCAGCAACAACCTCAGGCCTGCGACTTGACCCGCTCCGCCGGCCGCCGCACACCCGCGACAATCTTGTCCACAGCCTTGGTCGCCGCGACCATGCCAAACGTCGCCGTCACCATCATCACTGCGCCAAACCCGCCGGCACAGTCGAGCTTCACGCCATCACCTACAAAACTCTTCTGCAGGCAAATGCTGCCGTCCGGTTTCGGGTAGCGCAGTTGCTCGGTGGAAAACACGCACGGCACGCTGTAGTGGCGGGTCACGGTGCGTGAGAAGCCGTAGTCGCGGCGCAGCGTGGAGCGCACCTTCGACGCCAATGGATCATTGAACGTGCGATTGAGGTCGCAGACTTGGATCAACGTCGGGTCAATCTGCCCGCCCGCGCCGCCGGTAGTGATGATCTGGATCTTGCGCCGCTTGCACCAGGCGATCAACGCGGCCTTGGCGTTGACGCTGTCGATGCAGTCGATCACGCAGTCGATGTTCGGCGTGATGTACTCGGCCATGGTGTCGCGGGTGACGAAGTCAGGCACCGCATGCACCGTGCAGTCCGGGTTGATCCCGCGCAGACGCTCGGCCATCACCTCGACCTTGGGCTTGCCCACCGTGCTGTCCAGCGCGTGCAACTGGCGGTTGGCGTTGCTGACGCAGACATCATCGAGGTCGAACAGCGAAATTTCGCCAACGCCACAACGGGCCATGGCTTCCGCCGCCCAGGAACCGACGCCACCGACGCCCACGATCGCCACATGGGCCGCTTTCAGACGCTCAAGGCCTTCGATGCCATACAAGCGGGCGATGCCAGCAAACCGCGGATCTTCTGTACTCATGACCATTACCCCAAAAACCGGCGCGCATTATAGGGCCGTCGACGCCCAAGAGCATCATTGCGCTATGAACGGGCAACATCCACGAAAACTAAATCGAACAAAGATTCGTCCTACACGCTCTAAAGAAAGAACTTAAACCGACTTGGATTGCCCAATGTCCGGCAATTCCCTGTCCGCTGTACGACCAGAGAATGCCCGGTGTAGGATGCGCGCCCCTTGGCGACCGCCAACCGTTCCTTCGTTCCACAGTCTTTGGAACCCGAAATAACTATGTCATCGCGTAAATTTGGACTCAACCTGGTCGTGGTGCTCGCCATCGCAGCCTTGTTTACCGGCTTCTGGGCGCTGATCAACCGCCCGGTCACCGCCCCCAACTGGCCTGAACAGATCTCCGGCTTCTCGTACTCGCCATTCCAGCAGGGCCAGTTCCCGCAGAAAGACCAGTTCCCGACCGACGATCAAATGCGTCGCGACCTGGAGATCATGAGCAAGCTGACGGACAACATCCGCATCTACTCGGTCGATGGCACGCTGCAGAACATCCCGAAGCTGGCGGAAGAGTTCGGCTTGCGGGTGACCCTAGGGATCTGGATCAGCCCGGACCTGGAACGCAACGAACGGGAAATCACCCGCGCCATTGAAATCGCCAACTCCTCGCGCAGCGTGGTTCGCGTGGTGGTCGGCAACGAGGCCATTTACCGCAAGGAAATCACCGCCCAGGAACTCAGCGTCATGCTCGATCGCGTGCGTGCCGCCGTGAAAGTGCCGGTGACCACGTCCGAACAGTGGCACGTGTGGGAAGAACACCCGGAACTGGCCAAGCACGTCGACCTGATTGCCGCGCACGTCCTGCCTTACTGGGAATTCGTCCCGATGGACAAGGCCGGGCAGTTCGTCCTCGACCGCGCCCGCGACCTGAAAAAGATGTTCCCGAAAAAACCACTGCTGCTGTCCGAGGTGGGCTGGCCGAGCAACGGCCGCATGCGTGGTGGCGCCGACGCCTCCCCGGCGGACCAGGCGATTTATCTGCGAACCCTGGTCAACAAGCTCAATCGCCAGGGCTTCAACTACTTCGTGATCGAAGCGTTTGACCAGCCGTGGAAAGCCAGCGACGAAGGTTCCGTCGGCGCCTACTGGGGCGTGTTCAACGCCGCGCGCCAGCAGAAGTTCAACTTCGAAGGCCCGGTGGTGGCGATTCCGCAATGGCGCGTGTTGGCCATTGGTTCGGTGGTATTGGCGCTGTTGTCGCTGACCCTGCTGATGATCGACGGCTCGGCCCTGCGCCAGCGTGGCCGTACCTTCCTGACCTTCATTGCGTTCCTGTGTGGTTCGGTGCTGGTGTGGATCGGTTACGACTACAGCCAGCAATACAGCACCTGGTTCAGCCTGACGGTGGGCTTCTTGCTCGCCCTCGGTGCGCTCGGGGTGTTTATCGTGCTGCTGACCGAAGCCCATGAACTGGCCGAAGCGGTGTGGGTGCACAAGCGCCGGCGCGAGTTCCTGCCGGTGGAAGGCGACTCCAGCTACCGCCCGAAAGTGTCGATTCACGTGCCCTGCTACAACGAGCCGCCGGAGATGGTCAAACAGACCCTCAACGCCCTGGCCAACCTCGACTATCCGGACTTCGAAGTCCTGATCATCGACAACAACACCAAGGACCCGGCGGTCTGGGAGCCGGTGCGCGATTATTGCGAAACCCTCGGCCCGCGCTTCAAGTTCTTCCACGTGGCACCACTGGCCGGCTTCAAGGGCGGTGCGCTGAACTACCTGATCCCGCACACCGCCAAGGACGCCGAAGTGATCGCGGTGATCGACTCCGATTACTGCGTGCACCCGAACTGGCTCAAGCACATGGTGCCGCACTTCGCCGACCCGAAAATCGCCGTGGTGCAGTCGCCGCAGGATTACCGCGACCAGAACGAAAGCACCTTCAAGAAGCTCTGCTACGCGGAATACAAAGGCTTCTTCCACATCGGCATGGTCACCCGCAACGACCGCGACGCGATCATCCAGCACGGCACCATGACCATGACCCGTCGCTCGGTGCTCGAAGAACTGGGCTGGGCCGACTGGTGCATCTGCGAAGACGCCGAACTGGGCCTGCGGGTATTCGAAAAAGGCCTGTCGGCAGCGTACTACCACACCAGCTACGGCAAGGGCCTGATGCCCGATACCTTCATCGACTTCAAGAAACAGCGTTTCCGCTGGGCCTACGGAGCGATCCAGATCATCAAGCGCCACACCGCCAGCCTGCTGCGCGGCAAGGACACCGAGCTGACCCGTGGCCAGCGCTACCACTTCCTCGCGGGCTGGTTGCCATGGGTGGCGGACGGCATGAACATCTTCTTCACCGTCGGCGCGCTGTTGTGGTCGGCGGCGATGATCATCGTGCCGCAACGGGTCGATCCGCCGCTGCTGATCTTCGCAATCCCGCCATTGGCGTTGTTCGTGTTCAAGGTCGCCAAGATCATCTTCCTCTACCGTCGTGCGGTCGGGGTGAATCTGAAGGACGCCTTCTGCGCGGCGCTGGCCGGTCTGGCGTTGTCCCACACCATCGCCAAAGCGGTGCTGTACGGCTTCTTCACCAGCAGCATTCCGTTCTTCCGTACGCCGAAGAATGCCGACAACCACGGCTTCTGGGTGGCGATTTCCGAAGCCCGGGAAGAGATGTTCATCATGCTGCTGTTGTGGAGCGCGGCCCTGGGGATCTACCTGGTGAACGGCATGCCGAGCAACGACATGCGCTTCTGGGTCACCATGCTGCTGGTGCAGTCGCTGCCGTACGTCGCGGCGCTGATCATGGCGTTCCTGTCGTCGCTGCCGAAACCGGCCGCCGAGCCTGAAACGGCACCTGTCGTCTAAATCTGCGCGGATGCACTAAACGGCGGCCAATGGTCGCCGTTTTGCTTTAAGATAAGCGCCATTTTGCAGGGCTTGGCGTGATACAGGTCGTACTGACCGCACACAATTTCTGTGGGAGCGGGCTTGCTCGCGAATGCGTTGTAACAGTCGAGGAGTATGTTGACTGACACACCGCATTCGCGAGCAAGCCCGCTCCCACATTAAAAGCCAAAGCCCATATCTAATGATTCCGGAGTTTTCCATGACGGCCCACGCCGACCTTTCGCCGACCCTCCAACTCGCCATCGACCTGATCCGCCGTCCGTCCGTGACGCCGATCGACGCCGATTGCCAGAAGCAGATGATGCAGCGCCTGGGCGATGCCGGTTTCACCCTGGAACCGATGCGCATCGAAGATGTAGATAACTTCTGGGCCACACACGGCCAGGACGACGGTCCGGTGCTGTGCTTCGCCGGCCACACCGACGTGGTCCCGACCGGCCCGGTGGCGGCCTGGCAGATCGAACCGTTCAACGCGCTGATCGACGAACACGGCATGCTCTGCGGCCGTGGCGCCGCCGACATGAAAGGCAGCCTCGCCGCCATGACCGTCGCCTCCGAGCGTTTTGTCACCGACTACCCGAATCACAAGGGCAAAGTCGCCTTCCTGATCACCAGCGACGAAGAAGGCCCGGCGCATCACGGCACCAAGGCCGTGGTCGAACGCCTCGCTGCGCGCAAGGAACGTCTGGACTGGTGCATCGTCGGCGAACCGTCGAGCACCACCCTGGTGGGTGACGTGGTCAAGAACGGTCGTCGCGGCTCCCTCGGCGCCAAGCTGACCGTGCGCGGTGTGCAAGGCCACGTGGCCTACCCGCACCTGGCCAAGAACCCGATCCACCTCGCTGCCCCGGCCCTGGCCGAACTGGCTGCCGAGCACTGGGATCACGGTAACGATTTCTTCCCGCCCACCAGTTTCCAGATCTCCAACGTCAACTCCGGCACCGGTGCGACCAACGTGATCCCGGGTGACCTGGTGGCGGTGTTCAACTTCCGTTTCTCCACCGAATCGACGGTCGAAGGCCTGCAAAAGCGCGTCGCCGACATCCTCGACAAGCATGGCCTGGACTGGCACATCGACTGGGCGCTGTCCGGCCTGCCGTTCCTCACCGAACCTGGCGCGCTGCTCGACGCGGTATCGTCGAGCATCAAGGACATCACCGGTCGTGAAACCAAGGCGTCCACCAGCGGTGGTACCTCCGACGGCCGTTTCATCGCAACCATGGGTACCCAGGTTGTTGAGCTGGGCCCGGTCAACGCGACCATCCACCAGGTCAACGAACGCGTGCTGGCAGCCGATCTCGACGTACTGACCGAAATCTACTACCAGACCCTGATCAAGTTGCTCGCCTGATGCTTGCGTGCCCGATCTGCAGTGAGCCGCTCAATGCGGTGGACAACGGCGTGGCCTGCCCCGCCGGGCATCGTTTCGACCGTGCGCGCCAGGGTTACTTGAACCTGTTGCCGGTGCAGCACAAGAACAGCCGTGACCCTGGGGATAACCAGGCAATGGTCGAAGCCCGTCGCGACTTCTTGAACGCCGGGCACTACGCCCCGGTGGCCAAGCGTCTGGCGGAGCTGGCGGCAGGTGTAGCACCACAGCACTGGCTGGACATCGGTTGTGGCGAGGGTTACTACACCGCGCAAATCGCCGAGGCCCTGCCAGATGCCGAAGGTTATGCCCTGGACATCTCCCGCGAAGCGGTCAAACGCGCCTGCAAACGCAACCCGCAGCTGACCTGGTTGATCGCCAGCATGGCGCGGGTGCCGTTGGCTTCCGGCAGTTGCCAGTTCCTGGCCAGCGTCTTCAGCCCGCTGGATTGGGAAGAAGCCAAGCGCCTGCTCAGTGTTGGCGGCGGCCTGATGAAAGTCGGGCCGACCAGCGGCCACCTGATGGAACTGCGTGAGCGGCTGTACGACGAAGTCCGTGAATACACTGACGACAAGCACCTGGCCCTGGTGCCGGAAGGCATGGCGCTGGCCCACAGCGAAACCCTGGAATTCAAACTGACGCTGCAAAGCGGTCAGGACCGGGCGAACCTGCTGGCCATGACGCCCCATGGCTGGCGCGCCAGTGCCGAGCGCCGTGCTGCCGTTATCGAACAGGCCGAGCCGTTCGAGGTCACCGTGTCGATGCGCTACGATTATTTCGTACTTCAATAACCTTAATTTTTGGTCTCGGGCAAATGCTCAAGACCGGCTAAATCCGCGAATGGATTTTTCAGACCCGCAGTGAGGACATCCATGCGCCAACCCGATATCGAGATTTACCTGAAAGACGCCGACGTCGACCACAAAGCCATTGCCGCCTGGCTCGGTGCGGCATTGGGTCCGTGCACCGATTGGGTCCAGAAGGGCCAGACCTACAAGTGCAAGGCTGGCAACGTGCCAGTGACCTGGCTGCCAAAAGCCGTCGGCAAATGGAACAGCCTGTATCTGGAAAGCGACCAGACCCCATGGGACGACGACATCGCCTGCGCCCGCGCCGCGTTTGCCGCGCTCAACGTGGAAGTGCGTTGTGCACCGGGCACCTGGGTCGAGGAAGAAGGTGAAGAGACGGCGGACCGCTGGATCCGCATCAGCGCCGATGGTGAAGAAGAAATCACCTGGAAAACTGCTTAACAACAAGCGGCACCGACCAAATGTGGGAGCGGGCTTGCTCGCGAAAGCGGTACATCAGTCGACATCAGCTTTGACTGACACACCGCTTT